>JBCCHW010000053.1:0-17916 GCA_039028555.1 Pseudomonadota bacterium | reverse complement strand
TGTCAGCCTGCGCGGCCCCCGCCACGAGGATGGATGCCGCTGTCGCGGCAGATGCCAATTTCCAAAGTGCCATGCTGTTTCCCATGCTGAACCGAGTTGTATCGAAGCTCTTTCCACGCCCGGCAATATCGATATATGATACCGCCAATTATGATGTAACTTATCTAATTACCCGACAATATAACGAGTCAAGCGCGAATTGGCTCGAGCCAGAATAGGGAGGTCGTGAATTGAGGGAAAGGCAAAACACGCTTTATGTCGGATCGCTTGCCAAGGGTCTGCGCCTTTTGCATGCCTTTGATGCGCAGCACATCGAAATGTCGTTGGGCGAACTGGCCGAGCGCACGGGTCTGGACAAAAGCGCGACCCAGCGCCTTGCGAACACGCTGTATGTCGAGGGGATGCTCGACAAGGATCCGGTCACTCGGCGCTTTCGCCCCTCGCGGGCGTGGCTCAAGCTGGCTTACGCCTATTACTGGTCGGATCCGCTGGTCGCGCTCGCCATGCCAAAGATGATCGAGTTGTCCAGGAAATTCGACCTGACCATCGCGCTGGCCGAGATGATGGGAGATCATATCATCTATGTGAGCCGGTTTCCGAGCCGCAGCAGCCCGTTCTCCTCGACCCTGCCGGGGCGGCATCTGCCCGCCCTGAGCTGCTCGGCAGGGCGGGCGATGCTGTCGACCTGGCCCGCCGATCAGCGCGAAGACGCGATCAGAACCTGGACGGTGGGCGCCTTCACGCCGGAAACGGTTCAGGACCGTGACCAGATCAGAGCGGAGATCGAAGGGGCGGCGAAACTGGGCTATGCCACGACGCAGGATCAGATGATCCTGAACAGATCAGGCATCGCCGCCGCGATCAAGGGGCAGGACGGGGTCGCGTATTCGTCGATCCAGTGCTCTGTCTCGTCGCATCACTGGAGCTGGGACCGGATCCATGCCGAGATCCTGCCGCACCTTCTGGAGGTTGCCGCGTCGATCGAGCCGCGTTCGCGCGGTAATTGAAAGTGCCCTTGTGGCCGCCCGGGCCCGCGCCCCGCTCGGCCGTGCGGCTTTAATCCCGGATCACAAAAGACACCCCGAACGTGCATGGTATCCCGTCCAACTCGCCCGGGAACTTGCAGACATTCAGCGTCGCTTCACCCTGGGAAGACTGATGAACGACTTCGTGCATAAAGTCGGCTTCGCCCTTTTCGAGCACCAGATTGTCATGGGCGACGAGGGCATCGGCGGTGTCTGCCCAGGGCAGTTCGTAATCGCTTTTGCCAACAACCGAACCGCCGCCAAAGGTGTTGATGGTTTTGTTGCCCCATAGATAGGTGCCATCGACGCCCTTTGCCCAGAACAGGAATGGCATTGCGTTCATAATCGTGAGATCGGCTGAATTCATTTCTATCTCCCTAATGATGCCGCGGTGTTCGAGGCCTTTTCGGCGGCGAATTGACGTCGACTATATCATGGGTGACAGCCGCGGGTTAGCTGCCCAGTACTCCGCGGACGATCATCCAGAGGGCGATGCCGACCATCGCCAGGTTTTCGGTCATCGACAAGAACCCAAGCGGCACATTGCTGTCGCCGCCGACACAGGCGCATTTCAGCTCGCGCCGCTCGATGTAAACCGCCTGATAGACCGAGACGGCGCCAATTGTGCCGATAAACAGGGCGATGGGGGCCGAGAGCCAGGGCAACACGCCTGCGATCATCAGGATGCCGGCGCCAGCCTCGGCATAGGGGTAGATCGTGCCATAGGGCACCCAGCGGCGGGCGAGGAGGTCGTAGTTCAGGAACATGGTCGAGAACTTCTCGACATCCTGCAGCTTCAGCATCGCCAGGATCGACATGCTGAAGGCGATAAACCACTCGATGACCCGCAAACCGAACAGCTGTTGCGTCGCGGCCCAATGGGCGGCCAGCGCCATGCAGAAGGCGACGGCAAACACGGTGATGACAGGGCGATAGCTCACCGTGCCCGGCTTTGGCAACGGGTCGCCAAGATATCCCCGCAGCGCGTCATATCCGCCGACCCGCTCGCCTCCGATGAAGATCTGCGGGGTGGTCGACACGCCATGCTCGGTCTTGAACGCCTCGGTCGCCTCCCTTGACGTGAGCGGGTGATCCTCGACGTCAAAACCCTTGCGCGCCAGCAGGTCCATGGCCTTGAGGCCGTAGGGGCAGGTGTGACCCGGCATTTCCATGCGATAGAGATGCGCCTGTTTCGCCACTGCGGTGCCTGTGTCCATGACGCGTCCTTTGCTGAGCCGGATCCCGGTTGCGGGTTATATAGGGGGTCTGGATGTCTTTCCTAACGCGGAATGTTCCCGAGACGGTGTGCGTGGCCAGGTCATCGGGTGCCGGGGCGCGGGGTACGGCGCGGGCGGGCGGGCTTCGCTGTTTCACGAAACACGGTCCGTGCCCACGGGGTCGATAAGTTTTTCCTATCGCAACGATCACGAATTCGTCCTTAAACCAATGGGGTGCATCTGTTAGAAACGTTCCAGCGAAGTCAGGAAGCAGCGGATGCCACCAGCACTGTGCCGTACCTTTAGCCTAACGGAGTCGCGCGGGGTGACGCACACCTGCCCGTGCTCATTTGGCAGCGGCGGTTCCACCGCCCGCCGGTCGCCACCGCATCGCCACTTGAAGAGGGCGGAACACGGCCCTTAATCCTGATTTGTACCCACAGATTCTGAGGGTCCCGCCCCCCAACCAGGGCTGACCGGGTCCCATGTCCACGAAGAACACAGTTTGACGCAGACCACGATCGGAGGAAGAAATGGACGGAGCTCCAAACGACACTGCAGGCAAATGCCCTGTCGTACATGGCCATATTGCAACCGGCAGCATGGCGAACATTCACTGGTGGCCGAACCAGTTGAACCTGAAGGTGCTACAACAAAATTCGCCCATGGCAGATCCCATGGACGAGGATTTCGACTATGCCGAGGCGTTCAAGAGCCTGGATCTCGATGCGCTTCGCAAGGATGTCTTTGACCTGATGACCACTTCGCAGGAGTGGTGGCCGGCGGATTTCGGCCACTATGGCCCGCTGTTCATCCGCATGGCCTGGCACAGTGCCGGTACATACCGCACGCTGGACGGGCGTGGTGGCGCAGGCTCGGGCACTCAGCGGTTTGCGCCGCTCAACAGCTGGCCCGACAATGCCAATCTCGACAAGGCGCGGCTGTTGCTGTGGCCGGTAAAGCAGAAATACGGGCGCAAGATCTCGTGGGCCGATCTGATGATCTTTGCCGGCAACTGCGCGCTCGAATCCATGGGCTTCAAGACCTATGGCTTTGCCGGTGGCCGTGCCGATGTGTGGGAGCCCGAAGAGGACATCTATTGGGGCCCCGAAACCGAATGGCTGGGCGATGAGCGCTATAGCGGCGCACGCGACCTCGCCAATCCGCTGGGCGCTGTCCAGATGGGCCTGATCTATGTGAACCCCGAGGGGCCAAACGGCAACCCCGATCCCCTGGCGGCCGCTGTCGATATCCGCGAAACCTTTGGCCGGATGGCGATGAACGACGAAGAAACCGTCGCGCTGATCGCGGGCGGCCATACCTTTGGCAAGGCCCACGGGGCCGCCGATCCCGGCGAGCATGTGGGCCCCGAGCCCGAGGGCGCGGCGCTCGAGGATATGGGGCTGGGCTGGAAGAGCAGCTTTGGCTCCGGCAAGGGCGGTGATGCGATCACCAGCGGGCTCGAGGGGGCATGGACCCCGACACCCACCACCTGGGACAACAGCTTTTTCGACACGCTGTTCGGCTATGACTGGGTGCAGACCAAATCACCCGCAGGCGCCACCCAGTGGACCCCCACCGATGCTGCCGCCGGCAGCACCGTGCCCGATGCGGCGAACCCGTCGAAAAAGCATGCGCCGATCATGTTCACCACCGATCTCGCGCTGCGCATGGACCCGGTCTACGAGCCGATCTCGCGCCGGTTTCACGAGAACCCGGACGCGTTCGCAGAAGCCTTTGCCAAGGCATGGTTCAAGCTGACCCACCGCGACATGGGCCCCTATGTGCGCGGTCTCGGCAAGGAAGTGCCCGCCGAACCGATGATCTGGCAGGATCCGATCCCCGCGGTCGATCATGCGCTGATCGACGCGTCGGATGTGGCGTCGCTGAAGGCAAAGATCGTCGCGACGGGTCTTTCGGTTTCCGACCTCGTGTCGACCGCCTGGGCCTCGGCAATGACCTTCCGCGGCTCGGACATGCGCGGCGGCGCAAACGGCGCACGCATTCGTCTGGCGCCGCAAAAGGACTGGGACGTGAACCAGCCCGCCAAACTGGCCGATGTGCTGGCCAAGCTGGAAGCGGTTCAGGCCGAGTTCAACGGGTCGGCAACAGGTGGCAAAGCGGTTTCGCATGCCGATCTGATCGTGCTGGGCGGTGTTGCCGGTGTCGAAGCGGCGGCCAAGGCGGCCGGGTTCGACGTCGATGTCCCCTTCACGCCGGGCCGGATGGACGCGTCGCAGGAAGAAACGGATGTCGACTCCTTCGCCGTGCTCGAGCCGATGTCGGACGGGTTCCGCAATTACTATGCCGAAGGCGTGCGGACACCGGGCGAAGCGCTGATCGACCGCTCGGCGCTGTTGACCCTGACGGCGCCGGAAATGGCCGTGCTGATCGGCGGCATGCGGGTGCTCGGCACCAATGCCGACGGGTCTTCGCACGGGGTTCTGACCGAGACACCGGGCGCGCTGACCAATGACTTCTTTGCCAATCTGCTTGATCTCGGGACCGAGTGGAAACCGGCCGGCGAGAACCTCTATGAGGGATGCGACCGGGCCAGCGGCGCGGTGAAGTGGACCGGCACGGCGGTTGATCTGGTGTTTGGCTCGAACTCACAGCTGCGTGCGCTGTCGGAGGTCTATGCCTGCGACGATGCGAAAGAGACCTTTGTGACCGACTTTGTGGCGGCCTGGACCAAGGTGATGGAGCTCGACCGCTTCGACCTCAGCTGAGGTATCGGCACCAACAGCCGGCCCCGGGCAAGCGCGGGGCCGGTATTCTCTGGCGGTGGCGACCGCGCCGGTCATTTGTTTGACGGCAACAAGCGCGAGACATGATCATTCGGATTTCAGGCCAGCGACTTTTGGGCCAGCGACTTTTGGGCCAGCGACTTTCAGGCCGCAGACGGGGGCGGCGATGCGTCTTTGCGGGTGTCCTTCCTGCGACAGCACGGTTTATTTTCGCAATTCCACCTGCGGCAGCTGCGGCGCCGAGCTTGTCTATAGCCCCGCCCACGATGCCTTTGTCCCCGAGGTTCAGACCTGCGCGAACCGCGATCGCATCGGGTGCAACTGGGTCGATGACGACCACGAGGAAAACCTGTGCCACAGCTGCCAGATCACCGATGTGATCCCCGATCTCGGGATCGAGCCGAACCGGGAGCTTTGGGCCGAGGGAGAGGTCGCCAAACGCTGGGTGCTGGCGACCCTCGCGCGCTGGGGCTGGTTTGGGCCTGACGATACCGGCCAGTTGCCGGTCATTCACTTCAAGTCCGAGCGGACGCGCAAGGGAAAGGAGCGCGTGGTCATGGGCCACGCGAACGGCGTCATCACGCTGAACGTGGCCGAGGCCGACGACGCAATCCGGGTCAAGAACCGCGAAATGCTGGACGAGGAATACCGCACCATGCTGGGCCATCTGCGCCATGAACTGGCGCATTTCCTGTTCGAACGCCTGAGCGACGAAGGCGGGTTCCTCGCCAGCTTTCGCCCCATCTTCGGCGATGAAACCGCCGATTACGGCGACGCCCTGAAACGGCACTATGCCAAAGGGCCGCCCGAAGGATGGAAGAAACAGTTCATCACGCCTTATGCCAGCGCGCATCCCCACGAAGACTGGGCCGAGACGGTTGCCCACATGATGCATCTGACCGATCTGGTCGACAGCGCCATGGCCGTTGGCCTTGTCTGGCCATCGTCGCGCCCGTTGCCGGATGATGCCTATCAGACGCGGGACTCCGACGCGCTGATCCATCTGGCGATCGATCTGGGTGTGGCCACAAACCAGATCACGCGCGCGATGGGGCTGAACGACGTCTATCCCTTTGTGCTGACCGAACCTGCGCGGGAAAAGCTGGCGCTGGCGCATCACTGGCTCAACCGGCGTGGCCGGCAATCGCCCGACGGGGTGGCCGCGTAGACGCGTTACCGGGACGATTTGAGCATAAATTCGACCTTGCCAAATCCCCGCCATGATTGGTGTTTAGCTTGAAATCTTGACGAGAATGGGCATCTACGCGTTTAATCACGGCGTTCAGGTCGCCATCAGACGGGAGATTTCCTTTGGACGGCCAACAGTATCAGCCGGGCACCCAGCCCGAATATATCGCGCCTGCCTGGTTTGGTGAGCTCGCCTCGGGCCTCGCCATCCGCTCTCAGTTTGTGTTCTCGGGGAACATCCGCGACCTTTATCCTGTTCTCAACGGGCCCGAAATCGAGTTCGTGCCCTTTGATACCGCGATCTGGCGCACGATCGAGCGCAATGCCTGCACGGCGCTGTTGGTCCATGATCCGGTCGAGGGGCTGCGGTTGCACCCCGAATGCGACCCCAAGATCGGCGAGACGCTTGCCGGATACGGGTTCGAGCTTGGCAAAGTGGCGCGCACGCCCGGGGAGCTTACCGATCTGGCCGAACGCGTGATCAACGAGAGCCGCGTGCCCATGGCGCTGATGATCGACTATGCCTCGGTGATGGTCGGTGATCACAGCGACGAGGTGAACCGCCTCTTTGTGGCGATGGACAAGGCGTCGCGGGCGCCCGCGCCGATGCGCCCGCAGGGGATGGCTGACTGCCCGCCGCATAATCCGATTTTCTGGGTCGTGGATCGCCCGGGTGACCTGCCGGAGTGGTTCTCTGCCCGCAATCCGGGCCTGCGCGGCATGATCATCGGACAGCCGGATCTGGCAGACCGCATGACCTTCATGCGGATCCTGGCCGAGGGGCTGCATGATTACGCGGGCCATACCGATGCCGAGAAGGACCTGCGCATCGAGCAGTTTGCCGTGCGCTGCGAGGGCATGATGCTGATGGATATGCTCGGCATCATCGAGCTTGCGGCCTCCGAGCGGATCGGGCTGGCTGATATTGGCGAGGCGCTGCGCAGCTATCGCCTGGGCACCACGCGCAACCCGTGGACATCGCCGGTGATGCGCACCCGGGTCGGCGCCTCGAAAGCTGTGCTGGAAAGCCGGGTCAAGGGGCAGACACGGGCGCTGGAGCGGACCTATGACATCCTGATCCGCTCGGTCATGGGCCTGTCGGGGGCGCAGACAACCAACCGCGGCAACCGCCCGCGCGGTGTCCTCTTTTTCGTCGGACCGACCGGTGTCGGTAAAACCGAACTGGCCAAGGCCGTGGCCGAAGTGATGTTCGGCGATGAAACCGCCATGAATCGCTTCGACATGTCGGAGTTCATGAGCGAAGCCTCGATCGGGCGTCTGATCGGACCGCCCCCGGGGCAGCCGGGGCATGAAAACGGCGGTGAACTGGTGAATGCGGTGCGGTCACGCCCGTTCAGCGTTTTCCTGTTCGACGAGATTGAAAAGGGGCATCCGCGTGTCCTGGACATGTTCCTGCAGATCCTCGATGACGGGCGTCTGTCGGACTCCCGTGGCGAGACGGGGTTCTTTTCCGAATCGCTGATCATCTTCACCTCGAATGTGGGGATTGTGGGCGGGGACCGCGCGTCGAACTCCGGCCAGAACGTGCTGCCCTGCGATACCAATGATGTGCTCGAAGAAAAGCTGACCCGCGCGGTCGGCGACCATTTCCGCTTTAATCTCAAGCGTCCGGAACTTATGAACCGCCTGGGGCAGAACATCGTGCCGTTCCAGTTCATCAATCCGCGCAGTTCGGTGGTGATCTTTGACGCGGTGGTCGAGCGGGTGATCAAGTCGGTTCGCGAAGAGCATAATGTCGAGCTGGTCATCGCCGAAGATGCCCTGGCCAATCTGATGGCGCTGTGTACCTTCGAGCTGATCGATGGCGGGCGCGGCATTGCCAACCGGGTCGAAAGCAACCTGATCAACCCGCTTGCACGCCTGTTGTTTACCCGCGAGGGGGTCGAGCGGTTGACGATCACCGGCATCAGCGAAGACAACGGCAACGTGGACCTGATCGTCGAGTAATCCCGCGTTGGCGGTATTCGGGGCGGCTCCGATCCTTGATCCGGGCTGAGAAGCCGGATCAGGCGTTCACCTGATAGGCACTTTCCGCCGGCCAGATCCCGCCGCGCAGCGCGCCCGGGCTGGTGTCGCCGAACAGCACCCTGAAACTTTCCGGCAGAGCCCGGCTGTCGGGCATTGCCAGCCACAGGCGCAAGAGCAGCCGCTTTTTCCCCGCATCGGCATTGTCTACAAAGGGTTCGCGGGCGTGATAGACGACATGGTTGTTCAACAGCTGGATATCTCCGGGCTGCAACGTCATCTCGAAACTGAGTTCGTTGGCAAGCGCATCCAGCATGTCGAGCGCGGCGACCTGTGCCTCGGAAATCCGGGGCACCCGTGCGTTCGCCTGCGCCGCCTCGATATAGGTGCGGGAGTAATGGGTGGTGAACTTGCCCGCCCGCATTGCAAAGACGGGCAGCATGTAGTGGGTCGAGGCATCGCGCGCCTCCTCGCCGAAACGGCTGCGGGGATAGGGTTTGAAGAGCTCGGTGAGCAGATCCGGCGCGCGTTCCAGCATCGCGTCGTGAATGGCGACAGCGCTCGCGATTTTCGAATGTCCGCCCTCGGCCGCCTGACGCACGCAAAGCAGCGAGACCACGTCGCACCGGTCCGTGTGAAACCGCAGCCGCCCGGTGGAAAACGCGCGGGCGCGGGAGGAGCGGAACTCGGCGCCGCTGCCGCCCGCTTTCATGACCCCATAATCCTTTGATTTCGCGCCCTCGTCCTCGATATCCATCATGAACTGGCGGTGCATGGATTGCGAGACGGGTTGCCCGATATGGGCGCCGAACGAGAGGTAGAAGGCCTTGATCTGGTCGAGGCTCAGGCGCGCGACGGGCAGACCCCGGATGCGAAACAGGCCCGACCCCTCTTCGAGTTCGGCCCGGGCGCGGGCAAAGAGCGCGCCCAGCCCTTCGAGGGGCAGCGTCGAACGGCTCGCCGATTGCCAGGCAAGGTCGGCGCGCCCAAACCCGTCAATTCCCGCCTCGATTGCCGAAATCTCATCGGTGCTCAATTGATAGATCCAGGCAGCACTGCGCGCCGCCTCGGCGCCGGTCCAGGCGGCGGGGCTGGTGGTCATCTGATCAGGGGATGTTGACTCGGGGCGCATTGCGGACTTTCGGACGATCAAGGGTAGGTACGCGTCAAACCTGCTCTCGCCCGATCATGGCTGTCAAGACCGCGCAATGTTCAATTGCGCTTCATCATCAATGCCTTGATGCGCGCTCGGTACTGGGTTGGTGTCGTGCCCGTGCACTTGCGGTAAAAGCGGCTGAAATACCCCATATCCGTGAATCCCAGCGCCTCGGAAACCTGCGAGACCGGCCAGGGCGTATAGGCGAGTTTGCGGTTCGCCTCCTTGACGATGCGGGCATGGATGAGCTGCAAGGGGCTGCTGCCCATCACCGCCCTGCAGTCGCGGGTCAGCTGTGCCTTGGAAATGCCGATGGCATCGGCGTAATCCGCCGTGCTCCAGTTGCGGGCAAAGTTTTCCTCGATCAGAGCCGTAAAGCGGGCGAGCCGTTTATCCGAATTCTGCTTGGTGACATCGATCGAGCGCTCGGCCGCGGCACCCAGGCGCGCGCGCTCGACCCAGTTAAGGGCAAGCTCGGCGAGCGACCGGATGACTCGGTCGCGATAGGGGTGGTGGTTGTGAAACTCCCTGGCCATTTCGTTCAGCAACCAGATGAGGCGGTCGAACCCGTCGGATCCGCCTTCCAGCAGGACAGGTTCGGTTCCCGGGCTTTGCGCGCCGAGCAGTTCGGCGGGAATTGTCGTCACCGTGCCAATGACATCGGGCATGAAGCGAAAGCCATGCACGGCCTTTGGGGGCAGGAACAGGAGTGTGGCAGTCCGCGTGCGGATGGATCTCCCATCAAGATCGATGCGGACATTGGGGGTTTCAAACCGCATGATCTGGCAGAGGCCATAGTGACGGTGCGGCTTGATCTGCCAGTCATGCAACTGGCTGCGGTCCTTCAGCGTTTCAAAGTGGATGAGGTCCGGCAGCGTGGCGCTCGCTGGCTCACCATAAAGCTGGAAGCTGGGCACGAAGTCGCGCTGTGGGGTATTCATCGACCGGCACCTCATGTGGTTATGCGTCGAATGTACAAATCTTCGCACCAATCGTCCATGGCGGGTATTGGCGCGCGATGATAGCCGAGGTGATGGGGTTCAGCATGCGGGCCTTTGCCCCTGCCTGCGTATCGGGGCTGTGCGGGGGCGCTCAGGCAGGGTGGTGGCGATGGCGGATCGGGTGACAAAGACACTCAGAACACAGGTCGCGATCATTGGGGCCGGCCCCTCGGGCTTGTTGCTCTCACAGCTCTTGCGGTTGCAGGGTGTCTCTTCGGTCCTTGTCGAGCGTCAGAGCGCGGCACATGTCCAGGGTCGCATCCGCGCCGGCGTGCTGGAGCAGGGCACCGTAGATGTGCTGACCGGTGCGGGGCTGGGCGCGCGCCTTGCCTGCGAAGGCCTGCGCCATGGCGGCTTTGATCTTGCCGTCAATGGCCGGACCTTCCGGATTGCGCTCGACGATCTGATCGGGCGTCATGTCACCGTCTATGGGCAGACCGAGGTCACGCGGGATCTGATGGACGCCCACCGCGCCGCCGCGACCGAGATGTACCACGAGGTGGATAGGGTCGCGTTGGAGGGGATCGAGAGCGACACCCCCGCCGTGACTTTTCAGCGGGCCGGCAGGGCATACCGGATCGAGGCCGACTTCATCGCTGGCTGCGACGGGTTTCGCGGCCCCTCGCGCCAGGCGATCCCGGCCGGGCAACGCCGCGAGGTCGAGCGGGTCTACCCCTTTGGCTGGCTCGGGATCCTCGCCGATGTGCCGCCCTGTCAGGATGAACTGATCTATGCAAACTCCGACAACGGATTTGCGCTTGCCAGCATGCGTTCCCCCAGCCGGTCGCGCTACTACATCCAGTGCGGGGTCAATACCCGGCTGCAGGATTGGCCCGACGAGCGATTGTGGGACGAACTGAAACTGCGGCTGGGCCCGGAGGTTTCGCGCACCATCACCACTGGCCCGGCGATCGAAAAGAGCATCGCGCCCCTGCGCAGCTTTGTCTGCGAGACCATGCGCCTTGGCCGCCTGTTCCTCGCCGGTGATGCGGCACATATCGTGCCCCCCACAGGCGCCAAGGGGCTGAACCTGGCGATCAGCGATGTCCGGTATCTGGCAACGGCCCTGTCGGCCTGGTTTAACAACGGCAATGCCCGCGGTATCGAGCAATACGCAGAAGTCGCGCTGCGCCGTATCTGGAAGGCCGAGCGGTTCTCGTGGATGCTGACCACGCTGTTGCATGACTTCGAGGATGACGACGCTTTCGGGCGCCGGATGCGGGTGGCGGAGCTTGACTATATCGCCTCGTCCGAGGCCGCAAAAACCTCGATTGCCGAGAACTATGTCGGGCTGCCGTTTGAGGATGTGCTCGCATGAGGCTACAAGCAGAAACACCGGCATGGGGAGGACACGGCAATGCGCTTCGCTGAGATAAACGACACAACGATCCGCTATCGCGTGTCGGGTGACCTTCGCGGGCCAGCGGTCATCTTTTCCAACTCGCTGGGTACCGACCTCACCATCTGGGATGATGTGGTCGAGCGCCTGCCTGCGGGCTATGCAATGATTGGCTATGACAAGCGCGGGCACGGATTGTCGGCCATGCCGACGGCGCCGATCACGATTCAGGATCATGCCGCAGATCTGATTGCGCTTGCGGATCATCTGGGCCTGGCGAGCTTTGTCATCTGTGGCGTTTCTGTCGGCGGCATGATCGCCCAGGCAGTCGCCGCCCGTGTGCCCGAGCGGGTGCAGGGGCTCGTGCTGTGCAATACCGGGGCCAAGATCGGCCCGCCGCAGATCTGGAACGACCGGATCGCCGCAATCGAAGAACACGGTCTCGCGCCCATGGCCGACGCGGTGATGCAGCGCTGGTTCACGCCGCCCTTTCACCAGGCGTCACCGGCAAGGCTGGCGGGGTATCGCGCGATGCTGACACGTACGCCCGCCGCTGGCTATGTCGCGACCTGTTGCGCGATCCGCGATTCAGATCTCACCGAAACGACCTCGGAAATTGACATCCCGACGCTTTGCATCGCGGGGGAGGGCGATCTGGCGACCCCGCCCGCGCTGGTCCGGTCGCTGGCCGCGCTGATCCGAGGGGCCACCTGTCACGAGATCCCGGCTTGCGGTCACATCCCCTCGGTCGAGCAACCCGAGGTTTGCGCCACCCTCATCTCCCGGTTCCTGGCCGCGACCGAAGAGCATGATTTCGCCAAGCAGCCCGGTGAGGTCGCGACCGCAAAGGGCATGGCGACCCGGCGCAAGGTGCTCGGCGATTCCCATGTCGACCGCGCGCTGGCGCAGGCGACCCCGCTCGACCAGACGTTCCAGTCCTTCATCACCGCTGGCGCCTGGGGCGGTGTCTGGTCGGGGCGGCACTTTTCGTTGCGGGAACGCTCGATCGTCACGCTTGGGCTTTTGGCCGCGATGGGGCAGGACGACGAGCTGGAAATGCACCTGCGCGCGACCCTCAACACTGGGGCGACCCCCGACGACGTTGCCGAGCTCATGATGCATGTCGCGGTTTATGCCGGTGTTCCGCGTGCAAATCACGCCTTGAAGATCGCCAAACGGGTCTTTGCGCAAACCGGCGAGGGAGGCGTGCACGATGCCTGAACCAATGGGCCGCAAGTGGCAGGACATGCCCGCGGCGATCTTTCCCGATTACAAATCCTCGACCCAGCGCGGCCCGGGGCAGGCGCCTGTCAAAGTGCCGGAATGGGACGGGTCGCTCTCGCTCCTGCCGGTCTGGCCGCCCCTGCCCGCGGGTGAGGCGGATCTGACGACCAATAGCCGGGTCAATGGCGACCCGATCGGTGAGCGCATTCTGGTCGAGGGCACGCTCACCGATGAAGCCGGGCGTCCGATCCCCGGCGCGTTGATCGAGATCTGGCAGGCCAATGCGGCCGGGCGCTATATCCACCGCGAGGAGAGCCACCCCGCACCGCTCGACCCCAACTTCACCGGTGCGGGGCGCGCGATCAGCGGCCCGGATGGGCAGTATCGATTTGTGACGATCAAACCGGGCTCTTACCCCTGGGGCAATCACCGGAATGCCTGGCGCCCTGCACATATTCACTTCGCGATCTTTGGCGCGGGAATTGCCCAGCGTCTGATTACCCAGATGTATTTCCCGGGCGATCCGACGCTGCCCTATGACCCGATCTTCAACTCGACAGCGGAGGCCGCCGTGCGCAACCGGCTGATCGCGCGGTTCTCGATGGAGGAGACGATTCCGAACTGGGCCCATTGCTATCGCTTCGACATCACGCTGGCAGGTGGCGCCGCGACGCCGTTTGAGGAGCGAGGCGATCATGGCTGATATGCCTGGTTTCGGTTCAATGGATGTGGATGACCGCGGTGGCGCCTACGATTTCTGCTACCCCGACGGGCGACCAACGCCGCCCACTCAGGGGCCGACCCCCAGTCAGACGGTCGGGCCCTTTTTCGCCTATGGTCTGACGCCGGGTGCCTATGGGTATCCCTTGCGCGAGATTCATACGAACCATCTGGCCGGTCCCGATGTGACCGGCAAACGGATCCTGATCGAAGGACAGATCTTTGACGCCGCGGGCGCGCCGGTTCACGACGCGATGGTCGAAATGGTGCAGGCGGATGCCGCCGGGCAGTATGCCACAGCACCACGAAATGACGGCTTTACCGGCTATGGCCGTTTCGCAACGGGCAGCGGTGGGCCCGCCGATGCAGGTGGCGACACGCGGTTCTTTTTCCACACGATCAAGCCCGGGGCGACCGCGCCCGGCGCGGCTCCGTTCATCGCGGTCATTCTCACCATGCGCGGATTGCTGAACCATTGCGTGACGCGGATTTACTTTCCCGAGGATGAGACTGCGGGCGATCCTATCCTGGCCGCCGTACCGCCCTCCCGCCGCCCGACCCTGATCGCCAAGGCGATCGGGCCGCACCGCTATCGCTTTGACATTCGCATGCGCGGGGATCGGGAGACGGTGTTTTTCGATGTCTGATCAAGTCTCACCAATCAGCGACGTGCCGTCATGAGCTCGTCGACCGGGCTGCAACTGGGTGATGCCTCGTACCTGTTGGAAGACGCCGAGGTGTCATGCCTCTTCGCGCCCATGGCCGAGCGCGCGGCGATACTGGCCTTTGAACGCGCCCTGTCCAAGGCACAGCATTCGGTTGGGGAGATTGATGCCGAGGCGTTGGCGGCGATTGTGGCGGCTTGCCAAGATCCGCAACTGGACGAGGAGGCATTGGCGGCAGGGATGCGCCGGGATGGCGTGATCGTGCCTGAACTCGTCCGCCAGATGCGGGCCGCAATCGGTCCGCTGCATGGTGCGCGCTTTCATTTGGGGGCAACCAGCCAGGATGCGGTGGATACCGCGCTGATGATCCGCATGAAGAGGGTCATCGCGATCTTGCAGACGCGGCTTTCAGCCCTGTTGGTGCAGCTCGAAACCTTGATCCGCGCGCAAGGCGCATTGCCCGCCATGGCGCGCACACGGTATCAGGATGCCTTGCCCTTTACGATTGGTGACCGGGTTCGGACATGGGTTGCGCCGCTGCAAGGGCTTGCCGATACGGCGCCCGATCACTTTCCATTGCAGCTCGGCGGTCCGATCGGCCTGCGCGAGGCGGCTTATGGGCGCAACAACAAGGCGATTGCCGAGGCGATGGCGGCAGACCTGCAGCTCTCGTTTGCCAGCGAGGCCTGGCATACCGACCGCCGGGCGATCGGGGCTGTCGCCTCATGGTGCCTGGATCTTGCGACCGTGCTCGGCAAGGTGGGTCAGGATGTGGCCATCATGGCGCAGACACCGGTTGGCGAGATCCGCGCGCCTGGCGGGGGCTCGTCTGCCATGCCGCACAAAAGCAATCCCGTGGGGGCCGAGCGTCTGGTGACGCTGGCCCGCTATGTCGCCGGAAACGCGGCCATGCTGCAGACCGCCGCCCTGCACGAAAACGAGCGGTCGGGCATTGCCTGGTCACTGGAATGGCTGGCGCTGCCGCCGGTTCTGATCGGATGCGGTTCAGCGCTGTTGACGGCGCAGGAACTGATCGAGGGCCTGGAACCCGGCCACCGCGGGCCCGGCTAGGGTTTCGGAGAGCGCCGCCTCAGGCGAGCGATGTCAGCACGAAATACCCCGCGACCGCCGAAATCGCCGAAATCGTGCACCCCCAGGCCACATCGATCGCTGCCATTTTCAACGTCCACCCCCGCAAGGTTGCGAGATTTGTCGTCTCGTAGGTGCCATAGGCGATGATGGCGAGCAGCACACCGTGCAGCGCCGCGAGCGACCACGATTCCGCCGCGACCGCTGGAATGACCGCAAAATACAAAAGCCCCGCCTGATACAACAAAAAGAAGGCAAGGGCTGCGCCGATATGTGGATCGGGGAGCAGGAAGTCACCAAGGCTCCGCTCGAAGATCGGGCGCATGACCGTCTTTATCCAGGCCAGATCGATGATCAGAAACAACAGCAGAGAGGCAAGATAGGCGGCAGCATATTCCATGGATGGTCCTCGATCTATCGTCATCTGGTGGGCCCGCCGGTCGTCGGGCTTGTTCGGATTACACCTTTTGAGCTTGTTACGCACGAAACCGGCGTATGGATCAATCAGGCGCGGAGTTTCATGCCATGGCCGGTTTGACCGGGGCCCACCTGTTCCGCCCCCGGTCGGCGGGCGCTGATCTCGGCATGAGCGTCGCCCCGCGCGCGCCTAGGTGGGCGCATGGGTTCTGACCAAGGCCACCAGCGGAATGGCGGCGGCGGCCACGATGGCGAACATGGCAAATCCGTCGATATAGCCGATCATGGTTGCCTGGCGGCCAGCCTCCGCGGCGAGCTGGGCCAGACCTTCGGGCGTGTCGAGCTCCAACAACGCCTCGACGCCAGGCATCCGCAGCGCCTCGGCAAAGGGCGAGATGTGGGGGACAAGCTCGGCATAGCTGATCTTGGTCTGCCGGATCACCAGGGCGATCGAGACAGAGATAAAGATCGAACTGCCCAGATTGCGCAACAGGTGAAAGATTGCCGTTCCATCGGGCACAAGGTGCTTTTGCAGGGTCGCAAAGGTCACGATGCTGAGGGGGACCCACACGAGGCCGACACCGAGTCCCTGTATCGCCGAGGCCCAGAGCACATCCTGCGTGCTGACCGACGCGTTGAAACCCGACATCATCCAGCCCGACCAAGCCTGAAGCACCAGGCCTGCCGCCATGGGAATGCGCGGGTCGAGCCTGCCGAGGAACACAAGCGCCGCAAAACCGATGAAGGTGCCCGCGCCGCGGGCCGACAGGATCTGGCCGATGATCGAATCGGGATAGCCCTGAACCCGTTGCAACAAGGTAGGCAACAGCGTGATCGGCGTGAAATTCAGCATCCCAAAGATGAAAATCAGGATCAGGCCGACCACAAAGTTCCGGTCGCGCAGTAAGGCGGTGTTCAGGAAAGGGTTCGAGGACTGCGAGTTGCGAATGACGAAAACCCAGAGGGCTGCCAGCGCGGTCCCGGCATAGATCAGGATCTCGTCGCTTGCGAACCAGCCGGCGCGCTCACCACGATCAAGCGTGAGCTGCATCGCGGTTATCGCGACCGCCAGCGCCAGGAAGCCCGTCCAGTCGAGCCGCGGCGTGGCTGCGTCAGCCGTGCGTTTCTTGATGAAGATCAGCACACCGGCCAATGCCACCGCCGTGAACGGCACCAGCATGAAAAAGACATAGCGCCAGGAATAGGCCTCGCTCAACACGCCGCCGATTGCAGGGGCGATGATGGGGCCCATGATCACCCCGGTGCCCCAGATCGACATCACACGGGTGCGGACCTTCTCGTCGAACTCCTCGATAATGATTGCCTGGCAAAGCGGCACAAGCGGCGCGCCAAAGGCACCCTGGGCAATTCGGTAAACGACAAGCTCGGCGACCGAACCCGCAAGCCCGCACAGAACCGATGCGACACCGAAACCGACAATGCCCCAGATCATCAGCCTCCGGCGCCCGAACCTGACCGAGAGCCAGCCCGCGACCGGGGTCACCACTGCCGTTGCGATGATGTTGAAGGTCACGATCCAGGCGATCTGGTCCGGCGTTGTCGACAGCGAGCCCTGCATCTGGGGCAGCGAGACGTTGGCGATGGTCACGGTCATCGCATAGAGCATGGTGACGAAGGTCACGGTGGCGAGCAGCATGGCCTGCCGGAAAAGGCCCGGCACCGCGTCCGGTGCAGCGGGTGACTGGCTGCTCAACTGCCTGTTGCGGGCGCGATCCAGGCGCGCGCGCTGTTCAGGATCTCGGGCAGCGGCCGGACATGACCCGTGTCGATGCGGACCGAGACGCTCATCCCGGCACGAAGCGGCGGCGCGCCGGGGACGCTTTCGATATCCAGCCGCACCGGCAGCCGCTGAACGACCTTGACCCAATTGCCCGACGCGTTCTGCGGTGGCAGCAGGGCGTATTCCGCGCCGGTCGCGGGCGACATCGAGGAAACCCGCGCCCGCCATTCTATGTCGGGATAGGCATCAACGGTCAGCCGCGCCTCTTGACCGAGCGCGAGATGGGTGAGGTCGGTTTCCTTGAGATTGGCGACCACCCAGACGGCGTCGCTGCCGACGAGGCTCAGCACCGGGTCCCCTTCCTCGACATACTCGCCGACCTGCAGTTGCACATTCGCCGT
>JBCCHW010000052.1:0-18158 GCA_039028555.1 Pseudomonadota bacterium | reverse complement strand
TCGATGCTGATCCCGGAGGTTGTGGGCTTCAAGCTGACCGGCGCCCTGAAGGAAGGCGTGACCGCGACCGATCTGGTGCTGCGGGTGGTCGAGATGCTGCGAATCCACGGCGTGGTCGGCAAGTTCGTCGAGTTCTACGGCGCGGGCCTTGATCATCTGCCGCTGGCGGACCGGGCGACCATCGGCAACATGGCGCCCGAATACGGTGCCACCTGCGGCTTTTTCCCGGTGGATGACGAGACGCTGCGCTATATGCACACCTCGGGCCGGGATGAGGCGCGCATCGCGCTGGTCGAGGCCTATGCCAAGGCGAACGGGTTCTGGCGCGGCGCCGATTACGACCCGGTCTATTCCTCGACGCTCGAGCTGGACATGGCGACGGTGGAACCGGCGATCTCGGGCCCCAAACGCCCGCAGGACCGTATCCTGCTGCGCGAGGCGGCGCCCACCTTTGCCGGGCATATGGACACCGAATTCAGCCGCCCCCTTGGCAAGCGGGTCGCCGTGGAGGGCGAGGATTTTACCGTCGAGAGCGGCTCGGTCGTGATCGCGGCGATCACGTCGTGCACCAATACCTCGAACCCTTATGTGATGATCGGCGCCGGCCTGGTGGCGCGCAAGGCCCATGCGCTGGGCCTGACCCGCAAGCCCTGGGTGAAGACCTCGCTGGCGCCGGGCAGCCAGGTGGTGAGCGAGTATCTCGAGGCCGCCGGGCTGCAGGACGATCTCGACGCGCTGGGCTTCAACCTGGTCGGCTATGGCTGCACCACCTGCATCGGCAATTCGGGCCCGCTGCCCGAGGCGATCTCGAAGGCGGTGAACGAGGGCGATCTGGTCGCCTGTTCGGTGCTGTCGGGCAACCGCAACTTTGAGGGCCGGGTGAACCCGGATGTGCGGGCGAACTACCTCGCCTCGCCGCCGCTGGTGGTCGCCTATGCCATCGCGGGCAGCATGAATATCGACATCACCACCGAGGCGCTGGGCCAGGACCAGAACGGCAACGATGTCTATCTGAAGGATCTCTGGCCCTCGAGCGAGGAGATCGCCGATCTGGTCGCCCGGACCGTTACGCGCGAAGCGTTCCAGACCAAGTATGCCGATGTCTTTCTGGGCGACGAGAAGTGGCAGGAGATCAAGACCACCGAGAGCCTGACCTATGACTGGCCGGTCACCTCGACCTATGTGCAGAACCCGCCCTATTTCTCGGGCATGACCGACCAGGTGGGCGAGATCACCAATGTGGACGGCGCGCGGATCCTGGCCCTGTTGGGCGATTCGGTGACGACCGACCACATCTCGCCCGCGGGATCCTTTAAAAAGGAGCACCCCGCCGGGGTCTACCTGCTCGACCATCAGGTGCCGGCGCGCGATTTCAACTCGTATGGCTCGCGCCGGGGCAACCACCAGATCATGATGCGCGGCACCTTCGCCAATATCCGCATCAAGAACGAGATGCTGGACGGGGTCGAGGGCGGCTACTCCAAGGGCCCCGACGGGGGCCAGACCTCGATGTACGAGGCGGCGATGGCCTATCAGGCCCAGGGCGTGCCGCTGGTGGTGATCGCGGGCAGCCAGTACGGCACCGGCTCGTCGCGCGACTGGGCGGCAAAGGGCACAGCGCTCTTGGGCGTGAAGGCGGTGATCGCCGAGAGTTTCGAGCGGATCCACCGCAGCAATCTGGTCGGCATGGGCGTGCTGCCGTTCGAATTCACCGGCGGCGATACCCGCAAATCGCTGGGGCTGACGGGGGAGGAAACCGTCTCGATCGCCGATCTCGACGGCGAGATCACGCCGCGCCAGACCTGCACGGCGACGATCACCTATGGCGACGGGACGACCAGGGAGATCGAGTTGCTCTGCCGGATCGATACCGAGGTCGAGATCGACTACGTCAAGAATGGCGGCGTGCTGCAATACGTGCTGCGCAACCTCGCCCAGGCAGCC
The DNA here is from genome assembly GCA_039028555.1 of Pseudomonadota bacterium. Lineage (GTDB taxonomy): Bacteria > Pseudomonadota > Alphaproteobacteria > Rhodobacterales > Rhodobacteraceae > Thermohalobaculum. Next base: position 16,214 of record JBCCHW010000052.1, on the reverse strand, counting down.
TGACGCACCACGCGGAATGCGCGCCCGGCGGGCGCGCATGCGCCGATGCCCGCGTCCCCGCTGGGACGCGGCGCGCGGGGCAGGCGTGACGCGGTCGGGTGGCGTTGGGTGTTTGGCCGATGTTCCCAAGGGGAGGAGACATGCGTACCAGTGATCGTTTGCGCGATGCCTGTCATGAGGATTGGGCCGCGGTGGTGGATCATCCCTTTTGCCGCGAGCTGGCGGCGGGCAGCCTGCCGCGTGCGGTGATGGTGCGCTATCTCGTGCAGGATTTCAGTTTCATCGACGGGTTCGTTCGGCTTGCGGCGCGCGCGATCGCGGCGGCGCCCTCGTTGGCGGACAGCGTGCCGCTCGCCCAGTTTCTGGCGGTGATCACCGGGCCGGAGAACACCTATTTTCACCGCGCTTTTGACGCGTTGGAGGTGCCCGAGGCCGACCGTGTCGCGCCCCGGCTGCTGCCTGCCACCGAGGCCTTTCGCGACCTGATGGCAGAGGCTGCGGCCTCGGGCCGGTACGGGCGGATGATCGCCGTGCTTTGCGTGGCGGAGTGGAGCTATCTGAGCTGGGCCGCGCCCCATGCGCCCGCCGACACGCGGTTGCCGTTTTACTTCGGCGAGTGGATCACGCTGCATTCCGGCGCGGGGTTCGAGGGGGTCGTCGCCTATCTGCGCGATCAGCTTGACCAGGCCTGGGAAGTTTCCGACGACGCGGCGCGGGCGGCGATGGCGGCGGATTTCACCCGGGCCGTGGCGCTGGAGCGGGCGTTCTTTGACGCGACCCATGGGGCTGGCTGACCGGCTCAGGCCCGGTGATACGGGCTGCCGCCGAGGATCGAGACCGCGCGGTAGAGCTGTTCGGCCAGCATCACGCGTGCCAGCATATGGGGCCAGACCATGGGCCCGAAGCTGAGCAACCGGTCGGCCCGTGCGCGCAGGGCCCCGTCATGCCCGTCGGCGCCGCCGATCACAAAGGCGGCCTCGGGCGTGCCCTGATCGCGCAGCCTTTGCAGGAGGCCGGCAAGCTCGGGGCTGCTCATCGCCTTGCCCCGCTCGTCGAGGGCGATCAGATGGGCGCTGCCCGCCGCCCTGATCAGCCGGGCGCCTTGCTCGGCCGGGCTGCGGGCCTTGCGTTCATCGATTTCCGTGAGACCGACCGGGCCGAGCGCCAGCGGGCGGCCAGCGGCCCCGGCGCGGGCGAGATAGTCCTCGACCAGCGTCTTTTCCGGCCCGGGCGTCAGGCGCCCGATGGCCGCGATTGTCAGCTTCATCAGGCGTGGCGGGCGGTTTTGTCCGGCGCCGTCATCCACATCTTTTCAAGCTGATAGAACGCCCGCACCTCGGGCCGGAAGATATGGACGATCACATCGCCCGCATCCAGCAGCACCCAGTCGGCGGTCGCCTTGCCCTCGGCATGGGCGCGGCGGCCAAGCGCGGATTTCAGCTTGTCGATCAGCTTTTCGCTCAACGCCGAGACATGGCGGGTCGAGCGGCCCGAGGCGATGACCATATGGTCGGCCTCGGCCGATTTGCCGGCCAGGTCGATGGTGACGATGTCTTGGGCACCGTCGTCGTCGAGGGTCGAGATGATCAGGTCGAGAAGCGGTGCCTCGGCGGCACCTGTGACACCTGTCGCCATCGCAGGCTGCGGGCGTCGAGTGGGATGTCCCACGGGGGTTTCTGCGCTCAGAACGCGTCCTCCTTGCCTGTGTCCGGTCCGGGATTGGATATGCGCTGCGGGCGCCCGGCTCACATGCTGATCCAAACATAGCCGAGATTTGCGACGCTCTCAAGACGCTGCGGCAAGGGGGGCGATCGGCCCTTGCCGACTCGCAAAAACAGGAACAAATATAGAACATGCGCTATGCCGAGCTGATCACCACCACCAATTTCACCTTCCTCACCGGGGCGAGCCACCCCGAGGAGATGGTGGCGCGTGCCGCCCAACTGGGGCTCGAGGCGATCGCGGTGACCGATCGCAACACGCTTGCCGGGGTGGTGCGCGCCCATGTCCACCTGCGAGAGCTGAGGCGCGAGGCGGTGGCGCGCAAGGCGCGCAACATCACCGGGCGCGATGTGCGCGCACATGCCCGGATCCGCTCGCAGCACCGCACCGACCCCTCTTCGCGCCAGGTGCAGGGGCCGCCGCCGCCCCCGCCCGCGCCCGCGTCCGCGCCCCCGCCCGAAAGGGCCCAGCCGCTCTCGCCGCCCGGGCGGTTGCCGAAACTGATCATCGGCAGCCGTCTCAGCTTCACCGATACGGCGATCGAAATCACCGCGCTCGTCCCCGACCGCGCGGCCTATACCGAGCTGACCCGGCTCCTCACGCTTGGCAAGCGCCGGGCACAAAAGGGGGGCTGCGCGCTGTTGCTGGCGGATTTCCTCGCCACCAGCCGCCTGCTCGCGATCCTCCATGTGCCGGACCCGCTCGGCCCGCCACAGGCACCCGGGTCGCCACCCGGCGCGGGCGGGGTCTCGGCAGCCTTGGAACAGCTGACGCGCCGGTTTGCCAGCCAGTCATGGCTGGCAGCCACGCTGGGTCATGATGGCGCCGATCAGCGCCGCCTCGCCGCCTATGAAGCCCTCGCCCGGCGCACCGGGCTTGGCCTCGTCGCGGGGGGCGATGTGCTGATGCACCGGGGCGCGCGCCGGCGCATGGCCGATATCCTCACCTGCATCCGCGAGCGCTGCACCATGGCGACCCTGGGCACCCGGGCGCTGCCCAATGCCGAGCGCCGCCTGCGCCCGCCCGCCGAGATGGCGCGGCTCTTTGCAGGCCATGAGGCGGCCATCGCCCGCACGGTCGAGATCGCCGCGCGGTGCCGTTTCTCCCTCGATGAGCTCAGCTATGAGTATCCCGACGAGGGGCAGGGCGAGGCGCCGCAGGACCGTCTGACCCGCCTGGCCCGCGAGGGGCTGGACTGGCGTTATCCCGCCGGTGTGCCGCAGAAATCCCGCGATCTGGTCGCGCGGGAACTGACACTGATCGGCAAGCTCGGCTTTGCGCCCTATTTCCTCACCGTCCATGACATCGTCGCTTTCGCCCGGTCGCGCGGGATTCTCTGCCAGGGCCGCGGCTCGGCGGCGAATTCCACCGTCTGCTATGCGCTCGGCATCACCGAGATCGCGCCCGAGACCATCTCGATGGTGTTCGAGCGCTTCGTCTCCGAGGCCCGCAACGAGCCCCCGGATATCGACGTGGATTTCGAGCATGAGCGCCGCGAGGAGGTCATCCCGCACATCTACGAACGCTATGGCCGCCACCGGGCCGGGCTGACCGCGACGGTGATCCATTTCCGCGCCCGCGCCGCGATCCGCGAGGTCGGCCGCGCCATGGGCCTGTCCGAGGATGTCACCGCCGCGCTGGCGGGGCAGGTCTGGGGCTGGTCGCGCGACGCGGTGGGGGCCGCGCGCCTGGCCGAGATCGGCCTCGACCCCGCCGACCGGCGGCTCTGCCAGACGCTCGAGCTTGTCGAGGAGATCATCGGCTTTCCCCGCCACCTCTCGCAGCATGTCGGCGGTTTCGTCATCACCGCGGGCCGGCTCGACGAGCTCTGCCCGATTGAGAACGCGGCCATGGAGGACCGCACCATCATAGAATGGGAAAAGGACGATATCGACGCGCTCGGCATCCTCAAGGTCGATATCCTCGCACTCGGCATGCTCACCTGCATCCGCAAGGCCTTTGACCTGATCGCGCGTCATGGCGGCCCGCGCTATACGCTCGCCAGCCTGCCGCCCGAATGCCCGGAGGTCTATGACATGCTCTGCAAGGCCGACAGTGTCGGGGTGTTCCAGGTGGAATCGCGCGCGCAGATGAACTTTCTGCCGCGCATGCGCCCGCGCTGTTTCTACGATCTGGTGATCGAGGTCGCGATCATCCGCCCGGGCCCCATTCAGGGCGACATGGTGCATCCCTATCTGCGCCGCCGCCGGGGTGAGGAGGCGGTGACCTTTCCCTCGGACGAGCTGGGCGATGTGCTGGGCAAGACGCTGGGGGTGCCGCTGTTTCAGGAACAGGCCATGCGCATCGCCATCGTCGGGGCAGGCTTTACGGCCGAAGAGGCCGACCGCCTGCGCCGGGCGCTGGCGACTTTCCGCAAATCGGGCACCATCGGCAGTTTCCGCGAGCGCTTCATCCAGGGCATGGTCCATCGCGGATACGAGCCCGACTTTGCCCAGCGGTGCTTTAGCCAGATCGAGGGGTTCGGCGAATACGGCTTTCCCGAAAGCCATGCGGCGAGCTTTGCCCTGCTGGTCTATGCCTCTTCCTGGCTCAAACGCCATCACCCGGCGGTCTTTGCCTGTGCGCTCCTGAACTCCCAGCCCATGGGGTTTTACGCGCCCGCCCAGATCGTGCGCGACGCGCGCGAACATGGGGTCGAGGTGCGCCCGGTCTGCGTCAACCGCTCATACTGGGACAACACGCTGGAGCCTGCCAGCGACGGCACGCTCGCGCTGCGCCTCGGCTTTCGCCAGATCAAGGGCGTGCGCGAGGAGGACGGGCAGTGGATCTCGGCCGCCCGCGCCAACGGCTATCCGGATGTCGAGAGCCTCTGGCGCCGGGCGGGCATCACCCGCGGCACGCTGGGCAAGCTGGCCCGCGCCGATGCCTTTGCCGCCTCGGGCCTCGCCCGGCGCGAGGCGCAGTGGGATGCCCTCGCGCAGGGCGGCGCGGCGCCGCTGCCGCTGTTCCCCGAGGGCGAGGGGATCCGCGAGGAGGCGCCCGGTCTGCCGGTCCCCACGGGCGGCGAGGAGGTGGTCGAGGATTACCGGGTGCTGCGCCTGTCGCTGCGCGCCCATCCGCTGGCGGTGCTGCGCGAGGCGGGGCTGCCGGGCCTGACCTCGAAACAGCTCCGGGCCCTGCCCGACCGCGCGCGGGCCCAGACGGTGGGGCTGGTCATCACCCGCCAGCGCCCCGGCACCGCCTCGGGCGTGATCTTCCTGACGCTCGAGGACGAGACGGGGGTCACCAATGTGATCGTCTGGAACCGGGTCTATCAGAAGTTCCGCCGGGCGGTGATGCAGGGGCGGCTCTTGCGCATCACCGGGCGCTGGCAGCGCGAGGGCGGCGTGACCCATCTGATCGCCTGGCGGGTCGACGACCTCTCGCCCCGGCTCGACGCGCTCGGCATGCCGGGCGATACCGCCAGCCCCCGCGCCGACGAGGGCAAGCGCCCGATCCCCGCCGCTGCCCCGCGCGCCCGCCACCCGCGCGAGCAGGCCAAGGTGCTGTTCCCCAGCCGGGATTTCCACTGACACCGACCCGGATCTGCCTGGACCAAAATCGTTTCAACCTGAAACAGGTTGGAAAAGAATTTTGGTCCCGACTCAGATGTTTGAGCAAAACCCTGGGATCTGACTGGTTCAGTCAGAGCCGGACTTGATCTAGACTGGCGCCATGTTTGCAAAGAGATTTGACGTCCGCGCGCTTGCCCTGATTGCCGTCCTGACCCTCGCGTATCTGCTGAACCCATGGGCCGACCGCCCGCCGGAGCGCCCGGGCCTGACCCATCTGTTGAACGTCAAGGCGACACTGGCCTTTGACGGCGAGGTCATGGAGATCGACCGCACCATCCTGTGCTCGGCACAGGAGAAAGCCACGCTCACCTCCGCCTGGGCCACACAGCTGTTGCCTTTCCAAACGATGATCAGCGAGCCAACCAAAGATGGCGGGCTGTTGGCGATCCGGATCAGTTGGACCTGGTGCCTGTTGGGGCAGGATGTCTGGGTGCCCGGCGTCGAACCGGGGAAGGAACTCAAGGCGCCCGAAGAGCATTTGCCGCGCTTTCTGTGGGTCGATGCGCCAGATCCCAAGGAGCGGATGTGGGGCGAATACTACTTCTCGGAAACGGCGCTCGAAAACCCCGGCAACCGGCTGAAGATCCTCTCTCCCTTTCGTTTCAGTGTGCCGGAGCATCCTCCATCGCCGGAGGCCTTTGAGGCGGCACTGGAGCAAAGAAAGACGGAAAAAGCGCTATGGCCCGATGGGTTCCCTGAACTCGTTGTCGATCTGAGCGTGTATGTTTTCCCGAAGGAAGAGTGGAGCGATCTTCACAAGCTCGAGCGATGGCTCGAGATGGCAAAAGATCGGGCTAGACTTGGCGCCTTTGACAACGTGGATCCTGAACGTTTGGTCGATTTTCTGAACCGTCTTCCAGAGGAGCCCGGGCTGCAACAGGTGTACCCGTCGACAGAAACGGACAATTGGATGCTCGCCGCACTCACCCCACTCCACTTCAACATTGGGAAGGACCGTCAGTTCGATATGGGCATCCCACGAAGGGAGGTTAAAGATCTTGGTTTTATCCTGAAAGTTGACCCGCATCTGGTTCACTGGGGGGACCGAACGATCCCGGTCAATTGCGATGCCGATGGCAATCTGTTTGCCGATTTCACGCGCCCCGGCATGCTGTTCCTGCGCCGGGAGAAATGCGGTGGTTTCATCAACAATTGGGAGCCCGGCAAGACGCTGACGATCCAGGGCCATACCATCGATCAGAAGAGGCCACGACCCTATTACATTTTCTTCAACGCGATCACACAGGACCTCATCATGATGAGAGCCTGACGCGACGGCGTACCCCCCAAAACGGCCGCGTTACATCGCCGCCAGATCGCTTTTCTTTGACCAGTCCTTGCCCGGGACCGCGCCCAGCAGGGCCTTGGTATAGGCGTCCTGCGGGTCGGCAAAGATGGCGCCGGTGGGCCCGGCCTCGACCACTTCGCCATAGCGCATCACGACCAGCTGGTCACAGACCTGTGCTGCGACGCGCAGGTCGTGGGTGATGAACACCATCGAGAGGTTCATGCGGTCGCGGATTTCGTCCAGCAGCTCGAGGATCTGCGCCTGGATCGAGACATCAAGGGCGGAGACCGGCTCGTCCGCCACCAGCACCTCGGGCTCGAGCGCGAGCGCGCGGGCGATGCCGATGCGCTGGCGCTGCCCGCCCGAGAACTCGTGCGGGAAGCGGTCATAGGCATTGCCGTCGAGCCCGACGATGTCGAGCAGTTCGCGCGCCCGTGCCTCGGCGGTGGCAGAGTCCTTGCCCTGGATCACCGGGCCCTGGGCGATGATCCGGCCCACCTTGGTGCGCGGGTTCAGCGAGGCATAGGGGTCCTGGAACACCATCTGGATCTTTGGCCGATAGCCGCGCATCGCGTTGCGGTCCAGCGGGCGCAGATCCTTGCCATCCAGCAGGATGCGCCCGCTTTCGGCATCGATCAGGCGCACGATGCAGCGCGCGACCGTGGATTTGCCCGAGCCGCTTTCGCCCACAATGCCGATCGTTTCGCCCCGGCGCAGGTCGATCTCGACCTCCTTGGCGGCGTGGACCACGCGTTCCTTTTCGCCGAGGCCGAAAAAGCCGCCGCCGCTGCGATAGGTTTTGGTGAGCGCCTGCACCTGCAGCACGCGTTCGTCGGCGCGCGGGCGGGGCTGGCGGGGCGTCAGGCTCGGCACCGCGCCGATCAGCGCCTTGGTATAGGGATGCTGGGGGGTGTTCAGCACCTCGGCCGCCGGCCCGGCCTCGACCACCTTGCCATGCTGCATCACCGCCACCCGGTCGGCGATGTCGGCGACCACGCCGAAATCATGGGTGATGAACAGAACGCCGGTGTTATGGGCCGCCTGCATGTCCTTGATCAGCTTGAGGATCTGCGCCTGGGTGGTGACATCCAGCGCGGTGGTGGGCTCGTCCGCGATGATGATCTTTGGGTCCAGCGCCAGGGCCATGGCGATCATCGCGCGCTGGCGCTGCCCGCCGGAGAGCTCGTGCGGATAGGCCTCGACGATGCGGGCGGGGTCGGGCAGATGCACGTCGTCGAGCAGGCTGACGGCGCGCTCGCGCCGCTCCTTGGCGGGCATCTTGCCGTGAAAGCGAAAGATCTCGTCGATCTGGACGCCGATGGTCATCACCGGGTTGAGCGCGGTCATCGGCTCCTGAAAGATCATCGAGATTTCCGAGCCGCGGATCTGGCGCAGGCGCGCGTCGGTGACCCGGGTCACATCCTCGCCCAGAAAGTCGATCTCGCCCTTGGCGACATGCACATGGGGCTGGGGCAACAGCCCCATGACCGCGCGCGCGGTCAGCGACTTGCCCGAGCCGCTTTCGCCCACGACGCACAGGATCTCGTTCTCGTCGAGATGCAGATTGGCCGCCTCGACCGCATAAGGGCGCTGGCTGCCCCGGGGCAGGGCCACATGCAGGTCGCGGATATTCAGGATGCGGGTGCTCATTTGCGTTCCCTCAGGCGCGGGTTCAGGGCGTCGTTCAGGCCCTCACCCACCAGGTTGATCGCCAGCACCGTCAGCAGGATCGCGACGCCCGGGAAGGTACAGACCCACCAGGCCGAGCGCAGCAGCGTGCGCCCCGCGCCGATCTGGAAGCCCCAGCTCATGATGTTGGGATCGCCCAGACCCAGAAAGGCCAGCCCGCTTTCGATCAGGATCGCGGTCGCCACCATCAGCGAGCCGATCACGATGATGGGGCTGAGGCAGTTGGGCAGGATCTCGCCCAGCATGATCCGGATATCGCCCATACCGATCGTATGACAGGCCTGCACGAATTCGCGGCTGCGCATCGACAGGAACTCACCGCGCACCAGCCGCGCCACTGCGGGCCACGAGACAACCGCGATGGCGATGATGATGCTCTCGATCGAGGGTTTCATGATCGCCACCAAGAGGATCGCGAAGATGAACGAGGGGATGGTCTGGAACATCTCGGTCGTGCGCATCAGCAGATCGTCGATCCAGCCGCCGTAATAGCCCGCCAGCGCGCCCATGATCACGCCCACACAGACCGCGACCAGGGTCGCGACCAGCCCGATCAACAGCGAGGTTTTCGCCCCATGGGCAATGCCCGAGGCCACATCGCGCCCCAGCGAGTCGCTGCCCAGCAGAAAGCCGCCCTCGCCCGGGGGCGACATCGGCTTGCCCGCCAGGCGGAAGGGGTCGTCGGGAAACAGGAAGTTCGCAAACGCCGCCATCAGGATGACCAGCACCAGGATGGTCAGGCCCAGAACGGCGGAGCGGTTGCGGCAGAAAAGTCTCCAGAATTCCAGCATGGCTCAGCCCACCTCGATCCGCGGGTCCAGGGTCGAATAGATGATGTCGACCACCAGGTTGACCGCGACGACCAGCAGCGCGGAGAGAAGAAAGATGCCGAGCAGCAGGTTGAGGTCGCGCGCAAACAGCGCCTCGAACGCCAGCATGCCCAGGCCCGGCCACGCAAAGACCGACTCGACAATGACCGAGCCGCCGATCAGCGCGCCCACCTGCACACCCGCCATGGTCACCACCGGCAAGAGCGCGTTGCGCAGCACGTGGACGAACATGATCCGCCGCTCGGTCAGGCCCTTGGCCCGCGCGGTGGTCACATAATCCTGCCCCGCCTGCTCGAGCATCGAGGCGCGCATCAGCCGCGTGTAAAGCGCCAGATAGAACAGCGAGAGCGTGATGGTCGGCAGCACCAGGTGATGCGCGATGTCCACCACCCGGTCCCAGCCGGTATAGAACATCCCGATATTCTCCATCCCGGAGGTCGGGAACCAGCCGAGATTGATTGAAAACACCACGATCAGCATCAGCCCGACCCAGAACAGCGGCGTCGCATAGGTCAGCAGTGCAAAGATCGAGATGGCCGTGTCGCGCCAGGTGTTCAGCCCCATCGCGGCCAGAAGGCCCAGCACGATGCCGAAACCGACCGCCAGGATGATGGTCGAGACCATCAGCAACAGGGTCGGGATGAACCGGTCGAAAATCAGCTCCGACACCGGCATCTCGTGGCGGAAGGAATAGCCCAGATCCCCCATCAGCACGTTTTTGAGATAGATGAACAATTGCACCGGCACCGGCTGGTCGAGGCCGAATTTGGCGCGCAGCTCTGCCATGTATTCCGGCGTTGCCGAGCCTGCCTCGCCCGCGAGCACGTCGACCGCGTCGCCCTCGGCCAGCTGCAACAGCAGAAAGTTCAGGATGATGATCGCCAGCACGATCGGCAGCGATTGCAACAGCCGCTTGAGCACATAGCGCAGCCGTCTCGCGGAGTGGTTCATGGGGTCACCCTGCCTGAGGAAAGCACCGGCCCCATGGGGCCGGCGCGGGGTCGGTTTGGATTACTTGGACAACCAGACCTTCTGGAACGGGCCATAGGCACCCATTGCCGAGGTCGCGTGGTCGTGCAGCTTGTCGTTGTAGACCGTCAGGAACTGCATCTCGAAGAGATTCACGACCGGCATGTCCGCGGCCAGGATCTCCTGGATCTCGGCATAGATCTCGCTGCGTTTCGCGGCGTCGATCTCGACCGCACCGGCGGCCAACAGCGCGTCCAGTTTCGGGTTCGAATATTGCGACGAGTTCACAAAATGCGTCCCCTTGCGGATCTGGTCGGTTCCATAGTGGCGATGAACCCCCAGCACCGGATCCGAAAGCTGGTAGAAATAGTTGATGTTCATCTGGAAGTCATAGTTGTGATAGATCCGCTTGAGCCAGGTCGGCACGTCTTCATAGCGCAGTTCCAGCGCGATCCCGATATCGCCCATCGCCTGTTTCAGGTACTCGCCCGCACGGCGCCAGTCTTCGCCATAGGGGATGACGTCGAGCACGGCCGTGGCCCGCACACCGTCGCTGTCAGGCTTGATGCCGGCATCGTCCAACAGCTTGATTGCCGCCGCGGTGTCGGCCTTGGGCGGATAGTTGGGCATCGCCTTGTAGAGGCCCACGGCGTCGAAGTTGCTCGACAGGGCCGAGGTCGCCGGTTTGCCGTAGCCGAACCAGATGTTCTCGATCAGGAAGGTCCGGTCGACGGCCAACGACACCGCCTTGCGCAGGGCCGGGTTATCAAACGGCGCCTTGGTGGTGTTGAACTCGATCAGCGCCATCGGGTTGATCATCGAATAGCCGTCGGTCGTGACCGAGAACCCATCCGTGTCGCGCAGGCGCACGGCGTCGATGTTCGGGATCGCACCATAGGCGCCATACAGCACCTCGCTGTTCTCCATCGCCGCGGTCCGGGTCGAGGCGTCGGGGATAAAGCGCCCGACCAGCCGGTCGGGATAGGGCAGGCCCTCGCCCCAATAGGCGTCGTTCTTCTCCATCACGATGTACTGGCCCTTTTTCCACTCGACGAACTTGAACGCGCCGGTGCCGACCGGGTTGTTGGAAAGCTCGGCATCGCGGATGTCCTGGCCTTCGAGCAGGTGCTTGGGCACCATGGGGCTTTCATAGCCCGCCAGCGCGCGCAGCATGTAGGGCGCGGGGTTTGCCAGGTTGAACACCGCCGTATGCTCGTCGGGCGTGTCGATCGAGGTCACCTCGCGGAACGAGTTGGGCCCGCGCGGGTGGATCTTTTTCAGAACCTCCATCACGGTGAACTGCACATCGGCCGAGGTGAACGGCTTGCCATCGTGCCAGGTGACACCCTTGCGCAGGTTGAAGGTGACGGTCTTGCCGTCCTCGCTGACAGCATAGCTTTCGGCCAGCGCCGGGACGATGCTGAGCTCGATGTCATAGTCGAACAGGCCGTCATAGATTTTCGAGGCGACCAGGCCGATCGGGCCCGAGGTCGACTGATATGAGGCCAGCGATGGCGGTTCAGGCTGGACGATATAGACAAAAGTCCCGCCCGCCTCCTGTGCTTGCGCGGTGAAGGCACCGAGCATGACGCCGGCGGCAATGACCGCGCGGCTGAAAATTTTGGTGAGTTTCATAGTCGTCTCCCTGACGTTCGTTCAGTCTGCCCTCACGGTTTCCTCTGGGTAAGTTTTTTTTAACTGGCCGGAGCCTGCCCCATAACGTGGCTAGTGGCAAGATAAGGATAAGACAGTTTTTTGAGACGAATGACCGACTTTGAGTGCAAAATGGGCACAATTCGCAGGATCGGTTCAAATTTGATCAGTTCGTTTTTTCGCAAGCGTCTGCGGCAGGTAAGAAAAGGCCCGGGGACGCAAGCCATGAGCGCCGGCGCCGGGCGGATCTGGGGGTCGGGGGGCGGTCAGACGACCAGCAAATCTGCGCTGTCGGTCAGGGTGGTGTCGTCGGGCGCGCTTTCGCCGGCTCGGATCGAATCAGCTTGCGTGGGCTCAGCGGTCGCCTCCTCGTCTTCGGCTGGCGGGGCGCCAGCGCGCAGCCACGCGCCGTCGGCGGTGTCGCCGCCCTCGCCCGCGCGCATCTCGGCGGGATCCTGACTGTCGGGCGGATCTTGCGCCCCGGTGGCGGGCGGCTCGTCCGGGCCGTCCGAGAGCGCGCCCGCGTCGGTCTCGCCCTCACGCACCAGCGCGAGCGCGTCGGCATCCGAAAGATCCTCGAGCGTCGCATCCCTGTGCGCCAGCGTGTAGGGGATGACCGGGTCTGCCCCGGCCCGTGGCGCACCATGGGCAAAGGTCACATAGCCGTCGGCGATGATCGACGCCTTGGTGGCCTGATAGATCCCGTTATTGACCGCGCCCTTTGGCACCGGCCAGGCGAGGTCGAGCCCCACCAGAAACTCCTTGGTGGTGTAGGCGCCCGTCAGCCGGTCGGTGAAGACCGTGCGGATCGCGACGAATCTCATCTCGATGCCCGGAGAGGTGTAATAGCCCTCGCTTTGCAGCACCCCGTCGATCATCTCGGGCGCAAAGATGATCTTTTCATTGGTGGTGACGCTGCGGGTCGCGCTCTGCCAGTCGAGCGGCGCGAAATCGCCATAGGCAAAGACCTGCCGCCCCAGGCTGTCGGTCTTGGCAAACTCCAGCACCGTGCCCGACCAGATATCGTCGGCGATGCCGTCGCCCGCATCCAGGTAATTGCCGCGCCTGACCCCGCTGCCATCGGCATAGTGGATCTGGCTCAGATAGACATTGTCCTGATAGGCGAGGGGGATGTTTTCGGCCAGCACGGTCTGGTAATCCGCCGCATTGGCCAGATCCTCGCGCCACAGCGCGACGAGCCCGCCCCTGGCGCTGTCGTCGAGCAGCTCGATAGAGAGGTCGCGCTGCGGTGCCGGGTCGTCAGCCGCGCTGTCATTGCCGGTGTTCCAGATCTCGCGCGCGGCATAGACATCGCTGGTGCCGTCGCCATTGTCGATCTCGATGGTCTTGCCGAACAGGGCGTTGCGGCTGTTGAGGTTGGCCGTGGTCACGTCGACCAGGTTGTGGTTCCACAGGTTGTGGGCCGGGTTGTCGATATCATGGGCGGTGCCTTGGCCCTCATGGGCCTCGGTCGTGGTGTTCCCGCTGGGCGAGAGCGGATCCCAATAGCCGCGCCGGTATTCCTGCCGGTCGCCGATCTTGAACCAGTTGATCACCCCGTTGTCGAACCCCTCGACATGGCTGTTGGCCACGGTCACATCGGCGACCGAGACCTTGAAGAAGAACCCCCCGCTCTTGTCGTCGTTCACCTCTTGCTTGGTCCCGATCAGCAGGAAATCGTCAAAGATGTATTTCGAGGAATAGGTGATCGAGACGCCCGCATTGGCGATCTCGTAGGCGGTGAAGTCGCGCATCACCGACCAGGCATCGTTGAACTTGCGCACCGAATCGAGCGGATCGGTGACGATGCGCAGCCCCTCGCGCGCGGCGATGACCCGGTTGCCCTCAAAGGTGGTGATCGGCACACCCTCGGCCCGCACGGTTTCGGCCCCGTGCTTGATGTCGCCGAGCGCGCCCAGCTCGCCGGTCAGCACATCGATCTGGCCGACGCCGTTGACGCTGTACATGAACCCCGCCCGGGCCGAGGAAACAGCCACATTGTCGATCGCCTCGATCGCGCGGCCCGCCAGCCAGTAGCCCACGCCCTCATGCCCGAAATCGTCGTTGAAATCATCGGTGTCGTCATTGCCCGACAGCGGGCGCGCGTTGATCGTGTTGAACGTCGCGTTGCCCTGCCACAGCCCCACCTCGTTGCCGGTCTCCGACACGATGGCCGAGCCGGTGACGCCATAGGTGACGTTGTCGATCAGATCGGCGCGGCTGTCATGCTGCACGATGCCCCAGCCGGGCGAGCCCCAGACGACGTTGCCGCTGATCCGGGCGCCGCGCGTGTCGGCGTCGCATCCCGTCTCCGCATGTTCCGCGACGCTCAAGCGGATCGCGTCGGCGACCCCATCGCCATCGGTGTCGACCCGCTCGCCGAGATCGATGTCCTCGTCGAGATCATGCAGGTAGTAGTCCACCCTGGCATCGCCATCCTCGTCGATGGCGGTGCAATGGCAGATCGGGTCGCCCGAGCGCGCGCAGGGGCCCACCGTGCCCCCCTCGGCATCCATCTCGCCATGGTCGTGGCCGCTGCCCTCGCCGATGCCGGCCATGTGGATGTGCAGCGCATAGCGCCCGCGCTGGTTGGTGATCTCGCCCGCCTCGGTCCTGATCGCGACGTCGATGCCCGCCTCATAGACACTCGTGACCCCGTTATCTTCGTAAAGGCGATGGCCATAGCTGGTGCCGGCCCCCTCGTCCCTGGTCACGTAATCGTCGAGCATCCTGGACTTGTCGGTGCGCCCCAGCCCGAAAAAGGAGCTGTTTTCGACCGTGACATCGTCGTTATGCATGAACATCACATGGCCGCGTTCGGTCACATAGTGGTCGAGCGCCCCGGCCGCCTCGCCTAGCGACAGCCCGGTATCCGCCAGCCCGTCGCCGTTCTGGTCGGCAACCGCCGAGGACAATGTGACATTGCGGCTGAGATTGCCGACGCTGGTGGTCAGCTCGGCCCCGCTCTCAGGCTCGGTGGCGCCCACATGGTCGTAGTCGAGCGGCGTGTCGAGATGGACGATCATCAGATCGCCGTCATATTCGATCGAGGCGATGGTGCGGATTTCATCCTGCGCGGCAAAGGTGCCGCCCGCGCCTGCAAAACCCAGATAGCTGGTCGCGCCGACCACGATCTGGTCGCCGGGGGCCCAGCTGTCCGCGCCCTCGGCCCAGGCATCAAAGACCAGCGTGGCGGCCCCGGCCCTGGGCCCCTCGACCAATTGCAGGTGGCCCGCCGTCTCGTGCCCGCGGATGGTGACCTCGCCGCTGGCCACCAGGCCCAGCGAGAGCTGTTCAGGATCCCACGCATGGCGCCCGATCACGCCGTCGCCGGGCGAGGTATCCTCGAACCCGGCCACCGCCGCCTCGGCCTCGGCAAAGACGATGTCGACCGTGCCGTCGGTTGCGCGGCCCGCCAGGATGTTCAACGCGCTGCCGGGGGCGGTGAGCAGGGTGTCGACGACCATTTTGGTCTCGATCCCGTTCTCGGCCGTCAGGGTCAGGCTGCCATCGACGCGCACCAGAAACAGGCTGGCGTCCGAGCTGTCGCTGTACGCCACCTCGATCCCGGCGGGGATCTGCACCACCGCGCCGTCGCCGGGGATCGTGCCGCCCCAGGTGGCGGGGTCGAACCAGTCGCCGCTTTGCACCGCCACATGGGTCGCCTGCCCGGCGATGCCGGCCGCGCTGACCGGCAACAGATCAAGCTGCGGCGCGTGGCCAGCGTGGCTGTCCGACTCAGACATCACCCAATCCCGGTTCTCATTCACCCGGGAGGCAGGATGTGCCGCGAGGTTTGACACCGCGCTAACAAACAAAATGAAGATCAACTTAACCATATTACTCAGTCTAGCTGTTAAATTTGCAGGGTGGGAGCATCCTTCCTCTTCCCTCCGTCCCGCCACCACGCCATAACGTCGGACAAAAGAAAGACAAAAGGCGTATTAGGGAGACGCTGATGCTGGGATTGATGCAAGACTGGCCCCTTCGCACATCCACGATCATCGACCATGCCGCGCGGTTCCATACCGACCGCCCGGTGATGTGCCGCCAGATCGAGGGGCCGATCGCCCGCGCGACCTGGGCCGGGATCCATGCGCGCGCAAAACGGGTGACGCAGGCGATGCGCCGTCTGGGCGTGCGGCCCGGCGACGTGATCGGCGGCATGGCCTGGAACACCATTCGCCATATGGAGATCTGGTACGGGGTGCCCGGAGCCGGGGGCGTGCTGCACACGCTGAACCCGCGCCTGTCCGGCGAACAGCTGACCTATATCATCACCCATGCCGAGGATCAGTGGATCTTCGTGGATGCCGACATCCTGCCGGTGCTGGAGTCGATTGCCGCCGACTTGCCTTGCGTGAAGGGCTATATCGTCATGACCGACCGGGCGCACATGCCCGAAACGGCGCTGGCCAATGTTCATTGCTACGAGGAACTGGTCGAGGCCGAGGATGGCGACACCGGCTGGGTCAAGGGCGACGAAAC
>JBCCHW010000051.1:0-18206 GCA_039028555.1 Pseudomonadota bacterium | reverse complement strand
TCATCCCCTCGAACAGTTCGGAGACCCCATGCGGCTGTTACGCAAAACCCTTGATGCGCTCTATCTGGCGGGGGGCATTCTGGGTGCCTTTTTCCTGATCGCGATCCTTGTGCTGATCGTCCTGCAAATGGCGGCGCGCTGGACCGGCACGGTCTTTCCCGGCAGCACCGATTATGCCGGGTACTGCATGGCGGCATCCTCGTTTTTCGCGCTGGCCTATGCACTTAACCACGGCGCGCATATCCGGGTGACACTGTTCCTGAGCCGGATGGGAAGCTGGCGCCGCTATGCCGAGATCTGGTGCTATGGCGTGGCGGCGGTGATCGCGACGCTGTTCGCGCGCTATGCGATCAAGGCAAACATCTGGTCGGCAAAGCTGAACGATATCAGCCAGGGACAGGATGCGACCCCGCTTTGGGTTCCTCAAATCGCCATGTCGGTGGGCACCGTGCTGTTGGCCATTGCGTTGTGGGATCATCTGATCCGCATCCTCTTTACCTCCCATACGGGCGTGCAGGCCGGCGCGGTCGAAGGGCAGGAGGGCTGAGATGGACGAAATCTGGCTCACCGCCATCTTTCTCTTCATCCTGTTCCTGTTCCTGGGCACCGGTGTCTGGGTCGGGCTTGCGCTGATGGGGGTCGCCTATATCGGGATGGAGCTTTTCACCGCGCGCCCCGCGGGCGATGCGATGATCACCACGATCTGGACATCGTCGTCGAGCTGGACGCTGACCGCGCTGCCCCTGTTCATCTGGATGGGCGAGATCCTCTATCGCTCGCGCCTGTCCGAGGACATGTTCCGCGGCCTCGCCCCCTGGATGCAGGGCCTGCCTGGCGGGCTGCTGCACACCAATGTTGTAGGATGCACGATTTTTGCTGCTGTTTCAGGGTCTTCGGCGGCGACGCTGACAACTGTCGGGAAGATGTCGATCCCGGAATTGCGCCGGCGTGGCTACCCCGAATTCATGACCATCGGAACGCTCGCGGGATCGGCAACCCTGGGGCTGATGATCCCGCCCTCGCTGACGCTGATCGTCTATGGCGTGACGATCAACGAGTCGATCACACAGCTTTTCATGGCCGGGGTGCTGCCCGGGCTGTTCCTCGCCTCGATGTTCATGGCCTATGTGGCGGCGTGGTACTTTCTGTATCCGGGGCAACGCCCACCGCCTGCACCGGCGATGCCGCTAAAGGAGAAACTCGCGAATTCGAGGTTTCTGGTGCCGGTGATCTGCCTGGTGCTGCTGGTCATCGGCTCGATGTATGCGGGCTATGCGACCGCGACCGAGGCGGCGGCCTTTGGCGTGATCGGGGCGCTGATGCTCGCCGGATTGCAAGGCTCGCTGACCGTTGCATCGTTTACCGAGAGCCTGCTGGGCGCCACCCGCACATCGGCCATGATCGCGCTGATCCTGATGGGGGCGGCGTTCCTGTCGCTCAGCATGGGGTTTACCGGGCTGCCCCGGGCGCTGGCCGCCTATATCGGCGAGCAGAACCTCTCTCCCTTTGCCCTGATCGCGGCGCTGACGATCTTCTACATCATCATCGGCTGTTTTCTGGACGGGATCTCGTCGGTCGTGCTGACCATGGCGGTGATCGAGCCGATGGTGAACATCCCGGTCTTTCGCGATCTGGGGTTCGACATGATCTGGTTCGGCATCTTTGTCGTCGTCGTCGTCGAGATGGCACAAATCACGCCGCCCATCGGCTTTAACCTGTTTGTGCTGCAGGGGATGACCCGCCACGAGATGGGCTATATCGCGCGAACAGCCCTGCCGATGTTCCTGATCATGGTGTTCATGGTGCTGGTGCTGACCGTCTTTCCCGATCTGGCGACCTGGCTGCCGGAAAATCTGAGGTCGCGCGATGGCTAGTCCCGCGCCCGCGCTGCCGGAATGACCAGGGCCGCAAAGCTCGCGACGACGTTTGTGATTGCCGGGTCCGGCGTGGGTGTGTTCGAGGTTGCCGGGCTGCCGCTCCCCTTCCTGCTGGGCCCGCTGGCGGCGTGCCTCTGCGCCGCGCTGGCGCATGTGCCGATGCAGGGGGCCGGCAGGCTGGGGGTGGGGATGCGGACGATCCTGGGCGTCGCCGTCGGCGCCACGATCACGCCCGCGCTGCTCCACCGTCTGCCCGACATGGCGTATTCGGTGGCTCTGATCCCGCCTTTCGTTCTGATCATCGGGATGATCGGGTACCCGTTCTTTCGCCGGGTCTGGGGCTTCGATCATGCAACCGCCTACTATTCCGCGATGCCCGGAGGGTTCCAGGACATGGTCCTGTTCGGCGAGGAGGCGGGCGGAGATGTGCGCACCCTGTCGCTGATCCACGCGACTCGGGTTCTGATCATCGTCGTTGCGGCGCCGATCCTGCTGACGAGTGTCTGGGGCGTCAGCCTCGGCAACCCGCCGGGCGCGCCCATCGACACGGTGCCGCCGCACGAGCTGGCGCTGATGGTCGCCGCCGCCCTGATCGGCTGGCTGGGGGCAGAGGCTTTGGGGCTGTTCGGGGCCTCGATCCTGGGCCCGCTGGCGGTGACCGCGGTGCTGAGCCTGGCGGATCTGCTGCACAACCGCCCACCTGCCGAGGCGATCCTCGCCGCGCAGTTCTTTATCGGGACCGGCATCGGGGTGAAATATGCCGGGGTGACCCTGCAGGAGCTGAGGCGCGTCGTTGCCGCGGGTTTCGTCTATGTGATGCTGCTTGCGGGGCTGGCAATTCTCATCTCGCGCATCGTGGCGGGCCTGGGATGGGCCGGATCGCTCGACGCCTTTCTCGCCTTTGCCCCGGGTGGACAGGCCGAGATGGCGGTGCTTGCGATCATTGCGGGCGCCGATCTTGCCTATGTCGTCACGCATCACCTGGTGAGGATCATCATCGTGATCACCGGCGCGCCGATCGCGGCCCGTTTTACCCGCTAGAGCCCCGGGCCGCCCGGACCGGGAAAGATGGACGAAAGTTATCCTACTTTTTAATCGACCCTGCGGAACGTTCCGCGCTATCGAGACCGCGTACAGCCCGAAACGGTGCTCGGCATTGCGAGATGAGGATTTTAGCACGCGGATGGCGCACGGCATTCAGAAACGGAGGGGCCTGATCCTGTCTGTCGCCCCAACGAGAATGGCGACCAGGCCATGAATGGGCGCCATGGCAATCCGGGTTTCTCGCTTGTGCCGGCAAGCGGACGCGAAACCGCAGAGCGCACGGCAACCCGCCAGTTGCTCAGAATGCCCGACGGCGCCGAAATGATCGTGCCGACCGGGGTGATCCGCGACGACGACCCCTTTGACACGGTCGAAGACCTGCTGGCGACCGCCGCGGTCGGCCTGCTTGGCGACACGATGATCGCGACGCCCGAGGGGGAACGCGCCGTCGCCTCGCTGGCCGAGGGCGATCTGATCGACACCCGCGACGGCGGCGCCCAGGCCATTCGGCTGATCGCGCAAAGCGAGGCGACCGCCGACGGCGTGCTGGCGCCCGTCACGATCGCGCCCGACACCTTTGGGCACCATCGGGCGCTGACCGTCGCGCCCCAGCAACGCATCCTGATCTCGGACTGGCGCGCAGACTTGCTGTTTGGCGAGGCCGAGGTGCTGATCCCCGCGCGCTTTCTGACCAATGGACAAACGGTAAAGCGCGCCGATGCAGGCGCCACCAGCTACTACATCATCATGCTGACCCGGCACGATGCCCTGTGGGCGAACGGCTTGATGACCGAGACCTTTCAGCCCAGCGTGCAGGCGCTCTCGTTGATGCAAGACGAGACGCGGGCGCGGCTGTTGCAGAGCTTCCCACAGCTTCGCAACGATCCCTCCGGCGGCTATGGAAACGCCGTCCGCCCGACCCTGCGCCAGTGGGAGGTCAAGTACCTGATGCGCTAGAGCAAAACCCGACCTGACCGACCCGGTCAGATCCCGGGATTGTGCTCGAACAGCTGGGTCGGGGCCATGATTCTTGTCCAACCTCGGTCAGGTTGACGCGATTCTGGCCCCGGGCGCTCAGGCAGCCGCGAGCAGGATCATCTCGCCGACCCCCAGACAGGCGAGTTGGAAATGCGTGTTCTGCGCGCCTTCGTGAAAACACCAATAGGCAAAATGGTTGCCCACAACCAGCATGCCGCACCAAACCGTCGTAAAGCTGAGCGCGCCGGCAAGCGCCACAACCTTGGCGCTCTCGGCATCTATCGCGCCAAAAACCGCAAGGGCCATCGCGGCGACACCCGCCAACAACAAGATCGCCGTGAGGAATTCAAAGATCACGATCGCCACGAACAGGCCCCGTTGCGTGCGCCGGTTCGTGATGCGCCGGCTCTTGAGCAGGTGGAACTCGTCGGGGGCCTCCTCTTGCATGCGCCGCAGTTCCATGACCTGTTGCACCAGAACGCCGTTGATCGAGGGATGAACGATGTTGTCCCGGACACCGGTGATCATCCATGCCGCGAGATAGCCGAGCAGGCAGGTTTGAGCGATCAGAACCATCATGTCCATCTGCACCCTCCCATGGTTGTTATGGTTCCGGGCAGGATGGCCTGAATGCGCGGCGTCATCCACGCAAAACCGACAACTGGCGGTTAGCGAGCGCTATTTTTTGTCGGCATAGGGGTTGTCACCCTTGCGCAGGGTCAGCCGGATCGGAACGCCGCTGAGCCCGAAATCCTCGCGCAGACCGTTGACCAGGAATCGCGAGTAACTGTCGGGCAACGCCTCGGGGCGCGAGCAGAAACAGACAAAACTGGGCGGCCGCGTCTTGATCTGGGTGATATAGCGCAGCTTGATCCGCCGCCCGCCCGGTGCCGGTGGCGGGTGCTGGGCGATCATGGTGGCGAGCCAGCGGTTCAGCTGGTTTGTCGTCACCCGCGTGTTCCAGATCGCGTGAACCTCTTCGATCGCCTGTTTCAGGCGCGGCAATCCGCGACCCGTCAGGCCCGAGACCAGGACCAGCGGCGTGCCGCTGAGCTGGGGCAACAGGGTCGCCGCACGCTCGCGGAGTTCCTTGACGCGCGCGTCGCGATCCTCGGCCAGATCCCATTTCGAGATGGCGAACACCACTGCCCTGCCCTCGCGCTCGGCGAGATCGGCGATGCGCAGGTCTTGTGTCTCAAAGGCGTTATCGGCCTCCATCAGGACCACGACGACCTCGGCAAAGCGGATCGCGCGGGTCGCGTCGGAGGTTGAGAGCCGCTCGAGTTTCTCCTGCACCTTTGCCCGTTTGCGCAGACCCGCCGTGTCAAAGACCTTGAAGCGCCGGCCCTCCCATTCGGTCTCGAGCCCGATCGAGTCCCGGGTGATCCCCGCCTCGGGTCCGGTCAGCAGGCGCTCGTCCCCGACGATCTTGTTGATCAGGGTCGACTTGCCCGCATTCGGCCGCCCGACGACCGCGATCTGAAGGGGGCGGTTCTCGGCCAGTTCATCCGAGGTCAGATCGCTGTCAAAAGATTCCGCCACATCGCGTTCGGCGAACTTCCGGGCGTAAGGTTCGAGTGCCGCAAACAGCTCGCCCAGCCCCTCGCCATGTTCGGCCGACAGACCAATGGGTTCGCCCAGCCCCAGCGAAAAGGCCTCGTAAATCCCGCCCTCGGCCGCGCGGCCCTCGGCCTTGTTCGCCGCCAGAATGACCTCGGCCCCCTTGCGGCGCAGCAGCTCGGCCAGGGCCTCATCGGTGGGCGTCACCCCGGCGCGGGCGTCGATCATGAAAAGGCTGACATCGGCCATGCGCACCGCCCGCTCGGTCAGTTTGCGCATCCGGCCCTGCAGGCTTTCATCGGTGGCTTCTTCGAGGCCCGCCGTGTCGATCACGGTAAAGGAAAGGTCGCCCAATCGGGCCTCGCCTTCGCGCAAATCACGGGTCACACCCGGCTGATCATCGACCAGCGCAAGGCGTTTTCCAACCAAGCGGTTGAAAAGAGTGGATTTTCCGACATTTGGCCGGCCGATGATTGCGACGCTGAAGCTCATCCCCGCCTTATGCGCAGAGCGTCAGCGCAACGCAAGCAGGTCGGCATCGTCGGTCAGCACATAGATTGTGTTTCCGGCGATGATCGGCCCGGTCCGCGAGCCCTCGGGCAGCTCGAGGATCACGCTGCCCTCGCCGCTGACGGCATCAAAGGACCAGAGATTGCCCAGATTGTCGGTCAGGATCACCTTGCCCGCGACCACGACGGGCCCGGAATAGGTGATCGGGTCTTCCCGATCCTCCGCGTCTTCAAAGGCGGGCAGAGGGGTTTTCCACAGCGTCGAGCCGTCGCGCAGATCCACACGTGTCAGCTCTGCCAGGTCGCTGACGACGAACATGGTATCCTCGACCGGCCAAAGCGGCCTGTTCGACCCGATCCCACGCGTCCAGACCCGCGCGCCATTGCGCCCGTTGATCGCGATCAGCCGGCCGCTCTGATTGGCGCCGAGCACGAATGGCCCGGCAACCACGGGGTCGCCGGTGATATCGGTGATCGACGAGCGCGCCAGGCCGCGGCGCCCACCGGTGACCACGGCTGACCAGATCGGCCGGCCCGTGCCGATGTCGAGCGCGACCATCTCGCCCGACGAATAGGGCAGAATGACCAGACCGCCCGAGATCGCCGCCGTAGACCCGCCCAGAAAGGCCGCATCGGCGCCCACGCCCTGGTCGCGCCACAACCGCTCGCCATTGCTGCCCCCCAGCGCATAGGACTGATTGTCCCGGCCGACAGCGACGACAATTCCGTTCGAGACGCTGGGCGCGGCCCGGAACGGCGCGTCAAAGCGCACCCGCCAGCCGATCTCTCCCGACGCCGCGTCGAGCGAGAGCACCTCACCAAAGCCGGTGGTCACAAAGATTGTCTGTCCTTCGGCGGCAAGCCCGCCGCCGAACCCTTCCTCGCCGTCTTCTTCGTCCAGCGCGACACTGGTTTCCCAGATCTCGGTGCCGCTGGTCGCATCAAAGGCGCGCACACGTGCATCGGCGTCCAGCGTGATCACCCGGCCATCGACTGCGATGGGGGGCGACGTGATCCAGCCCTCGTCGCTATTGCCGGTGCCGGCATCTGCACGCCACGCGATATTGGGCGCGATCGGGCCCTGGATGTTGCCGCTGTTATGGGTCGAGCGTCCGTTCGTCTGGGTCCAGTTGCTGATCGGGCGCGCCGAGGCCAGCGGGCGCCTGATCACATTGCCCGGCGCCTCCTGACGCTCGCTCGAGCGCAGCTTGATGCGCTCGCCTTCCAGCCTCTCTTCGTCGTCGAAGAAACCACACGCAGAGAGGACGAGCAGCGCCCCAAAGAGACATCCGAGCGTTTTGATCGCACGCAACGTTACTGGCATAGAAGAACTTCCCTGCTGTTATTCACCGCGATTGCCGCCGCTCGACAAAAACAGTTGCTGAATGCGGGCATCGAGATTGCCGGTCCGGGCAGGGTCATCGAGGATCGCCCGCATATCGTCCTGCGCTTCCTCGATTTTTCCGGCATTCATCAACAACGCCGCGCGCAGCTCGAGCGCCAGGAGGCGATACGGGCGTCCCGTTTCGGCAAGCGGTGTCAAAAGCGCGATGATCGCCTCGGGCGGCTCGCTGGGCGCCCTCAGCCGCAGGCCCCGCAGGGCTGCCAGATCCGCATAGACAGGCTCTGCCCCCGGTGTCCGGGCAACCTTGTCATACTTGGCGACCGCGTCCGCCATATTGCCAGACGCCGCCGCGGCATCCGCCGCCCGCATCTCGGCCAGCATGGCTGCACCGGTCGAGAGAACCTCGGCGCTTTCCACCGCCGCATCGGGATCCGCGCTCAGCAACAACAGGCCGCGATCCTCCGCCGCGAGCCGATCCTGATCCTTCTTCCAGTTCCACGCAGCTGCCGCCGCAACGACCAAAAGAATGACACCTGCGAGATAGGGTCCGTACTTCTTGAGACGCCGGTTCATCCGGTCGCGCTCGACCTCTTCGGTCACCTCGCGAAAAAAGCTGTCGCTGTCGCTCACCCGTAAACCTCCGGTTAATTTGGCGCTGGAACATAGTGCGGGGATCGGGCGGGGGAAAGAAGAAACGTCATGGCGCCAGCGCCGATGGCCCGCGAACGCGGAGAATGGCGCCGCGCAACACGTAACACACTCATGCCCGCCATCTATTTCTTCTTGTAGGTGTGCTCCTCGGCGGGAAAGGTCCGGGCGCGAACTTCCTCGGCATACTGACCAACCGCGGCGACCATCATCTCTTCCATCGTTCCGTAGCGTTTGACGAATGTCGGAACCCGGGGCAACAGGCCGACCATATCCTCAAAGACCAATATCTGACCGTCACAGGCAGCAGAGGCACCGATGCCGATGGTGGGAATCGAGACCTTGTCGGTCAGCCTGTCTGCGAGAGGGGCCGCGACACCTTCGACGACGACCGAAAATGCACCGGCCTCGGCAACCGCCTCGGCGTCCCTGATCACGGGGTCCCACTTCTCTTCGTCGCGGATCGCGCGAAAGCCGCCGGCCGTGTTCATCGCCTGCGGCATCAGGCCGATATGCGCCATCACCGGGATGCCCCGGCTTGCCAGATACCGGATGGTTGGCGCCATCTCGAGCCCGCCCTCGAGCTTGACCGCGTGGCAGCCGGTCTCCTTGACGACTCGCGAGGCGTTTCGGAACGCAACCTCGGTCGATTCCTCAAAGCTGCCAAAGGGCATATCGACGACGACAAGCGCCTTGTCGGCCCCGCGCACCACAGCCTGCCCGTGCATGATCATGTGCTCAAGCGTCACGCCCAGCGTGTTGGGCATGCCATGGATCACCATCCCCAGACTGTCACCGACCAACAGCAGATCGCAGACCTGATCGCAGATATGGGCCACATGCGCCGTATACGCGGTCAGGCAGACCAGAGGCTCCCTGCCCTTTCGCGCCATGAAGTCGGGCACCGTCATCCGCTTTCGTGTGCCTGCATCCGGTGTTGTAATCGCAGCCTTCTTCGAAATCGTCGATCGGGTCGACATAGGATCCTCCCTTGGCAACGCCGTTTGTTTACAGGGGCGCTATCTCGAATCGTGTTGCACTGCAAGCAAGGCGGGGTTGCGAATCGCCTAGTGAACGCGACGTAAACCTTTCGATCTACATTACGGCATGATAGCGGAGCTTGAACCCGTTCCGGCATCGATTACCTTGAGATAACATGCGTCTTGGACCCATTTTGCTAACTGCTCTGCTGGTCGCGGGACTGGCATACTGGTTTGTTTTGCGCGATCCGGGGCAGCAGGCGGCTGTGTCGGAGCTGATCGGCGCAGGCACCAAAACCGCTGAAACCGAGCCCGGGCCGATCCCGACCGAAGCTGCGCCCGGCACCAGCGCGCATCTCAGGCCCGTTTCAGTCATGGTCATGAATGTCGAGGTCGAACCGACCTCGGGCAAGCTGATCGTGCGCGGACGCACCGAGGCCAACCGCAACGTCAACGCCCCGGCAGAGACGACGGGGATCGTGATTTCCCAACCCCTGCGCCGTGGCTCCGAAGTGACCGAAGGTCAGGTTCTGTGCGAACTTTCGCCCGGAATCCGCCAGGCACAGCTGATCGAGGCCAAGGCAAACTATGACCGGGCGCTGGTTGATTTCGACGCCGCGAGCAAGCTGAGCGAAAGGGGCTTTACCGCCGAGACGACGCGGATGTCGCGGGCCGCCGATCTCGAAACCGCCCGGGCCGCGGTCGATCTGATCGAGCTGGATATCGAGCGGCTCAAGATCACCTCGCCCTTCGACGGTGTGCTCGAGACCGACACGGCCGAGCTCGGCGCCCGGCTCGCCCCGGGCGAGACTTGCGCAAATGTGATCGACCTCAACAAGATCAAGGTGGTCGGGTATGTGGGCGAACAGAACATCGACGCGGTATCGCTGGGTCAGACAGCCGTCGCCCGGCTGATCAACGGCACCGAGAAGCCGGGCGAGGTCAGCTTTATCAGCCGCGTCGCGGACGAGGATACCCGGACATATCTCGTCGAAGTCACGCTGGACAATCAGGATGGCCGCCTGCGCGACGGGATGACGAGCGAGCTGTTGATCGACCTGCCCGCCGTCCCTGCCCACCTCATTCCACAGGCGGCGCTGACCCTGGATGATCATGGCACGCTGGGGGTGAGGATCGGCGACGGCGATAGCTCGCGCTTTGTCGAGGTCGACATCTTGCGCGACGAAGAGCGCGGGGTCTGGGTCGCCGGGCTGCCCGATGCGGCGCAGGTGATCGTCGTTGGACAGGAATTCGTGCGCGACGGGCGCAAGATCACGCCCGTCGAGATTACCTGGGACGATCTGGGATGACCGGGATCATCGACTGGTGCGCAAGCCATGCCAGGATGGTTGCGGCCTTTATTCTGGTATCCGTCGGCGCCGGCTATCTCAGCTATGTCACGCTGCCCAAGGAGGGCGCGCCCAATATCGATGTGCCGGTGCTCTATATCTCGGTGCCCCTGCCCGGGGTCTCTGCCAGCGATGCCGAGCGGCTGATCATCAAACCGCTGGAAACCGAGATGCGCGGCATCGAGGGCCTGAAAGAGATGACCGGCATCGCGACGGAGAACCACGGCTCTCTCCTGCTCGAATTCGACTTTGGCTGGGACAAACAGGCGACGCTGGCCGATGTGCGCGACAAGCTCGACCAGGCCGAGGCCGAGTTTCCCGACGATGCCGAGCAAGCCACAATTCACGAGGTCAATCTCAGCGAGTTTCCCGTGGTGACCGTGTCGATCTTTGGCGATGCGCCGGAACGCACGCTGACCCGGCTGGCGAAAGACATGCAGCGCGCGCTCGAATCGGTGCCAAGCGTGCTCGAGGTCTCGCTCGCCGGACATCGCGACGAGATGATCGAGGTCGAGATCGACCCTCTCAAAATCGAAAGCTATAACGTCACGACCACCGATCTGTTGAATGTGATCGATCGCAACAACATTCTGGTCCCGGCGGGGTCGGTCGAGAATGCGACCGCGGCTTTCTCGATCTCGGTTCCCGGTGCCTTTGAAACCATCGAAGATGTCTTTGACCTGCCGATCAAGGTGAACGGCGACCGGGTTGTGCGCCTCGAAGATGTCGCAACGATCAGGCGGACATTCGAGGATCCCACAGGAGCTGCCCGCCTGAACGGTGAGAAGGCGATCTCGTTGCAGGTCTCCAAGCGGATCGGCGAAAACATCATCGATACCGTGAGCGCGGTTCGTGCGGTGGTCGAGGCCGAACAGGCGAAATGGCCACAACCGCTGTCCGAGGCGGTCTCGCTGAACATCGCGATGGATCAGAGCAAAGAAGTCGTCGACATGGTCGGGCAGCTCGAAAACTCGGTCGCGACCGCGGTTGTTCTGGTGATGCTGGTCGTTCTGGCGAGCCTTGGCTTTCGCTCTTCCCTGCTGGTCGGGTTCGCGGTGCCCTGTTCCTTCCTGTTGAGTTTCGGCCTGATGGGCGCGCTCGGCATGAGCATCAACAACATGACCATGTTCGGGCTGATCCTGGCCGTCGGCATGCTGGTCGACGGCGCCATCGTGGTTGTCGAATATGCCGACAAGCGGATCAGCGAGGGCGTCGGGCCGATGCGCGCCTATTCCGCGGCGGCAAAGCGGATGTTCTGGCCCATCACCGCCTCGACCGCGACCACGCTATGCGCCTTTCTGCCGATGTTGCTGTGGCCCGGGATGCCCGGCCAGTTCATGGAGCAGCTGCCGATCACGCTGATCTTTGTGCTCAGCGCCTCGCTGATCGTCGCGCTGATCTATCTGCCGATCATCGGCGGAATCGCCGGCCGGCTCAACCGGCTGTTCGCTGGACGCGTGCGTGAAACCCCGGCGAAACCATATCAACGCACGACTTTCGGCAAGCTGATCAGCCTGATCGTCTTGAATCCGGTGGGCCCGGTCGTGGCCATCATTCTTGCGGTCTTCGCCGTCATGGCGACGTTCAGCTATTACGGCGAGCACAACAACGGCACCGAGTTTTTCGTCGAAACGGACCCCAGCCGTGTCATCGCCTATGTGCGCGCCCGCGGCAATCTGAGCAACGACGAGAAAGACCGTATCGTCAAGATGGTCGAGAACCGCGTGCTGGAGGTGCCGGGGATCGGCTCGGTCTTTGCCTTCTCCGGCGAGGGCGGCCTGAACAACGAGGGCGATCAGGGGCCGCGTGATGCGGTCGGTCAGGTCCAGTTCGAGCTCGTCAACTGGCGCGAGCGGGGGCCGGGTTCCGAGATTGTCGAGGACGTGGAACAGCGCATTTCGGGTCTGCCGGGCATCGAAACCGAGATCCTGAAACAGGAGGAAGGACCACAGGAAGGCAAACCGATTCAGGTCGAACTGCGCTCGAACAACTGGCAGGATCTGCTCGAGGCGACCGCGATCACCCGGGCGGCGTTCGAAAACATCGACGGGCTGCGGGATATCGACGACACCCGCCCCCTGCCGGGGATCGACTGGGAAATCACCGTCGATCGCGCCACGGCGGGCCGCTATGGTGCCGATATCGCGACGGTAGGCCCGATCGTGCAATTCGTGACCCGGGGCGCCACGCTCGACACCTATCGCCCGGACGATCTGGACGAGGAAATCGACATTCGGGCCCGGTTCCCGGAAAAGGATCGCGTCCTCTCGACTCTCGACGAGCTTCGCATACCGACCAATCGCGGGCTGGTTCCCCTTGCCAACTTCATCGACCGCAAGCCGGTTCCAAAGCTCGGATCAATTTCGCGGCGCGATACCGAGAGGTACTTTCTGGTCCGCGCCGATGTGGACCCCGCCTTTTCCCCCAATGACAGGATCGAGGTGCTGCAGGAATGGCTGGCAGGCGATACCGGGCTGCCCGCCGGCGTCTCGGTCCGCTTTGTCGGCGATTTCGAGGAACAACAGGAAAGCCAGGCCTTCCTGACCCAGGCATTCGCCGGGGCGCTGGCGCTGATGTTCGTCATCCTGCTAGCCCAGTTCAACTCGATCTACAATGCGCTGCTGGTGCTGACCGCGGTCGTCATGTCGGTGGCGGGGGTTCTGATCGGCATGCTGGTGATGGGGCAGAAGTTTTCGATCATCATGACCGGTATCGGGATCGTCGCCCTCGCCGGCATCGTCGTGAACAACAATATCGTGCTGATCGACACCTTCCGCGAGTTCTCTCGCTCGATGGACCGGCTCGAGGCCATCGTGCGCACGGCCGAGGCCCGGATCAGGCCGGTGCTGCTGACCACGATCACGACAATGGCGGGGCTGACGCCGATGATGTTCGCCGTCAGCCTCGACTTCAAAACCGGCCAGATCAGCCAGGGCGCGCCGACCGCCCTTTGGTGGACACAACTTGCCACGGCGGTTGTCTGGGGCCTGGGAACCGCGACTGTGCTGACCCTGATCGTGACACCCGCCGCGCTGGCGATCCGCGAGTGGTTCTTTCGCGGCAGCTATACGCTGCTGCAGTGGGTCGCCGTTGCCTTCAAGGGCTATCGCGGGCGCGCCGCCAGTCAGTTTCTGCGTGACCGGCGCCTCAAGCGTGAGCTCAAGCTGAAGGGCGGCACGGGCCCGATCATCTGGGACCCGAACGAGCCGACGACGCCCCATGTCCTGCGCGCCGCCGAGTAGTGTGACCTTGCGGGTAGAGCCGGGCGGTGCCCGCCCGGCCAAGCCAAATCAATACCAGTAATAGTACCGGTATCCCGGCGCCCAATAGCCGTAGTACCGGCTGGAGTACCAATAGGGGCGCGTATAGTAGTCGCGCCAGTATCGGAGCTGATCCTGATAATACTGCTCGTTGGCACGGCCTGCCTCGGCCTTTTTCAGCAGCTCTCCCGCCTCCCTGTCGCCCCGGCTGGAGGCAATCGAGAGCCACCGCTGCGCCTCGTTGTAATCCGCCCCCATCTCTTCGAGCCCGGTCAGATACAGACGGCCCAGCGCGGATTGCGCCTTGAGATTGCCGCGCTCGGCCGCGTCGCGCATCCACTGGATCGCTTCATAGCTGTTCTGACGCAGCCCGTCGCCGCGCATATAGCGCATGCCAAGGTCATAGGCGCCGCGCGGGTCGGCTTCGGCCTGGGCCTCCAGTGCCGGCAGCCGCCCCTCCGGGTCGGGATCAGGCACAGCACTGTTGGGGTCATAGGTGATCGCGTCCTTTGACTGCAGGCGGCAGCCGCTGGAATCACACACTTCGACCACATCAGGGCTGGGGTTTGACGCCTCGCATGCACCCAGCACCAGGACACATACTGATAACAGAACGCTTATACGCACCATGCATACTCCATCTTCGACTTTTTGCTTCCAACGATTTGATTACATTGTATCATTAATACCGTCGTTGAACGACGTGGTTTTTCTGTATTGGCGCATAATGCCAAAGGGAGAGTTTATATGAAGTTCTTCAATCAGTTCGGCGCTGCCGCGCTTGCCTGCTCCATGATTGTATCGGGATGCCTCGATGGCGGGTCCGTCAGTTCGGGGACAGGGTCCACAGGCGTGACGGGGGCTGCCGCCGGCGGGTCCAGCGTGGGGGCATCGTCTGATCTCGAGCGGTGCGCCCAGCCATTCGGCACATTGGCTGTGGATGACGGGCGCCAGCGGGCCTGGTACGGCGATTTCTCGCGCGCGACCGGGGTGACGAATATCGAGCCGCTCTTGCGTCTGGCGGTGCAACAGTCGAACTGTTTCGTGCTGACATCGATCGGGAACTCGCGGCTCGATTCCCGCATGACAGGCATCACCCAGCAGCAACGCAATTCAGGCGAGTTTCGCGCCGGATCCAAACAGCAAAAGGGACAGCGTGTGGCGGCCGATTACTTTATGGAGCCCGCGATCATCATCAATAACGACCCCGTGGGCCAGATCGCAGCCGGGGTCGGCGGCTTGCTGGGCGGGGTCGGGTCGGCCCTTGGCGGATCGCTGCAAACCCGGAACTCGGTCGTGACCCTGTCGATGTTCGACATTCGCAGCCAGGTGCAGATCGCCGCGTCCGAGGGCAGCTCGACGGCGTCGAACTTTGGCGCCGCGGTCGGTGGCTTTGGCGGTGGTGTCGGCGGCGCGCTCAGCGGCTTCTCCCGCACGCCGGAGGGCAAGGCGACCGTCGCCGCGTTTCTGGACGCCTATAACGGCATGGTCATCGCCTTGCGCAATTACGAGGCGCAGGATGTCCAGGGCGGCTTGGGTCGGGGCGGCACGCTGGTCGTGAACTGATCTGGCTTGCCTGCGTGACACAGGCGCGGTCCCCGGGGCCGCGCCTTTTTTGTCGAGCGCGTGATCAGGCCGCGCCTTCCTCGCCGGCTTCCTGGCGGGCCCACATCGCGGCATAGCGGCCCCGCAGGGCCATCAGATGCAGATGCGTCCCCTGTTCGACCACCCGGCCCGCCTCCAGCACGATGATCTGATCGGCGTCCACCACGGTCGAGAGACGGTGCGCGATCATGATGACCGTCCGCCCGCGCCCCAGCCTTTGCAACTCGGCCTGAATTGCGCGCTCGGTCCCGGTATCCAGCGCCGAGGTGGCTTCGTCCAGAATCAGGATTTCAGGATCCTTGAGCACCGTGCGCGCAATCGCGACGCGCTGTTTCTCGCCGCCCGAAAGCTTCAGGCCGCGCTCCCCCACCAGGGTCGCGTAACCATCAGGCAATGAGATGATAAAGTCGTGGATCCGCGCCGCCCGGGCCGCGGCCTCGATCTGTTCGGGCGTCGCCCCATCGCGGCCATAGCCGATATTGTAGCCGATCGAGTCGTTAAACAGCACGGTATCCTGCGGCACGACCCCGATATGCCGGCGCAACGAGCCCTGGGTCACCGCGCCGATATCCTGCCCGTCGATCTCGATGCGCCCCTGGCTGGCGTCGTAAAACCGGAACAAAAGCCGCGCCACGGTCGACTTTCCCGCCCCTGTCGGGCCGACAACGGCCAGCGTCGCGCCGCCCGGCAGGTCGATATCGACGTCCTCGAGGATCTGGCGCGCGCCCTCGTATCCAAACGAGACATCGCGAAACCGGATCCGCCCGTCCGAGACCTGCAGATCTACGGCATCCGGTCGGTCGGTCACATCGGGAACCTGATCGGTCAGCTCGTACATCTCGCGCATGTCCACCAGGCTTTGGCGGATCTCACGATAGACCGTGCCGAGAAAGTTCAGCGGCACGGTGATCTGGATCATGAAGGCGTTGACCATCACAAAGCTGCCCACTGTCAGGCGCCCTTCGATGACCTCCCAGGCGGCCATCGCCATCACAGAGATCATCGACAGCGCGATGATCGCGGCCTGACCCGAATTCAGGATGGCGAGCGATGTCTGGGTGCGCACCGCCGCCGACTGATACGCCTCCATCGCGCGATCATAGCGGGCGGCCTCGTGCCTCTCGGCATCGAAATACTTGACGGTTTCATAGTTCAACAGGCTGTCGACCGCCTTTTGATGCGCGTCCTGATCTTCCCGGTTCATCTCGATCCGGATCTTTACGCGCCACTCGGTGACGCGGAAGGTATAGGCGACATAGATGGTGATGGTGACCAAAAGCACCGCGAAGTACGGCCAGCCAAACTCGACCCAGAAGATCACCGCGACCAGGACAAGCTCGACGATCAGCGGGATGATGTTGAAGACGAGAAACCTGAGCAGAAAGTCGATCGCTTTCACACCCCGGTCGATGATGCGGCTCAACGCCCCGGTCTTGCGCCCGATATGATAGGCGAGCGACAGATCGTGCACATGGCGAAAGGTGCGCAGCGCCAACAGACGCAGCGCGTGTTGACTGACCGGGGCAAAGACAAAATCGCGCAGCTGTTGCAGAACCGTGCCCATCAGCCGCACGACGCCATAGGCCACCACCAGCAGAATGGGCGCTGCAACGGCCTGGGCGCCGGTCAATCCGTCAACGGCACCGCGATAGGCGAACGGCATCAGAAGGGTCGCGCCCTTTGCCAGGATCAGAAGGGAAAGCGCAGCCACCACGCGGCGGCGAAGATCCGGGCGACCAGTGGGCCACAGATCCGGCAAAGCGCGGGCCAGGATCGCAATGTCTGGCGTACCCTCGGTCGAGGGACGCCGCCGCACTCGCCTCATCTGGGCTCCTTGAGGAAACTTCGGACGGTGCTAGTCGCTGTCGACAAGCTCCGGCACGGTGAAGACCTGCCCTGGATATATGAGGTCCGGATCGCGGATCAAATCGGCATTGGCGGAAAAGATGACCGAATAGCGGATACCGTCTCCGTAATGCTGCTCGGCAATGCGCCAGAGGTGATCGCCCCTGACGATGGTGACGTTGCGCTCTTCCAGTTTCTTGGGTCCGGTATCGCTGGCATAGCGGAACGGTGTCTCGATCCGGCTGACCACGTTGCCGGCGGGATCGACCTCGTCGAACCGCAACAGTTCGGCACGTTTGGCCGTTGCGGCGTCGATCTCGTCCCACCACTGCCCGGCGGGGACGACGGTCGCCTCGCCCGCCAGTTCGGCATTCACATAGATCCGCACCGTGTTGCCGGGATTGGCCCGCCCGATCAGATCCAGATCGCCCCCCTCGGCATAGGAGATGCGATCGAGTTGGACCGAGCCAACACGGTCCTGCGGCATCTGCAAAACGGCGAGTTCATCGACATCCGGCCTGACCACGACCGGCGCCTCTCCCTCGACCTCGGAGGGCAGAATGATCACCGGGGCGCTTTCCGTGGTTTCCGTCAGCGCGGCAACCTCGGCGCCCGCACGGCCTGCGGTGACGGTATCGGGGGCCGGTTGCGCGGGCTGCGTGGTCTCGGCCACGGTTTCGCTGCGCGCGCTGACATCGGGCTGCGCCTCGGTATCGTCGTTGTTGCCGGGTGCGGGAGCGTCGGGAGTCCCGAGGGCGGCCGTGACAGCCCCCCCGTCGACCGCCTCGTCAACCGAGGGCGCCGCATCAGAACCCGCTGTTTGAGCCGCGACGGCAACCGCCTCGGATCCCGTGCCGTGCTCCGTGCTGCGCAGCGTCAGCGAGCGCGCCTCATCGGAGGCCGGCAGCGTGAAAAGGCTGACGAAGTTTCCACTCGAATCCGTCTCTTCGCTGGCCACGATTTCACCGTCCAAAACAATCTCGACAGTGGAATCGGGCTCGGCCCGGCCCGCGACAACAGTCTTTCCCTCGGGATCGATTCGAACCACGTCGATTTCGGGGGCGGGCTGGGCCTTTGCGGGTTCCGACGCGTTGGGGGCGGCGGCGGGTTCTTGGTCTGAATCCGTCCCGGCAGTGGTTTGCGTGGTGTCGTTTGGCGTATCCTCGGGCAGCGCGGCCACCTCGACGGCGGGTTCGGCGGGCGCCG
>JBCCHW010000050.1:0-18501 GCA_039028555.1 Pseudomonadota bacterium | reverse complement strand
GTGGCTGCGCCCGATGGTGATGGTGTATTTGTGCTCTTCCGCCCGGCGCTTCAGCGCGGCGAGCAGCGCGTCGAGATCGGCGATCAGGATATCGGCCGCGCGCACCAGTTGCACGTTGAAACAGGTATCCAGCACGTCTGACGAGGTCATCCCCTGATGGACAAAGCGCCCCTCGTCGCTGCCCACGATCTCGGCCAGATGGGTCAGAAAGGCGATGACGTCATGCTTGGTCTCGCGCTCGATCGCGTCGATCCGCTCGATATCGAATTCGACATCCTTGGCTTTCCAGACCGCCTCGGCATTCTCGCGCGGGATCACGCCCAGATCGGCCATGGCGTCGCAGGCATGCGCCTCGATCTCGAACCATATGCGGAACTTCGAGGCAGGCTCCCAGATGGCAACCATATCGGGGCGCGAATAACGCGGAATCATGGGCGATCTTTCATTGTCATGGATTTGCGCACCGGATAGCAGATTGCTCATGACAGTGGCAACACTCAGCTTTTTTCAGGGCCGGTGGCAGATGGTCCGGATCATCGAGAATGTCGCCGAGGGCGTGATCGGCGAGTTCTGGGGCGAATGCCGGTTCACGCCCGATGGCGCGGGGCTTTCCTGTGCCGAGGCGGGGGTTCTGCGCTTTCGCGGCGTGGATTACCATGCCGAGCGGGGCTCGCTGTGGCGGTTCCCCGAGTCGGGCCGCGTCGAGGTGCAGTATGACGATGGCCGCCCGTTCCACGATTTTGTCGACGACCTGCCCCGGGCCGAGCATCTGTGCGGCGAGGACCACTACAGCGTCAGTTATGAGTTCGGGATCAACGAGTGGACCAGCATCTGGGACGTGAAGGGCCCGGCAAAGGATTACCGGATGACGACCCGCTACCGGCGGATCTAGCCCCCCTGTTCGACCCGCGTCCAGTGCTTGTCCTCGCAAAAGATGCTGAGGCAGCCATCCACATCCATCTTGTCGCCCGAGACGGTGACCGTCGCATCATAGGTGCCCCCGTTTTCGGGGTCCCAGATCTTGCCACCGGTAAAGGACTTGCCGTCCTTCGAGGTCAGGCCGGTCAGCAGATCCTTGCCGATGTTCCGGGACTTGGGGTTCTCGCCCGCCTTGCTGAACGCTTTCGAGATCACACCGCAGGTTTTTGCCTTGTCCGTGGCGCAGGGGCCAAAGGTGACTTCGAGATAGCCGCCCTTGTCGTTCGAGTTCGTCTTCCACACGCCGTCGATGCCGCCGGCAATGGCGGGCAGGGGCGTCAGGGCGAGGGCCAGGATGAGCGGGCGCATGGGATCCTCCGGGATAGCCGGGCCTGTCGTGCGGCGGGCAGCGGCAGCGCGGCTGCCGCCGGGATGCCCCGGTCAGTCGACGATCGGGTCGCGCATCACCACCTTGCGGGTCGAGCGCCAGGCCCGAAACTCGTCGACATCTTCAAAGCGGCGCCAGTTGGCCCCGTCGCACAGTTCGAACGGGCGGTACATGATCTTGTAATCCATCTTGGGCGATCCCGCGACCCAATAGCCGAGATAGACGTATTTCAGCCCCATGTCGCGGGCGAGGTCGATATGATCGAGGATCATGTAGGCGCCGGGGGAGCGATGCGATTCCTCCGGTTCGAAATAGGAATAGACCATCGAGATTCCGTCGGCGAGAATATCGCTGAGACAGGCCGCGATCAGCCGGCTGACGCGGGTTTCGGGATCGGTCCTGACGTATTCGACCACGGTCGAGTTCACCGGCGTCTCGTCGACCATCGAGGCATAGTCGAACGCATCCATATCCGCCATGCCGCCATCGGCATGGCGGTGGTCGAGATAGCGGCGGAACAGGTCAAACTGGTTCTCGGTCGCCCAGGCCTCGCAGGGGCGGCGGATCAGGTCGGCATTCTTGCGGATCAGCCGGCGCTGGGTGCGGCTGGGCTCGAAGGCATCCACCGGTACCCGGATCGACAGGCAGGCCGAACATCCCACACAGGCCGGGCGATAGATCACCGATTGCGAGCGCCGGAACCCCTTGGCCGAGAGCGCATTGTTGACGGTGGTCGCGGACTGACCCTGAAGCGTGGTGAAAACCTTGCGCTCCTCGCGGCCATCCAGATAGGCACATGGCTGGGGCGCCGTCAGATAAAATTGCGCCTTTAATTGCGAATCGTGATGCGACATTCCGATCCCTATGGACTAGAGCAGATACGATAACAGGGATTTCAGGCGAGTCACCCTCATTGCGCGCGGTTTTCTCATCAATCCCATCTCATGTTGGGGCAGGCGGCTGCTCCACGGCTAGATAGGACGATTAATTGCCGCAGTGCCCGGCAACCAGTCATGCATCAGTCGCTTGTGTGGTGACATCAACATGATGATCCAACCGGCTATCATCAAGACAGGAAAGAGTACTGTGACGTAATAACCGATCGTGTGGACCATTGCGGTGGGCAGATCCAGCGGTTCGCCGGTGCGGTCGCGGATCTCGATCCCCATGAAACTCATGCCCAGCGTTGCCGAGTTGTTGGCCATCAGCGCGAGGCGATACAGGAACCCGGTCACGGTAAAAAGCGCGATGCCGAGAAACCAGCCAAGGCCAAAGGTCAACAGGCCCACGATCATCGCGGCGACCAGAACCAGCCCCATCAGAACAACGATGATTACCGCATCGAACATAAAGGCGATCAGGCGGCGCATCGGCACGTCTTCATAGAATTGCGCGTCGCGGTCGGGGTCGGGCAGGCTCAACTTTCAGTCTCCTTTACAGCGGCCGGCGCAGTATGGCGCCGCATCAGCCAGGCTGCAAACAGGGGGAAGGTCAGCAGGATGAAACTGATGCGTACGATATGATGCACGGCGACAAAGCCGGGATCAGCGTCGATCGCGATGGCGATCAGGCTCATCTCGGCCACGCCGCCGGGCGCATAGGCCAGCAACAGCGGCATCACATCCTGCCCCGTCACCCAGGCGATCATCAGCGCAAACAGCGCCGAGACCGCCATCAGGATCAGCGTGCCGATCAGCGTCATGCCCGCGATCGAGAGCCAGCGCCCGAAGCTGATGCCCGCAAACCGCGAGCCGATCGAGGCGCCCAGCACGATCAGCGACAGCTCCACCAGCAAGGGCGGCAGCGCGCCATCCACCACGCCCCCCATGCGCAGCACCGCCGAGGCGATGACCGGGGCCACCAGCGCCGACATCGGCATGCCCGCCCGGTTCAACAGCCAGATCGTCACCAGCGAGGCTGCAAGCAGGATCAACAGCTCATGGGGTGAGATCAGCGCCTCGGGCGGCAACTCGACATGCTGGGGATGAGGCAGGCCCAGGATGCCAAAGGCGATCAGCGGCGCGAGCAGCACGACAATCGAGATCCTCAGCGACTGGCTCAGCGCCACCGCACGTTCATCCGCGCCCATGGTGGTCGCCAGCAGGATCACGGCAGAGAGCCCGCCGGGCACCGCCTCGCAGATCGCGGTGTTGCGGTCTTCGCGCGCCACATGGCGGAAAAAGACATACGCCGCATAGGCGCCCACCGGCACATACAGCACGGCGCCCGCCAGCGTGACCGGCCAGCGTGCAAACTCCTCCAGCGTCAGCCGGTCAAAGCTTTCGCCCAGAAACAGCCCGATCAGGATGATGAAGTTCATCCGCAGCCAGGTCGGCACCTGCACCGGCAGCCCGGCCAGCGACGCCGCCATGGTCAGGAACAGCGCCCCCAGCATCCAGGCCAGCGGCACATGCGCCCAGTCGGCCAGCACCCCCCCGATCGTGCCGACAGCAAGGCCAAACACGATCCCCCGCAGCGATCGTTTCGAGAGGCGCTCGGACCAGGGCGGGTGGAACGTCATTCGGGCTTCATGATCTCGGTCTCGGCGCCGTCGCGGATTGCCGTATAGAAACAGCTGCGCCGGTTGGTATGGCAGGCCGGGCCGGTCTGATCGACCAGCACCAACAGGCAATCGCGGTCGCAATCGACGCGCATCTCGATCAGGCGCTGGACATGGCCCGAGGTCTCGCCCTTGCGCCACAATGCCTGGCGTGAGCGCGACCAATAGGCGACCCGCCCGGTCGCCAGCGTTTCGGCCACGCTCTGGGCATTCATCCAGGCGAGCATCAGCACATCGCCGGTTTCGTGGCACTGCGCGATTGCGGGGAGCAATCCCCGCTCATCAAAAGTAAGAGAATTCGGGTCGAATTGGGCGCCAGACATGGCTTTGTGTCCTCTGGATGGTCTCGGGGCTTTTAACCCGACCCTGTCGGCGCTATCTACCCCTAGATTAGGGGAGATCGCTATGACCGCCATCGAACAGGACCTGATGAAACTGTATTCCGAGCGCATTCTGGCGCTGGCGGCGGGCATGTCTCATCTGGGCCGGCTCGAGGCACCGGCAGGAACGGCGATGAAACGCTCGCCGCTTTGCGGGTCTACCGTGACCGTGGATGTTGTTCTCACGGATGGCCGTGTGAGCGACTTTGCCCAGGACGTCAAGGCCTGCGCGCTGGGTCAGGCCTCGGCCTCGGTGCTGGCCTCGGGCGTGATCGGGCGCACGCGCGCCGAACTCGCGGCGGCCCGCGAACAGCTTCGCGCCCTGATCAAGGCCGACGGCCCGGCGCCCGATGCGCCCTTTGACGCGCTTGAAAGCCTGCGCCCCGCGCGGGACTACAAGAACCGCCACGCCTCGATCCTGCTCGCCTGGGATGCGGTGCTGGCCGCCATCGACGCGGCCGGGGCCTGAGCGCCCCGGCGCCGGTCCCTCACGCCTCTGCCAGGGCGGGGTCTTTCGCGGGGCTTGCCACTTCCTGCATGATCCAGTCGCGCAGGGCGAGGATCTTGGCGTTCTTGCGCGCGTGATGGGGATAGGCAAAGGAATAGATCAGCTTTTCGTCCGTCCGGTCGGGGAACAGGCGGATCAGCCGCCCGCAAGCCAGGTCATCCTCGACCAGCGCGGCATAGGCCAGCGCGATGCCTTGCGCGCGCTCTGCCGCGATCAGCGCCAGCTCGCAATGGGCAAAAACCTGCCCCGTCGGGGCTGAGGGCAACGCAACGCCCGCGCGGGCCAGCCATTCCTGCCAGCAATCCTGTTGATCGTCGCGCAACAGCGCGTGCCCGGCAAGAAGATCCGCCGGCGTTGCCGGCCGGCCGGCCCGCGTGAGGTAGTCGGGCGCGGCGACCGCGATCTTTGGCGTCGCCAGGAACGGCTCGATCACCACGCCTTCGACCGGCTCGGCGCCCCAATGGATGATCACATCGACATTGCCGGACGAAAAATCGGTCGGCGGCATGCCGGTCGAGAGGCGCACGTCCAGCCCCGTTGCCGCATGCATCCGGTCGAGCCGCGGGATCAGCCAGCGCGAGATGAACCCCGCCGTTCCCCTGACCGACAACGTCTCTTGCGCCCGCCTGGGAAACAGCGCGCCGGTCCCGGCCTCGATCGCGTCCAGCAACGGTGTCAGATGCGCGAGATAGGCCACGCCCAACGCGTTCAGCACCGGGCCCGTGGGCGCGCGGGTGTAAAGCTGGTTGCCCAGATGCGCCTCGAGCTTGCGCACCTGATGGCTGATGGCCGAGGGCGTGACGCACAACTCCTCGCCCGCTGCCCGGAAACTGCCCAGCCGCGCCGCCGCCTCAAAGGCGCGAAGGGCAGGGAAGGGGGGCAGCGACCGTCGCATGGGCGTGACTCCGATTTGTCGGCTGGCGAAAACTCGTCATGACCCTGGAATTACCCGAAGAGCGTACCATCGACGGCGTTCAATCACAAATCACGGGTGTCCGCATGAAAACCGTTCTCGCCCTGTCAATCCCGGCGCTGATGCTTGCCGGGGCGACCTTCGCCGGCGATCCCAGCCCCGCAACCGACACCGAGGCGCCCGCGCCACAGGCGCCCCCCGCCACGGCACCATCGGGCCATAAGGATCGCATCACCTGGCCCTGCCCGCACAGCCTCGCAACCTCCTGATCTGAGCCGGCGGCGACCGGCGCGAACCGCGCCGCAAATCCCGCCAGACGCCCCCTGGCGGCGGTTCATCACACGCAAAACCCGGGCCGCCGGGCGCCCGCGCTGGACAAGTTTCCGATAGCAACCTATCAATTGCGTGGCTCGGTACGTCGGGTCTCACAGAATCGGGGCCTGACCGACGCCAAATTACGTTCAAGACCGGAAAATCCGGCTGTCGGCTGCGAGGTCTCGCAACAAAGGCGAGGACGCATATGATCGAACTTCTTCCCCCACTGCTCGGGCTTGTGGGAATCGGATTTGCCTATTTCCTATATACGATGGTGATGAAGTATCCCGAAGGGGAGGCCGCCATCAAAGACATCGGCGATCAGATCCATCTGGGCGCCATGGTGTTCATGAAGCGGGAATACACGCTGCTTGCGATGTTCCTTGCCGCACAGGTGATCCTGACCTTTATCTTCCTCGATGCAAGCGTTGCCATTGCGGTGATCGTGGGGGCGCTGTCGTCCTCGGTCGCTGGCTGGCTGGGAATGTATTCGGCGACAAAGGCCAATGTGCGCACCGCAACGGCGGCACAGAACGAAGGCGCGGCAAGCGCGCTGACGGTGGCCTTTTTCGGCGGGTCGATCATGGGGCTGTGTGTGGCGGCGCTCGGCCTGATCGGGTTGGGCGGTCTTTATGTCTTCCTTGGCAGCGACGCCCATTCGCTCGAAGGGTTCGGCATGGGCGCGTCGTCGGTGGCGCTGTTCAGCCGCGTTGGTGGCGGGATCTTTACCAAATCAGCCGATGTGGGCGCCGATCTGGTGGGCAAGATCGAGGCCGGCATCCCCGAGGATGATCCCCGCAACCCGGGCGTGATCGCGGATAATGTGGGGGACAATGTGGGCGATGTCGCCGGCATGGGCTCGGACATCTTCGAGAGCTATTGCGGCTCGATGATCGCCACCATCGCCATCGCGGCGACGCTGACCGGTGTGGTGACCGAGGATGAACAGGCGGCGATGATGTTCCTGCCGCTGGCGCTCGCGGCAACCGGGCTGATCGCGTCCATTCTGATGATCTTTGTGGTGAAATCACGCTCGTCCTCGGCCCCTGCGGCGGCGCTGCGTACCGGCACACTGGGCGCGCCGGTGGTCTTTCTGGTCGCGGCCTATTTCCTGATCATGGCCATGGGGCTCGGCACCGAGATCTGGCTCGCCGTTGTGGCAGGGGCTGCCGGTGGCGTGGCGATCGGCCTGGTGACCGAGTACTACACCGCGTCCAAGCCGGTGCGCAAAATCGCGGAATCCGGCCGCACGGGGCCTGCGACGGTGATGATCACGGGCCTTGCCGTTGGCATGGAGTCGGTGGTGATCCCGCTGCTCTGCATCGCGGCCATCGTCTTTGCGTCGACCGCGCTGGCGGGGCTCTATGGCGTGGGTATCGCCGCCGTTGGCATGCTCTCGACCGTCGGGATCACGATGGCGATCGACGCCTATGGCCCGGTGGCGGACAATGCCGGCGGCATCGCCGAGATGGGCGGCATGGGCGAGGATGTGCGCGAAATCACCGACAGCCTCGACGAGTTGGGCAACACCACCGCCGCCATCGGCAAGGGCTTTGCCATCGGTGCCGCGGCGCTGGCGGCACTCGCCATCATCGCGGCCTTTGTCGAGACGGTGGCGGCCGAGCATGACGGCTTTGTGCTCGAGCTTTCCGACCCGCTGGTGCTGGTCGGGATCTTCATCGGCGGCACCATCCCCTTCCTGATCTCGTCGATCACCATGACGGCGGTGGGCGATGCGGCCTTTGAGATGATCGAGGAGATCCGCCGCCAGTTCCGCGAGATCCCGGGCCTGATGGAGGGCGAGGCCAAGCCCGACACCGCCAAATGCGTCGACATCGCCACCACGGCGGCGCTCAAGCGCATGCTGCTCCCCGGCGTCATCGCGGTGGCCGCGCCCCCCGCGGTGGGCCTGCTCATCGCGCCCGAGGCGCTGGGCGGCATGCTGGCGGGCGCGCTGCTCGGCTGTGTGCTGATGGCGCTGATGATGGCCAATGCGGGCGGTGCCTGGGACAACGCCAAGAAATATGTCGAAAAGGGCAATCTTGGCGGCAAGGGCACCGATACCCACGCGGCGGTGGTCGTGGGCGATACGGTGGGCGATCCGTTCAAGGATACCTCCGGCCCCTCGATGAACATCCTCATCAACGTGATGGCCATCGTGAGCCTGGTGATCGCGCCGCTCCTGTGAGCCTGGTGATCGCGCCGCTCCTCTGAGCCTGTCGCGGCAAAACCGCACAAAGGCCCGGGAAACCCCCGGGCCTTTTTCGTTTCTTGCAACTTTGGCTTGATATTTTGTGCATCGCAGCATAAGGCGCGGCGGAACGGACACAAAGACCCCAAGCAAAAGGAAACGCCCCATGCGTCTCGACGCCATCCCGACCGGCAAGAACCCGCCCGAAGACATCAATGTCGTCATCGAAGTGCCGATCGGCGGCGAGCCGATCAAATACGAGCTCGACAAGGACTCGGGCACGCTCTTCGTCGACCGTTTCCTCTATACGCCCATGCGCTATCCCGGCAATTACGGCTTTGTGCCCCACACGCTGTCCGATGACGGCGACCCGATCGACGTGCTCATCGCCAATACCCGCCCGCTGCTGCCGGGCTGCGTGGTCAGCTGCCGCCCGCTCGGCGTGCTGGTGATGGAGGACGAAAAGGGCCAGGACGAGAAAATCGTCGCCGTGCCCTCGCCCAAGATCACCAAACGCTATGACAAGGTGCAGGACTTCGACGATCTCCCCCAGATCACCCGCGACCAGATCGGCCACTTCTTCGAACACTACAAGGATCTCGAGCCGGGCAAATGGGTCAAGGTCGAAAACTGGGGCAATGCCGACCGTGCCCGCGAAATGATTCAGGAAGCGATCGACCGCGCCAACGCCTGATCGGCCCCTGGCGCAACGTCTCCCCGGCCCGGGCGGGTGGGGGAGAGCGGCCCCCGACGCCCGCGCAATGGCGGCTGGGGAGGGCCGGGGAGAGGCCTCTTGGCACACCCCCGGCAATGAGGGCATGCTGTGCCCATGCCAGCCGCCCCGCCGCCCCGTCTCACCCGCGATGATCTCCGTGCGATCTGGCTGCTCGCCGCCGGCCAGCTGATCGCCTGGGCGGGGCTCTACTACCTCTTCGCCGCGCTGCTCCTGGAGTGGGAGCGCGAAACGGGCTGGAGCAAACCCCACCTCACCCTGGCCCTGGCCCTGGCGGTCCTGGCCTCCGGCCTCGCCGCCCCGCTCGCCGGGCGGCTGATCGACCGGGGGCACGGGGCGGCGATGATGGGCCTGGGCACCGCGCTGGGCGGGGGCCTGATCATGGCGCTCGCCCTGGTGCCGAGCCTCTGGCTCTTTGTCCTCGTCTGGATCCTTGTCGGGCTCTGTCAGGCAGCGGCACTCTACGAGCCCTGTTTCGCGCTGGTCGCGCGTGCCATCCCGGGCGCCGCGCGTCGCGGGATCACGATCATCACCCTGATTGCGGGGTTTGCCTCGGCCATTTCCTTCTCCGGCGCGGCGATGCTCGCCGACCTCACGGGCTGGCGCGTTGCCGCGTTGGTCTTCGGCGCCGCCGTCATCGCGCTGGCCGCGCCCGCAAGCTGGGCGGGCGCCCGCCTGATCGAGGCGCGGGGCATCGCGGCGCCGGCCCGGCCCGCCGGGGCACAGCCCCCGGGCGCCACCCCGCGCCGGGGCGCGGTTTTCTGGTTGCTGGCCGCGGCCTTTCCGATGATGGGGTTCAACCACGGGATGGTGCTCAATCACCTGTTGGCGCTGCTCGACTCGCGCGGCATGGCGCCCGGCCTCGCGGTTCTCGCCGCCTCGCTGATCGGGCCGATGCAGGTGGCTGGACGGGTCGCGATGATGACCGTCGAGCACCGCGTCTCGACCCTGTTCGTCACGCTCACCTCGTTTGGCGGGGTCGTGCTGGCCGCGCTGTTGCTGCTGGCGAGTTCGGGCGCGAGCGTGCTGGTCTTTGCCGCCGTGATCCTGCAGGGCGCGACCTATGGGCTGATCTCGATCATGAAGCCGGTGATCATTTCCGAGATGATGGGCCCCGACGGCATTGCCCGGATCATGGGCTGGATGGCGCTGCCCTATCTGGCGAGCTTTGCGCTGGCGCCGTTTCTGGGTGCGGTGATCTGGACGCTGGGGGGCTACGACCTTGTCCTGGCGGCTGCGGCCGCC
This sequence comes from Pseudomonadota bacterium, assembly GCA_039028555.1. Taxonomy (GTDB): domain Bacteria; phylum Pseudomonadota; class Alphaproteobacteria; order Rhodobacterales; family Rhodobacteraceae; genus Thermohalobaculum. The sequence goes on along the minus strand of JBCCHW010000050.1, from coordinate 8,350 downwards.
TTTGCCGCCATCGGGCTTGTGACACTGGTTCTGGCGGCGCGCCTGCACCGGCGCGCGCAAGCAGCCGCGCGCCCCTGACAGCATGACACCACCGCGTGAGCGCGCCTGCCCAACGGTTGCCCTTGGCCCCCCGCGTGCTTATTGAAGCCTCGTACCCCTGTGAACCAAAGGCCGACGCGATGCCCATCAAGATCCCCGCCAACCTGCCTGCCTATGACGTCTTGACGCGTGAGGGCGTCATGGTCATGGCCGAGGCCGAGGCGGTGCGCCAGGATATCCGGCCGCTTCAGATCGGGCTTGTGAACCTGATGCCCAAAAAGGTTCAGACCGAGACCCAGATCGCCCGGCTGATCGGCGCGACGCCGCTGCAGATCGAGTTGACGCTGATCAAGATGTCGGATCACGAATCCAAGAACACCTCGGTCGCGCACATGGCCTCGTTCTACGAGCCGTTCTCCGCCGTTCGCGCGCGCAAGTTCGACGGGCTGATCATCACCGGCGCACCGATCGAGCTGTTGGACTTCGAAGAGGTTTCCTATTGGGATGAACTCACCCAGATCTTTGACTGGACACAGACCCATGTGCACGCGACCTATGCGGTCTGCTGGGGCGCCCAGGCGATGATCCACCACTTTTACGGCGTGCCGAAACATCAGCTGCCCCACAAGGCATTCGGGTGTTTCCGCCACCGGGTGCTCAAACCCGCCTCGCCCTATCTGCGCGGGTTTTCAGACCATTTCGTCGTGCCGGTCAGCCGCTGGACCGAGAACCGGGTCGAGGATCTGCCCCGGGATTCCGGCCTCGACGTGTTGGTCCAGTCGCGCGATATCGGCCCCTGCCTGATCGAGGATCCGGCCCATCGCGCGCTCTACATGTTCAACCATCTCGAATACGACTCGACCACGCTGAAAGAGGAATACGACCGCGACGTGGCCAATGGCAGCCCGATCAACGTGCCGGTGAACTACTACCCCGACGACGATCCGACAACGACGCCCGAAAATCGCTGGCGCAGCCACGCGCATCTGCTGTTTGGCAACTGGATCAACGAAATCTATCAGTCCACGCCATATGACGTTGCGGAAATAGGGCGCTGAACACGCTTGCTTTTTTGGCAAATGATCCCATTTTCGGGGCTTGATCGTTTCTTGACGCAGATTTTGCAGGAAGATGAGCATGGGTCTCCTCAATCGCAGAACCGTTTTGCTGGGCGGTGTCGCACTGGGCGGGCTGGTCGCCGTCAAGGGATGTTCGGGCGCGCCGGGATTCGACGCGGCCGAGGCCGAGCGGCTGTATCCGCCCATCGGCAAGTTTGTCGAGGTTGACGGCCAGCGGGTGCATTACTGGGAGGCGGGCCACGGCCCGACGCTGATCCTGGTGCACGGGGCCAGCGGCAATCTGCGCGACTGGACCTTTGATGTCGCGCCTCAGCTTGCGAAATCCTACCGCGTCATCGCCTTTGACCGGCCCGGTTTTGGCCATTCCGACCGCGGGGCAGAGCGCGGATGGGACCCCGCCGTGCAGGCCCGCACCCTGCACGACGCAAGCCGCAAGCTTGGCGTCGAGGAGGCGATCGTCGTGGGCCACAGCTGGGGCGGGGCACTCGCGCTGTCCTGGGCGCTGCAATATCCCGATGAGACGATCGGAGTCATCCCCGTCTCGGGCGTCTCGATGCCCTACAAGGGGGTGGCACAGGTCTTTGGCGCGCTGGGGCTGGATGGCGTCATTGTCAATGCCTATGGTAACTATATGAAGCGCACAGCGGCTGCGGGCGGAATAGACCGCTTCATCGCCCGCGTCTTCCGGCCAATGGAGCCGCCACCGGGATATCTCGACTATGTCGGCGCCCCGCTTGCGCTGCGCGATCAGACGGTGGGCTGGAACAGCGAGGATCTCCAGCATGTCAACGAGGCGCTGTTGCGCATGGCGCCCGACTATCCCGGCCTGAAACCCCGGGTCGAGATCATCCATGGCGAGGCGGACTTCATCGATGCCAGCCACCATGCGGTGCCGCTGGCCCGGCGCATTCCGGGGGCCGGGCTGACCCTGTTGCCCGGGGTCGGCCACATGGCGCATCACGCCAATATCGACGTCATCGACGCGGCGGCCCAACGCATCCTTGCCTGAGATGACGCGCGCGCCTATCGTCATCCGTGACTTGAGGCGGGGACGGCATGGGCAAGACCGACAAACCATTCGACGGCGCAATCTCGGACTTCTTCGAGGATGATTTTCCAAAGAAACTGCGCAAGGCGGTCGAGGAGGCGGGCAAGAACGATGTTCTGTCCGACAATTACCCCTATCCCAAGCGCCTGGAGCGCGAGACCTATGAGGCCGCCTACGATCTGCTCCAGATCGAGCTGATGAAACTCCAGGACTGGGTCGCAAAGTCCGGCCAGCGGGTCATCGTGCTGTTCGAAGGGCGCGACGCGGCTGGCAAGGGCGGCACGATCAAGCGGTTTCGCGAGAATCTGAACCCCCGCGTCGCCCGGGTGGTCGCGCTGCCCAAACCCTCGGAGCATGAACGCGGCCAGTGGTACTTTCAGCGCTATATCGCGCAGCTGCCGGGGCGGGGCGAAATCGTGTTCTTTGACCGCTCGTGGTACAACCGCGCGGTGGTGGAGCGGGTGTTCGATTGCTCGACCAAGGACGAGCGCGAGCTGTTTTTCGGCCAGGTGCCCTATTTCGAACAGGCGCTGGTGCAGGACGGGATCCATCTGGTCAAGATCTGGCTGACGCTGAGCCGGTCGGAGCAGATGCGCCGGTTCCTCGCGCGGGAAGAAGATCCTCTAAAGCATTGGAAATTGAGCGATATCGACGTCAAGAGTCTGGCCCGCTGGGACGATTACTCGGACGCGATCATTGATATGTTCGAGCGCACCCATACCGAGCATGCGCCCTGGAACGTGATCCGCTCGGACGACAAGCGCCGCGCGCGGCTGGCAGCGATCGAGCTGGTGCTGCACGGGCTCGACTACAAGCACAAGGATGCCGCCGTCGCCCGGGCGCCCAACCCGCAGGTGGCGGGCGGACCCGAAATTGTCGAGGCGGCGCTGGGCTAAGGGCAGACATGACCGGCAGAAAGGATCCCCACGATGGTGAACCCGAAATACGAACCGCTCGACGCCTCGGTCGTGCCGCGTTTTTCCGATGTGGCGACCTTTCTGCGCACCCGGCGGGTCGAGCCGCATGCGGAGATCGATATCGGCCTTGTGGGCGTGCCCTTTGACATCGGGCTCAACTATCGCTCGGGCCCGCGCGAGGCACCGGGGGCCGTGCGCCATGCCTCGCGCCTGATCCGCAATGTGCACCCGACCAGCGATATCGCGCCCTATCAGCTGTGCAATATCGCCGATCTGGGCGATGCGCCGGTCAACCCGCTGAGCCTGGAGCAGAGCATCGCCGGCATCCAGCGCTTTTTCGAAGACCTCAAGGCCAAGGCGATCCGCCCCGTGGCGATCGGCGGCGACCATACGGTGCCGACCCCGATTTTGCGCGCGCTGGCCGCCGACGGGCCGGTGGGAATCCTGCAGATCGACAGCCATGCGGATATTCTGGACGAGATGTGCGGGACCAAGGTGAACCACGCGACATTCATGCGCCGCGCGGTCGAGGAGAACCTGATCGACCCCAAAAGGGTGGTGCAGCTTGGCCTGCGCGGCTCGCGCTTTCGCGCCGATGACATCGCCTGGGGGCAGGCGCAGGGGTTTACCACGATCACGTTCGACGACTATGAGGAGATGGGCCGCGCCGCCGCGATCGCCCGGATCTCGGAGGTGCTGGGGACCGGGCCGAGCTATCTGACGGTGGATATCGACGGGCTCGATCCCAGCCATTGTCCGGGCACGCCGGTGCCCGAGATCGGCGGGATCACCCCGCGCGATGCGCAGGTGATCATCCGCGCGCTGCGGGGCGTGGACCTGATCGGGGCGGATATCTGTGAAGTGGCCCCCTGTTACGACCCGACGGGCATCACCAGCGTGACCGCGGCGAACCTGATGTTTGAAATGGTCTGCGTGATCGCCGAAGCGGTGGCCGCCGCCCGATAATCCGGCCCACCCCCGTGAACCAAACGGAATGCGGCCCCGGGGGGGCCGCATGCGCCTGTTGTTTGCGCTCCCGTACCGGGAGCGGGGCGGTGGCTGGGGCCGCTCAGAACCGGTGCCGGTCGTCCGCGGGGCTGTCGGGGGCCAGATCCGTGTAGGGGTTGCCGGGGGCATAGGTCGCCTCGGCCGTCGGGGGGGCGGTGCCCGGCGCGCGGGCGGCGCCGAGCTCGCGATAGCCGATATAGATGCCGCTGACCACGATCAGCGCCATGCCGATCACGGTCGACCAGCCCGGCACCTCGTCCCACAGCAGATAGGCCATCACCGCGGCGATCGGCAGGTAGGTATAGTCAAAGGGCGCGACCACGCTGGCGCTGGCCACCTGATAGGCGCGCGAGACGAGCATGTAGGCCACCATCCCGATGGCGCCCAGCAGGGCGAGCCAGGCCCAGTTCCCGACCTCGGGCATCGACCAGTCGGTGCTGAGATGGGCAAGCTCGGGCCCGATCTCGATCACCTGGTTCAGCGCCCAGCCCATGGGGCCAATCATCAGCCCCGCGAGGCCCAGCGTGTAGAGCCCGACGGTGAGCGTCGAATCCCGCTCGCCGATCCGGCGCATGATGATCTGCGAGGCGGCGTAGCATACCGCGCAGAGGATCGGCAGGATCGCGATCCACTGAAAGGTCTCGCCCGTGGGGTTCATCGCGATGACCACGCCCAGAAAGCCGACGATGAGCGCGCCCGAGCGGTGGAGCCCGATGCGTTCGCCCAGGAACAGCGCCGCCATGCCGGCCGTGATCAGCGGCGCGGCAAAGAACAGCGTCGTCACCTCGGCCAGGCCCATGAACGGAAAGGCCGCATAGAACATCGAGAAGCCGAAGGCGAAGAGGAAGGCCCGCGCCAGATGCCAGGGCCAGAAGGGGCTCGCGATCCGGTGCGGCGGGCCGAGCACCCAGATCAGCGGCATCAGGAGGACGATCGTCACCATCGAGCGGATGAAGATCAGCATCCAGACCGGATAGAGGCCGAGCAGCCCCTTCATCAGCACGTCCTGTCCGACAAAGAGCAGCATGCCGGCGAGGATGCAGACAATCCCCTCAACCGAGCGCAAGGCGGCGGTGGATACCGGCGGGGTGGTCGATGCTGCGGACATGGGTGCAGCCTATCCGCGGCCAAATCGGCATGCTTGCCCGCGGGCGACGGCGGGATGTCGGAATTGGCGGTTTTCGCCAACGGCGCAAAGCCGGGGGCCGGTGCCCGGACAGGCGACCACCCATGTCCGGGCCGGCGCCGGTTCGCCATTCCCTGCTGTCACCTCTCTGACCGGCGACGCGATGCGGTGCGCTCCGCCGCCCGCAAACCCTGCAAGACGCGGCTCGCGCGAGCAGCGTCAGAAGATCCGAGGGTGCCCCTGAACCTCCCTGAACCTCGAGGCAAAACAGCGTGAGGCTGGATGATGTGAGCGCGATCGTAACGGGCCCCCACAGCGCCATCGGGGAGGCGCGCGGCGAAACCGGGCGCGGCGCGGGGCGCCAATCGCGGTATGCGTGCGCGCCGGGCGGGCCGGCAACCGCGACCGTAGCGCGGCCCGGCGAATGCCGGGTCTGCCTAGGGCCCCGGCCTGTCGCTCAGCCCTGCCAACAGCTTCTGGCGCATCTGGTCGCCGAGCCCGGCCGCCATAACCTCGACACTCGCGGCGCCATCCAGGGGCCTTTTCAACGGGTTCCCTGCGCCGGTGCGGACGGTGATGATGCCTTGTTTCACAAGCCGTTGCAGCTGGGAGCGGGGCAGCTTCCATCCCTCACAAAGAACCCGGTCCAGCCGCAGGCCGGTCGGTAACGCGCAGCCAATCCGCAGCCTGATCCCGGACCAGTCCCGGGGCGTCGGGCCCCGGATCTCCCTGATGATCGCGACATCAGGCAGGTGTCGAATCTGCGCGCAATGCTCTTTCAGACCTGTTGTGTCAAACTCATGAACCCTGACCCATCGCGGCGAGCTTTGTTGCATGGCCTGGAGGTCGGCCACGCTGATCTGGCCGACGGGGCGCCTCTGCATGATCGGCCGGTTCCATGTCTGGCCGCACCGGATGCATTTGTAGATCAGCCAGGCATCCAGGCGTTTTCCGTTGGCGTTGAGGCGCACGCGGCCGCTCGAAGCGAAGTGTCGCGGTTGCGCGCAGCCGGGGCAGTGTCGTGAAGGTTGCGGCGGGGTGGTTGGTATGATGGTCCATTGGGCCAGAATTGTCGTTTGATCGGTCATCGGTCTTCCGTGGGGAAGTCCGCAGGCGCAACCGGAATGACCCCCCGGGGCGGGGCAAAGGCACATAGATGACGCAATGTCGCCGCGCGGGGTCAGGCGCGCGAAGGGGAATGCCGGTCAGGTCTCGGAAAAGGTGCCTTGCGAACGCAAAAAGGGCCTGGCCTGCCGGGGCAAGTCAGGGGGTCATCAGCATCTCGAGACCTGGGTCAGTATGGCAAAAGGCGGCTCCCAATCGACCGAACGTGCCCGTCCCTACACGAGACAGCGGCCACGGCAAAGAGCTTTCACGCCGATACCCGTCACCCCCGGCGGATCAACCCGCCGATGCCGGATGGGCGCCAATGGCGGTGCAGTGAAGGGCGGGTTTGAGCCCACTTCGACCACCTGTGCAACTGCAAGAAAACTGCCGTCGCGGAACCAGCCATACGACTACTTTGCGACACTGAGTGGTCCAAATGGATTTTTGTCTTCTTGAACCCTGACTTGACGACTACGCAACTAAAATCAATTCTATCGGTTCCAAAATAGGTGGCGTGCCACAACAGACTCCTTCAGGGGCTGGCAAATGCAATTGAATTGGAGAGACCATGTCCAAGAACGAAACAGTTCTCGCTGCCTCGGAAGAATTCTATTCTGCGCTCAACAGTGTCTTCAACAAAGACCCTAATCCGATGAGCGAGATATGGTTGCATAGTGATGAAGTGACAGCCATGCGTCCAAATGGTGGCCGGGAGGTAGGTTGGGAAGCTCTTTGGGCTGCGTGGAAAAAGGTCGCTGAAGTGTTCGAAGGTGGGACAGTTGAAATGACCGAACGGGTCATCGTCACGGCCGGGGAATTTGCCTACGAAATTGGCTTGGAGAAAGGCATCTTTTATCCGGGCGGTAACGAGGTTGAGGTCGCGCATAGGGGAACCAACATCTATCGTCGCGTCGGAGGAACCTGGAAGATTGTGCATCACCACACTGACAAATCCGATGGCGCGATCGCCGTTTTCAAAAGCCTGGAGCCACAGCGCTAACCCACTCGCTATAGAGCGAGTGACGACGCAAGCTCTTTTCCATCAAGGGAGAATGCAGGTGTTCTTCTATTTGCATTGCACTACACGGCTGATGGTTCTGATCGCTATCGCCATGGTGACTTTGCCGGCTTATGCTCATGATGATGGCCACGTGGACATCCCTGAAAATGCATCCCCGGCACTGCAAGCCTTTTTGTCACACTTAAGCGGTGACTCAATCATGCAGGACAGTGAGGTCGTTGATTGCGTTTTGTCTGGAGGCGCAAAAACCAAGTGCGTGAAATTAATCCTGAAACAGGCACCCGACTACGAACCTGGGCCGTGGTGTCCAGGAAAGATAACAGATGGACCAGAGGCGTCAGGAATTTGGTTCAAGGATGGGAAGGTTTATGACGCAGATGGTGAGTTCGTAAAGAACCTGGCCGAGTTCTACGACGACCCGAAGTGGAAGATGTATGATCCGGAGACCGGTGACGTACTCGTCACAAGATCATTTGATGCCTGTTTCGGAGCGGCCCGGCCGGATGTCTGGAAAGAATACTATTACTATTGTGCGCAGTGCGAAGTCGATCAGACAATTTTAGCGCCAGTTCAGACCTATTTCATCCCTCTCAACCCTGTAAGGGCCGAAGAACCCTCGCCGCTTAAGGATCAGCCCGGAACCGGTCTTGCCCTGAACGGGGTGAGATTCGAAGGACCCGCACCAATTGCCGATATATTGCGGGCCTACAACATTGCGCCGTTCGATGATTGCGGAGGGCATGTCAACCCGTTCGTTGGATATCACTATCATTTCGTCACCGACTGTCTCGCTGGGATTGCCAAAAGCAGCGGTCATGCGCAGCAGGTTGGCATCACGATAGATGGCTACGGCCTTTACAAGCGTCTTGACGTCAATGGAAATGAACCCGAAGACCTGGATGCCTGTCGAGGACATGAGTCAGAGGAACTTGGATATCACTACCACGCCTCCGCACTCGGTGTTAACAGCGTCATCGGGTGTGTGTCGGGGCAGCAAGGATGCGT
>JBCCHW010000049.1:0-18551 GCA_039028555.1 Pseudomonadota bacterium | reverse complement strand
GTGTTGTGGTCATCGGCGGTGGCGCCGTTGGCGCCTCTTGTCTCTATCACCTGGCACTCAAGGGGTGGACCGATTGCGTTCTGATCGAAAAGAACGAACTGACCAGCGGCAGCACCTGGCATGCCGCAGGCAATGTGCCGACCTTTTCGGCCTCGTGGTCGATCATGAACATGCAACGCTATTCGACCGAGCTGTACCGGGAGTTGTCGGATGCGGTCGACTACCCGATGAATTACAACGTCACGGGCTCGATCCGGCTGGCCCATTCCAAGGAACGGATGCAGGAGTTTGAACGCGCGGTGGGCATGGGCCGCTATCAGGGCATGGATCTGACCATGTGCACGCCCGAGGAGTTGCAGGCCCATTATCCCTATCTCGAACTGCACGATCTGGCGGGCGGGATGCATGACCCCTATGACGGCGATATCGATCCCGCACAGCTGACGCAGGCGCTGGCCAAGGGCGCCCGCGACAAGGGGCAGCAGATCATCCGCTTTACCTCTGTCACCGGAGCGCGGCGCGAGAACGGCGAATGGGTGATCTCGACCGACAAGGGGGACATTCGCTGTGAATACGTGGTCAATGCCGCCGGATATCGTGCACAGGAGGTCGGCGCGATGTTCGGGCGCTGGGTCCCGATGGCGACCATGAGCCACCAGTACATCCTGTTTGACGAACATCCAGAATTGATCGAACGGACCAAACAGCACGGCAAGCTGCCCCTGCTGCGTGACGTCGACAGCTCCTACTACCTCCGGCAGGAGAAGAACGGCTTCAACCTCGGTCCCTACGAGCGTAACTGCCGCGCGCACTGGGTCACAAAAGAAGACCCGATGCCTGAGGATTTCTCGTTCCAGCTCTACCCCGACGACCTGGACCGGCTGGAATGGTACTTGGAGGATGCGATCGCCCGTGTCCCGATGATCGGAGAGACCGGGCTCTACAAGATGATCAACGGTCCGATCCCTTACACGCCGGACGGAAACCCGCTGATCGGCCCGATGCCAGGCGTCCCGAATGCGTTCGAGGCCTGTGTCTTTACCTTTGGCATCGCGCAGGGGGGTGGCGCGGGCAAGGTGCTCGCCGAATGGGTCGTCGAGGGCGGCACCGAGTGGGATATGTGGTCGGTCGATCCGCGCCGCTTTGGTGATTGGTGCGACCATGATCACTGTGTTCACAAAGCGATGGAGGTCTATGGCCACGAATACGCCATGCACTTCCCCCATCACGAATGGCCCGCCGGACGGGACAAGCGCCTGGGGCCAAACCACGAAAAGGTTGTCGAGCTTGGCGGTGTGATGGGCGCGTACGGTGGCTGGGAGCGGGCGAACTGGTTTGCAAGACCAGGCGACGATGTCTCGGAGGCCGCCACCGAAACCTGGGGCCGCAGCGGCCCGTGGGAAGCGCGCGTCCGCGAGGAGTGCGAGGCGGTACGCGATGCTTGCGGGGTGCTGGATCTGCCCGGTTTTGCCCGGTTCAAGGTGGAAGGCGCCGGTGCGGATGAGTGGATGCGCGGCCTCACCTGTGGCGCCCTGCCCAAGGTGGGACGGCTTGGCCTGGTCTATTTTGCGGACCATCGCGGCAGGGTCGTGACCGAGATGTCGATGACCCGGGTTGCCGAGGATCACTATTATCTCGTAACCGCCGCAACGGCGCAGCTCCATGACCGCGACTGGCTGATCAAGCATCTGCCGGAGGGGAGCCCGATCACCATCACCGACCGGACCGAGGAGATGAGCACCCTGATCGTGACAGGGCCCAAATCGCGCGACCTGTTGGCAGGGCTGTGCGCGGCCGATCTGTCGCTTCCCTGGCTCAGCCGGCAGGAAAGCGAGATTGCGGGGGCGTGGGTCGTTCTGCTGCGGGTCTCCTTTGCGGGAGAGCTCGGCTGGGAGGTTCATGCCGCCAATGCGGATATCCCGGCGATCTATCGGGCCATCCTTGATGCGGGGGCCAAACCGTTCGGCATGTACGCGCTCGACTCGCTGCGGCTCGAAAAGGGCTACCGCACGTGGAAGGGAGATCTCTCGACCGATTACACACTGTTCCAGGCAGGGCTTGGCCGGTTTGTCAAACTCGACAAGGCGCAGGATTTCCCCGGCAAGGCGGCGTTGCTGAACGAGCATCAACAGGGGTCGTCGCGCGCCTTTGCCTCGATGATTGTCGAGGCCAACGGGCTTGACGCGCCGTACATGTCGAATGTCTGGAAAGGCGATGAGCATGTCGGCGAGACAACCTCGGGCGGTTGGGGCTATCGTGTCGGCGCCTCGATCGCGCAAGGGGTGATCCGGCCCGATTGTGCGTCACCGGGAACCGAGCTTGAGGTCGAGATCTTTGGCGAGCGGGTCAAGGCGGTCGTCCAGCCCGATGGCCCGATCTGGGATCCCGGCAACGAAAGACTGCGGGCATGACAGCGGTCGTGCTGATGGATGGCGGGATGGGCCAGGAGCTCATCCGCCGGGCGACGGCGGATCCGACGCCCGCCTGGTCGGCCGAGGTGATGGACAATCAGCCAGACCTCGTGCGCGCCGTGCATCTCGAAAACATCCGCGCGGGCGCCAGGGTGATCACCTGCAATGCCTATTCGGTGATGCCCAACCGGCTTGAAGCTGTGGGAAAGGTCGACCAGTTCGAGCGGCTTCAGCGCCTCGCCTGCCGGATCGCGCTGGAGGCCCGCGAGGAGAGCGGCGCGGATGTCACCGTGGCCGGGTGCCTGTCGCCCTTTGTCTGGTCCTATCGCCCCGGGCTGAACCCGCCGGTTGCGGAAATGTTGACCGTGTACCGGGACGTGGCGCGGATCCAGGCGGACTACGTCGATGTTCTGCTCTGCGAGACCATGGGCTCCGCCGACGAGGGCAAGGCCGCCGCAACCGCTGCATGCGAGACCGGCAAGCCGGTCTGGGTCTCGTGGACGCTTGCCGATGACGACAGTGGCCGCATCCGCTCGGGCGAGACGCTGGCAGAGGCGAATGCCGCCCTTCAGGGTCTGCCCGTCGCCGCGCGGCTGGTGAACTGTTCGCGGCCGGAAACGGTCGACCTGGCGCTCGGGGACCTGCTCGCCCTGGGCGGGCCTGTGGGGGCCTATGCCAATGGCTTTACCGGCATCAAGTCCTATTTCACCGCCGGAACCACCGTTGAGGGGCTGGACGCCCGCGCCGATCTGGGGCCCGTGCAGTATGCCGATTTCGCCATGCGCTGGGCTGACAGGGGTCTGAGCCTGATCGGCGGGTGTTGCGAGATTTCACCTGCCCATATCGCCGAGCTCAACAGCCGCTTGGGAGATGCGGGTCATAACGTGGTTAGGCTGCCTGCATGACCAGCCTTCCCGCGACGATGAGCGGTGTTCAGCTGACCGGCCATGGCGGGCCCGAGAAACTCGTCTGGAACAGCCAGATCCCCATGCCGCGTCCCGGGCCGGGGGAGGTCTTGGTCCGCGTCCTGGCCGCAGGCGTCAACAATACCGACATCAATACCCGCGTCGGCTGGTACGCCAAAGAGGTCCGCGAGGCGACGGATACGGCCGGGGCCGGCAATGTCGAGGCCGGTGGTTGGGGCGGCGCGCTGGAGTTTCCGCGCATACAGGGGGGCGATCTTTGTGGCCGGGTCGTCGCCCTTGGCGAAGATGCCATGGGTTTCGAGATCGGCCAACGCGTGACCTGCGCCATCAATCAGCCGATGCCGGGCCCAGAAAACCCGGTCGGTTTTGTCGCGCTTGGCTCCGAGTTCGACGGCGCATTCGCCGAATTTTGCAAGGTTCCCGCAGATCAGCTTTTTGACGTCTCGGGCTCGCCGCTCAGCGATATCGAGATTGCAGCCATCCCGTGCGCCTTTGGCACGGCCGAGAACCTGGTGGTTCGTTCGGGCATCCGGGCGACGGATCACGTGCTGATCACCGGTGCCTCGGGCGGTGTCGGCATGGCAGCCGTTCAGCTTGCAAAGCTGCGGGGCGCGCATGTCACGGCACAGGCCTCCGGCCCCAAGCAAGCCGCCGTTCGGGCCGCAGGGGCCGACCGGGTGCTCGACCGGGGTGAAACGCCTGCGCCCGGGTCGCTGAGCGTGGTGATCGATATTGTCGGCGGCCCCGGCTGGGGCGGCCTGATCGAGGCCCTGAGCCCCGGCGGGCGATATGCGACATCCGGCGCGATCGCGGGCCCGATCGTCGAGGCGGATCTTCGCACGATCTATCTGAACGACATCACGATCTTTGGCTGCACCTACCAGCCGAGAGAGGTGTTCCTGGGCCTTGTGGATCTGGTCAATTCCGGGCGGATCCGCCCATTGATTTCGCAAACATATCCGTTGGCAGAGATCGCCCGTGCCCAGGCCGATTTCGCCGAGAAACTTTATCCGGGAAAGCTGGTTCTGATCCCGCCCGGAACCCCTGACTGAGAGGAAACCGTTATGGCTGATCTTCCGACCAAGGCGCGTGCCGTCATCATTGGAGGCGGCGTTTCCGGGTGCTCGGTCGCCTATCATCTTGGTCTGTTGGGCTGGGATGAAGTGGTTCTGCTCGAGCGTAAACAGCTGACCTGCGGGACCACCTGGCACGCAGCCGGATTGATTGGTCAGCTGCGGGGCAACCAGAACATGACCCGGCTCGCGAAGTACTCCGCCGACCTCTACGTCAAGCTCGAGGAGGAAACCGGTGTCGCCACGGGGATGCGGCAGAACGGCTCGATCACCGTGGCACTGACCGAGGCGCGCAAGGAAGAGATCTATCGCCAGGCGGCGCTCGCCCGGGCCTTCGATGTCGATGTGGCGGAAATCTCGCCTGCCGAGGCGCAAAACATGTACCCGCACCTGAACATCGACGATGTCGTGGCCGCGGTACACCTGCCGCTGGACGGACAGGCGGACCCCGCGAATATTGCCCTCGCCCTTGCCAAGGGTGCCCGTCAGCGGGGCGTCGCGATCCATGAAGGGGTGAAGGTCACGGCCGTTCATCAGGACCGCGGAAAGGTCACCGGGATCGCCTGGGAACGGGCGGGGGAGGCCGGCACCATCCAGGCGGATGTGGTGATCAATTGCGGCGGCATGTGGGCCCGCGATATCGGTCTGATGGCGGGCGTCTCAGTCCCGCTCCATGCGTGTGAGCATTTCTATATCGTCACCGAACCGATCGAGGGGCTGACGCAGCTCCCCGTGCTGCGGGTGCCCGATGAATGCGCCTATTACAAGGAGGATGCCGGCAAGATGATGCTGGGCGCCTTTGAGCCAAAGGCAAAGCCATGGGGCATGAACGGCATCTCGGAAGATTTCTGCTTTGATCAGTTGCCCGAGGATATCGACCATTTCGAGCCGATCCTCGAGATGGGGATCGATCGCTTGCCGATGCTGGGCGAGGCGGGCATCCATACCTTTTTCAACGGGCCGGAGAGTTTTACCCCCGATGATCGCTATTACCTTGGCCAGGCGCCCAATCTCGAAGGGTTCTGGGTGGCGGCGGGTTACAACTCGATCGGCATCGTCTCGTCGGGTGGGGCGGGGTACGCGCTCAGCCACTGGATTGACTCGGGCGAGCCGCCTTTTGATCTGTGGGATGTTGATATCCGCCGGGTCCAGCCGTTCCAGAACAACAAGGTCTATCTGCGCGAACGTGTCAGCGAGACTCTGGGCCTGCTCTATGCGGATCATTTCCCCTATCGGCAGTATGAGACCTCGCGCGGGATCCGCCGGTCGCCGTTTCATGAGCATCTCAAGGCCCGCGGCGCCTGTTTTGGCGAAACGGCCGGATGGGAGCGCCCGAACTGGTTTGCGAAACCGGGTGACGTGCCGGAGTATGAATACAGCTGGGGACGCCAGAACTGGTTTGGAAATTCGGCGGAGGAACACCGCGCGATCCGCGAAGGTGTCGGCATGTATGACATGTCGAGCTTTGGCAAGATCCGGGTCGAGGGACCGGATGCCGAGCAGGTGCTGAACCGTATCTGCGGCGGCGACATGTCGGTGCCTGCGGGGCGGATCGTCTATACACAATTCCTGAACGAAAAGGGGGGCATCGAGGCCGATGTGACCGTCACGCGCCTGTCAGAGACCGTCTATCTGGTCGTGACCCCCGCGGCCACGGCGGTCAGGGACATGAGCTGGTTGCGCCGCCATGCAGGCGAGGCGCGGGTCGTCTTTACGGATGTGACCGCGGGAGAGGGTTGCCTCGCTGTCATGGGCCCCAAAGCGCGCGATCTGTTGGCCGCCGTCAGCCCAAATGACTGGACAAATGCGGGGCATCCATTTGGATGGGCGAGGGAAATCGAGATCGGCATGGGCCTCGCGCGGGCGCATCGGGTCACCTATGTGGGCGAGCTTGGCTGGGAGATCTATGTCTCGACCGATCAGGCGGCCCATGTCTTTGAGGCCTTGGCCGAGGCCGGTGCGGATCACGGGCTGAAGCTCTGTGGCATGCATATGATGGATAGCTGCCGGATCGAGAAGGCGTTTCGCCACTATGGTCATGACATCACCGACGAGGATCACGTGCTCGAAGCGGGTCTTGGCTTTGCGGTCAAGACAACGAAGCCCGAATTCATCGGGCGGGACGCGGTGCTGAACAAGAAGCAACAGGGGCTGGACCGTCGCATGGTACAGTTCAAACTGCAGGATCCCGAGCCGCTCCTTTATCATAACGAGCCGATCCTGCGCGACGGGGAGATCGTCAGCTTTCTGACCTCGGGCAATTACGGGCACCATCTGGGGGCCGCGATCGGCATGGGCTATGTGCCCTGCAAGGGCGAGAGCGCGGATGACCTGCTTGCCTCGCGCTTCGAGATCGATGTCGCGGGCACCCGGGTGGCGGCGGAGGCCTCGTTGCGCCCGCTCTATGACCCGAAATCGGAGCGCGTGAAAGTCTGACCTGCCTGTGCCGGTGGGCCTTGGCCTGTTGGGGATCCGCTCAGACGGGGCCATGCCGTGAGAAGGCATGCCCGGGCCGGACCCGGCAAGAACGGCGCCCCCATTACTCATGGGACTTTCAAGGGGCGACCCCTTGCGGACCGGCAGGCCGGCCCGCAAGCGGCCACATCGGGCATGTCCGTGCCGGACATGCCCTTCGCTCCCGGCGGGACAGGTCATGCCTTAAGGGCGGGGCGGCGGTGATGCTGGGGCCGTCGGTGCCTTGAAGATCGGGGTATGTGCCGATTGAAATGACTGGCGCTTGCGGGCTTGTCGATCTATCCAGCCCCCGATGGCTGGTCGATCGCGGAGAGTCCGGCAGCCACGATGTTCAGGTCCCGGGCCGCGCATGGGAGAACAGATGGACCGCAAAGACTATCGTCAATGGTCGCAGGCAGCAGCGCACTGGGGGTCGGAGTATCTCGCGGGGCAGCGCGATCACCGGGTCCGGGCGCGCCTTGAGCCCGGCAGATTTCTTGACATGCTGCCTGAAAACCCGCCCGACGCGCCGGAACCCATGGCGGCGATCTGGGCGGATTTCCAGCGGATCGTGCCCGAGGGACTGACCCACTGGCAGCATCCCCGGTTTTTCGCCTATTTCCCGGCCAATGCCGCGCCGGCCTCGATGCTCGCCGAGCAGCTGACCGCGGTCATGGCGGTGAACCCGATGCTGTGGCAGACCTCGCCGATCGCGACGGAGATGGAAATCCGGATGATCGACTGGCTGCGCCAGGGCCTGGGCCTGGGCGGCCATTTCGTCGGCGTCACCCATGACACCGCCTCGATGGCGACCTTCTCTGCCGTGCTCAGCATGCGTGAACGGGCGACGGGGTGGCAAAGCAATGCGCAGGGGATCACAGGCGCGCCGCTGCGCCTCTATGCCTCGGCGCAGTGCCACAGCTCGGTCGACAAGGCGGTGGTGATGGCGGGGATCGGCGCGAACAATCTGGTGAAGGTTCCGACTGATGCGCGCTGGGCGCTGGACCCTGAGAGGCTCGGGCGCCTGATCGCGGCAGATATCGCGGCGGGTTTTCGCCCGGCCGGTGTGATCCTGTGCGTCGGGGGTACCGGCATCGGCGCGTCGGACCCGGTGGGCGCGGCGATTGATGTGGCGAAACGCCATGACCTGCCGGTTCATGTGGATGCCGCCTGGGCGGGCTCTGCCATGATCTGCCCGGAGCAGCGGGTGCATTGGGAGGGTGTCGACGGGGCCGACAGTATCGTCGTGAACCCGCATAAATGGCTGGGGGTCCAGTTCGATTGTTCCGTGCAGTTTCTTGCCGACCCGACGGACCAGATCCGAACCCTTGCCATGCGGCCGGACTATTTGCACACGCACGGGGCGGGGGAGATCACCAATTTCTCGGAATGGACGCCGCAGCTTGGCCGCCGGTTCCGGGCTTTGAAGCTCTGGTTCGTGCTGCGCGCCTATGGCCTTTCCGGTCTGCGCGCACGGATCGCCGATCATATTCGCTGGACCGAGGCTCTGGCGGGAAAGGTCGATGCAGCAGATGATTTTGACCTGGTGACGCCGCCCATGTTTGCGCTGTTTAGCTTTCGCTACCGGCGCGGCGGGGAGGATCCCGATATTCTCAACCGCCGCCTGATCGAGGCGATCAATGATGACGGGCGGATTTATCTGACTCAAACCACCCATCAGGGCCAGTTCGTCATTCGTTTTTCGGTTGGCCAATGGGACACGCAAGAACGGGATGTCGATTTCGCCTGGGACGTGATCCGGGAAATCGCGGCAGGATTGGATTGAGCCACCGGGGGCGCCGCCTCTGGTATTCGTAGAGACGGGGGAAGACTGAATGACCGATCAGATTACCAAGGCGCGTCTGTTTCGTGACCTGCACTGCAAAGGCGATCCGCTCATTCTGCCCAATGCCTGGGATCGGGGCTCGGCGCGGATGCTTGCCGGGCTGGGATTCGAGGCGATTGCGACCACGTCGGCGGGGTTTGCCTTTTCTCAGGGCACGCGTGATTGGGTCGGGGTGACGAGCCGCAAAACGGCGCTCGCCCATGCGGCCGATCTGGTCGCGGCGGTTGATCTTCCCGTCAGCGCGGATCTTGAAGACGGGTTCGGGCCCGATCCCGAGACGGTGGCCGAGACGGTGCGCCTGGCGGCCGAGGCGGGGCTGGTCGGGTGCACGATCGAGGATGTGACGGGCGAGCCCGATGCGCCGATCTTTCCCTTTGATCAGGCGCTCGCGCGGATCGAGGCGGCTGTTGCTGCGGCCCGCGCGCTGCCGTTTCCGTTTACGCTGACCGCGCGGGCGGAAAACTTCCTGCATGGACGGCCTGATATCGACGATACCATCTCTCGGCTTCAGGCGTTCGAGGCAGCGGGGGCCGATTGCCTCTATGCGCCTGGCCTGCCCGATCTCGACGCGATCCGGGCGGTCACTGGCGCGTTGGAGAAACCTGTGAACGTGGTGATCGGGATCCGTCCGCGGGGGTTGTCGGTCGGCGATCTTGCGGCGGCGGGCGTTGCACGGGTCTCGCTGGGGTCTTCCCTGGCGCGCCGTGCCTATGGGGCACTCATCGCGGCGGGCGAAGAGATCCTGGGCCCGGGAACCTTTGCCGAGGCCGAAAAAGGGGCGCCGTTCGCCCGGATCGAGGCGCTGCTGAAGGCCGGTGGGACACTATAGCCGGTCTCGCGGCGGGGCGCCCCATTGCGCGCCCTCGCCATCCGTCCTATGAGGCTTGTCGCCGAACGACCCTGGGAGAGACCACCATGAGCCACGCCGATCTCGAAGCCGCCGTCGAAAGCGCCTGGGAGGCGCGTGACACGATTACCCCCCAGACCACGGGTGCGACGCGTGAGGCGGTTGATGCGGCCCTGGGTTCGATGGACAAGGGCGAACTGCGGGTGGCCGAGCGCGGTGCCGATGGTGCGTGGAACGTGAACCAATGGGCGAAAAAGGCCGTGCTGCTCAGCTTTCGCCTCAACGACATGACGCCGATCGAGGGCGGGCCCGGCAACGCCACATGGTGGGACAAGGTACCGTCGAAATTCGACGGCTGGGGCGACAATCAGTGGAGTGCTGCGGGCTTTCGCGCGGTGCCCAATTGTGTGGTTCGACGCTCGGCCTATATCGCGCCGGGCGTGGTGCTGATGCCCTCGTTCGTCAATCTCGGCGCCTATGTGGACAGCGGGACGATGGTTGATACCTGGGCGACCGTCGGCTCCTGTGCCCAGATCGGCAAGAACGTTCATATCTCGGGCGGGGCCGGCATTGGGGGCGTGCTGGAGCCGCTGCAGGCCGGGCCGGTGATCATCGAAGACGATTGCTTTATCGGCGCACGCTCGGAGGTGGCCGAGGGCGTGATCGTGCGCGAAGGCTCGGTTCTCTCGATGGGGGTCTTTATCGGGGCCTCGACCAAGATCATCGACCGTGCATCGGGCGAGACCTTCATCGGCGAAGTGCCCCCCTATTCGGTGGTTGTTCCGGGCACGCTCCCGGGCAAGGCAATGGCCGACGGCTCGCCGGGGCCGGGGCTCTACTGCGCCGTGATCGTCAAGCGGGTGGATCAGCGCACACGATCGAAAACCTCGATCAACGAGCTTTTGCGTGACTAAGAAACCGGTTCGGCCTGTCTTTACGTTGCTGGTCCATGTGGGACGCGGGGCGGATGACGGGTTGCCCGAAGGATCAACCGGCGCCGGGCTCCTCTGCTATGCGACCGGTGTCGACGAGGACGAGGCGGTGCGCGAGACCGTCGCGGTGATGCGTCAGGCCGGCCTGAACCCCCTGGAGGTCGAAGGCCTTGGAACGCCAGAGGAGCGCGAGGCCGAGGGCCATGTGATCGAAGCCGATGAACGCGCGCTGATGGATCGTGCCCAAACCGACAACGCGGTGATCGTGGCGCAGACGACGCTGTTTGACGACTGATGGATGTTTTCCTGGACCTCGACGGGACGCTGACCGATAACCGACTGGGCATTGTTCGTTCGGTCCGGCATGCGCTGAGCGAAATGGGGGCTGAGACGCCGCCCGAAGAGGCGTTGCTTAGCTGGATCGGCCCGCCGCTGCAGACAAGTTTCCTCGAACATTTCCGCGATCAGGTTCGCGCTGGCCATGCGGTCACTCTCTATCGTGCGCGGTATCGCGAGATCGGTCTGTTCGAAAACGCGGTTTATCCCGGCGTGCCAAGGATGATGGATACCTTGCGCGCCGCCGGGCATCGCCTGTGGCTCGCCACGTCGAAGCCACATGTCTTTGCCCGGCGGATCGTCGCGCATTTCGACCTGGAACCCCGGCTCGACGGCGTCTTTGGCGCCGAGCTTGATGGCACGCGGGGCGACAAGACCGACCTGCTCACACATGCCAAGGGTCAGACGGGTGCCGAGACCGGTGTGATGGTCGGGGATCGCCGCTATGATATGGTTGGCGCGCACAATACCGGGCTGACAGCGATCGGGGCGCTGTGGGGCTATGGCTCGCGCGGGGAATTGCGCGATGCGGGGGCTGATTGTCTTGCCGCTTCCGCTTCTGATCTGCCCGATATCATCAAGGAGCTTGTGCCATGACGATCCCGTCCGCCATCGGTCTGACCGCAGATCTGATCCGCTGCCCCTCGGTAACGCCCGAGGAAGGGGGCGCGCTCGCGTTGCTGGAGCGCGTGCTGCAACCCGCTGGCTTTAGCTGCACCCGGATCAGCCGGGGCGGGGTTGAAAACCTCTATGCGCGCTGGGGCCGTGCGGCTCCCGTCTTTGGCTTTGGCGGCCACACCGATGTGGTCCCCGTCGGCAACCGGGACGCCTGGCGGGCCGACCCGTTTGGCGCCGAGATCCGCGACGGCGTTTTGTGGGGCAGGGGGGCGACGGATATGAAATCGGGCGTCGGCGCCTTTGTTGCCGCCGCGATCCGGCTGGTGACGGAAACGCCGCCCGATGGCTCTGTCGCTCTGGTGATAACGGGCGATGAAGAAGGCCCTGCAACCGATGGGACAATCGCTGTTCTCGACTGGATGCGCCAGAATGGAGAGACGCTCGACATTTGTATCGTTGGCGAACCAACCTCGGTCGCGCGCCTGGGCGATGTGGTCAAGATTGGCCGGCGCGGCTCGATGAACGGGACGCTCAATGTCCGCGGCAAACAGGGGCATACGGCCTATCCCGAGCGCGCGATCAATCCGCTCCCGGTGCTCTCCCGGATCTGCGCCGCCCTCTCCGACACCCGTCTTGACGAGGGGTCAGAGCATTTCCAGGCCTCGACCCTGGCCCTCGCGAGCATCGATGTGGGCAACCCGGTCGCCAATGTGATCCCGGCCGAGGGCAAGGCCGTTTTCAACATCCGCTTCAACGATCTCCACAGTTCCGACAGCATCAAGGCCTGGGTCGACAGGATCGTGGCGCAGGGCGTGGCGGGCTCGGGGTGCGAGGTCGAGATCGCCTGGAAGGTCTCAGGTGAGAGTTTTCTGACGCATCCGGGCCAATTGACCGAGTTGATCGGTGCGGTGGTTGCCGAGCGTTGCGGCGCCCCCCCCGCCATGACCACGGGAGGGGGCACATCTGACGCCCGCTTTATCAAGGATATGTGCCCTGTCGTCGAACTCGGTCTGGTGGGCGATACCATGCATCAGGTCGACGAGCGGGTGCCCGTCGCCGATATCGATGCCCTCAGCGCGCTGTATCTCGACCTGATGCGGCGCTATTTCGCCTGAGGGATCATCTCGATCTCGGGGACGCCATAGAGATCGTTGAGCGTGCCGCCCGCCGCCACATGAGCCAACGCCTTTGCCTCCTTGTCGAGGATCGCTCTCGCTGCGGCGAGGGTACCTGTCAGGGCTGCGAACGGCACGACCGTGACACCGTCACTGTCGCCGATGATCAGATCGCCCGGCATCACCACCCGGCCGGCACAGGAAATCGCGCCGTCGATCACGCCGCCAAAACCCTTATGCGGGCCGCGCGGCACCACGGATCTGGCAAAAACGGGAAATCCCTTTTCGATGATTTCGGCCGAATCGCGCACCGCGCCATCAATGACGAGCCCGGCAAGGCCTCGGTCGATCGCGGACATGGTCATCAAGCCGCCCCAGATGGCGGCGTCCTCGAACCCTTGCGCGTCGCAGACCAGGACGTCGCCGGGGTCGGCGGCTCCGATGGCGGCGTGCAGGGCCGAGTTGTCTCCGACCATGCAGTGAACGGTCCGGGCCTGCGCCACGATCCGCATTTCGGGATGCAGCGCAGAGAGGGCGCCGACCATCGCGCCTGTGCGTCCCATCGCATCCGACGCGACGGCCGCCGGGATCGCGGCCCAG
Source organism: Pseudomonadota bacterium (assembly GCA_039028555.1). Taxonomy (GTDB): domain Bacteria; phylum Pseudomonadota; class Alphaproteobacteria; order Rhodobacterales; family Rhodobacteraceae; genus Thermohalobaculum. Next base: position 5,393 of record JBCCHW010000049.1, on the reverse strand, counting down.
TCGGCAAGTTCTGCCCGCGTCAGCCGGGGAATGTCGATCTGGTGCTGGCGTACGCTCAAGAACCGTCTCCAAACCCGCTGCCGGCGGTTTCATAGGCCTTGCGCGGCGGGGCAAAGACATCAATCACGACCAACCCGCTTGGCCCCGCCTCCATGGTATGGGGCAGGTCGCCGGGCGTTCGCCAAAAGTCTCCCTTGGCAATCTCGACCGTCAGGTCGCCCTGAGTTCTTTTGCCCGACCCTTCGAGGCAAAAGCCCCATTGCTCTTCGGGGTGATGATGGAGCTTTCCTTTCCCACCCGGGGCGAAGCGAACGATCGAGATCATCGCCTGATCGCCGGTATAGACGGTGGTCGTGACGCCTGGGGCGAGTTCGCGAGGAATCCCGGCCTCCATATCGTCGATGTTGAAAAAGTTGTCTGGCCGCAACGGATCCTCCCGTCATTTTTGGAAGAGAGTGTGCGGCTGGTGGGTCCGGGTCAAACAAAAAAGCCCGCCGGGCTGGCGGGCTTTCAAAATTGCACGGGTGCCTGGATCAGGCTGCCTTTGCCTCCAACACGGCGTCGACTTTCGCGCAGGCGCTGTTTTCGTCGACACGCTCAACGGCGGCCACTTCGCGGGTCAGCCGCTCGAGTGCCGCCTCATAGAGCTGGCGTTCGGAATAGGACTGCTCGGGCTGATCCCCGGCACGATACAGATCCCGCACAACCTCGGCGATCGAGATGAGGTCGCCCGAATTGATCTTTTGCTCGTATTCCTGCGCCCGGCGCGACCACATCGCGCGCTTGACCTTTGCGCGGCCTTTCAGCGTGTCGAGGGCCTGGCCGACGATGTCGGGGCTCGAGAGCGAGCGCATGCCGGTCGAGGCAGCCTTTGCCGTGGGGACGCGCAGGGTCATCTTGTCCTTCTCAAACGAGATGACAAAGAGTTCCAGCTTCATGCCGGCGATTTCCTGTGTTTCGATCGAGACGATCCTACCGACACCATGTGCCGGATAGACGACGTAATCGTTGGCGCGAAATTCGGCTGCCTTTGCGTTTGCTACTTTCGACATTCTCTCTCCGAAGCCGTTAAGATTACGATGTCCAAGGTTCAACTCGGACAAAAAGACTGGCCTACGTGCAAGCACGCTGGTCAGTTAACATTTGATGTCATTCGCCGGGTTGGCCCAAAGTCTCCACAGCCGCACCGATGCTCGTTGCAACATTTATGTAACAAATGCTGGCCTGAATTTCCAGTGGCTTGCCAGAATTTCGCCAAAAAAGACGAATTCGGGCCTTGATCCGCCCATAGAATCACATTTTACAGAATATTTGAGCGTTTTTTAGCTGTTTGATTGCGCATTCCGTCAATCGCCTTCACCGGGCTTCGGGGAAAAGTATTTCGTCAGCTTGTCCGATTCGCCGTCGTATTTCTCGGCATCGGGCATCGCGTCGCGCTTTACCGTGAGGACCGGCCATTGCTCGGCATAATCGCCGTTCAGCTTGATCCAGTCTTCCAAACCGTTCTCGGTATCGGGCCGGATCGCGTCCACGGGGCATTCCGGTTCGCATACGCCGCAATCGATGCACTCGTCGGGGTGGATGACCAGCATGTTTTCTCCCTCGTAGAAACAGTCGACGGGGCAGACCTCAACACAATCGGTGTGTTTGCACATGATGCAGTTATCGGTCACCACATAGGTCATTCAGGAGGCTCCTGCGATTTCTTCTCCCGAACGGTCGGGTTTGTCTGCGTATTAGGGGCGCCGGAGTGATCCATCAAGACCGTGAACGGCGCAGTGCGTCGATTTTGCGCCTTTGGCGCTTGGTTGGGCGCCCGGAGCCGGGGTCACGGGTGACGCAAGTCGGCGCGGCGGGGTCTGCCTCGGTCGCGCCGCTCTGCGCCTTGGGCGGGTCCAAATCGGTGAACAGGGTTGCGGCTTCGCTGGCCGGGCCACGCCGCGTGCCGATCGCCTCGACCCGGATGACACGGACATCGCGGCCCGCCACAAAGGTGAGCACATCGCCCGGGCGGATCGATTGCGATGCCTTCTGACACCGTTGCGCGTTGATCCGCACAGCCCCCGCCGTCACGGCCGCGGTGGCCTTGGTTCGGGTCTTGAAGAAACGGGCCTGCCACAACCATTTGTCGATCCGGATGGTGTCGCCGTCTTTCAGCACTCAGTTCTTCTTGAGTTGTTGCAGGATCGCAAAGGGACTGTCCGGGTCCACCGGTTTCTCGACCGGTTTGGGTTTGCGCGGTTTGCGCTCGTGATCCTGGTCCTTGCGGGGCCCCTTGCCGGGTTTCGGGCGGCGCTTTTTCGATGAGCCGTCCTGTTTCCGGCTGTCCTGTTTATGGCCGTCCTGTTTGCGGTTGTCCGCTTGCTTGGCCGGTGCCCTGTCGCCCGATCTGCGCCCGCGGCTATCCGAGCGTCGCTGATAAGTGAACGTGTAGAAGACTTCGGTCTCGGGCTTGGCCTCTTCACCTGCGGGGTCGGGATCCGGGCGCGTGTCTTCGTCGGGGCTTTCGGCCGTATCGGCCCCCTCGGAGGGCGGCGCTGTCGAGCCGTCGGCAGACGGCTCTGTTTCGGCAGATGACGCGGGTGCTTCTTCGCCGGCGACCTCTGGCTCTTGCGGGGGGTCCGTCTCCACGGCCTCGGGCGTGGCGGTGGCCGTCTCGGCTGGCGTTGCCTCGGTCGGGGCGTCGGTGGGTTTCGGTCGCGCGATCGGAGGTGGTTTCGGCCGCTCGCCCTGTTCTGCGTGGAAGCCCAGCGCCCGCATCAGATCCGCGAATTGCTCGAGGGTGCACCCGGTGATCGACAGCATGTCGGGGGCCGCTTCGAATCCCGCGCGCGCATCCATCGGGCGCAGCAGGTCGGCGAGGCGCTCGAGCATATCGATCCTGATCGCGCGCTGGCCGCATAGCCGATAGCCGGCCATCTCGTAGAACCCCTGCGCGCTTCCCACCGTGGCCGGGACCGTGACATGCCCCGGCGGCGGGGCTTCGGGAAACTCCTCGAGCCCCTGCCAGAGTGACCAGAGCACCAGGCGCAGGCGGGTTGGGGCGGGCTTTAGCAGCGCGGGCAGAAAGATGTTGTGCTGACCGAACCGGACGCCGTGTTTGCGCAACAGCCCACGCTCTTCCTGAGCAAGCGCGCGCACATCTTCGGCGATTTCGCGCCGGGGCAGCACACCCATGGCCTCGATCAGTTGGAACGCGACCCCTTTGGCGAGCCCCGTTACCGTCTCATCCTCGCGCATTGCGATCAGCGGTTCGAACTGTTGCGCGATGCGCCGTCCCAGCCAATGGGTCAGGCGCCGCTCGACCTTTTCGGCGACGCCGGCGCCGGCGATGTCATCGACAAAGACGCGGACGCGGGGGGTGAGGGTGGTCTCGCCCTTTTCCAGCTTGCCGATCGCATCGGTGCCCCACATCAGCCCGCCTTGCTCGGTCAGGTCGATCTCGGTGTCCGGGCTCAGATAGAGTTTGTCGGCCCGTTTCGCGAATTCGCTCTCGAGCGCGCTCATCGAGGCGGAGCGCAGGGTTTTGAGTTCCTCGGAACTTGCGGTTTCATCCACTGTGAAGCGGAACCCGTCGAGCCGGCCGAGGAAATGGCCCTCGGCGGTGACGTCCCCCTTTTCGTTCACTTCGGCCAATAGCCGTTCCTTCCCCTTAAGGCGCCGCATCAGGTCCGAACTGCGCCGGTCGACAAAACGCTGGGTCAGCGCCTTGTGCAATGCATCCCCGAGCCGGTCCTCGATCGACCGTGCCCGCTCTCTCCACCGCGTCGCGTCGGCCAGCCATCTAGGCCGGTTGGCGACATAGGTCCAGGTGCGGATGCTGGCGAGCCGGTTGGAGAGGGTATCAATATCCCCTTCGGTCCGATCCACCCGTGCGAGTTGCTCCGCAAACCAGTCCGAAGGTATACAGCCCCCCTCGGTTCTCAGAAACCTGTAAATGCGCGAAATCAACGAGACATGCTCCTGAGGCGATGTCTTGCGGAAATCAGGGATCTGACAGGCGGTCCAAAGCAGGCGAACAGCGTCCGGATGTCGTGTAATTGCACGGATTTCCCGATCTTGCGCCAGGGCACGCAGGGCCGCGAGGTCTTCCGATTCCCGGCCACGATTCAATCCTGATTCGGTTGGAGGTTGTTCGAGCGAGCTGATCAAGGCCTCGATCGAGGCATAGGAGAGGCTGCTGTTGCGCCATTCAAGGGCCTTGATCGGGCTGAACCGGTGCTGCTCGATTGCCTCGGCCACCCCGGCATCCAGCGGCTCCGCATCCGCTGTCACGCCAAAGCTGCCATCAGCGGTATAGCGCCCCGCCCGCCCGGCGATCTGGGCGAGTTCGTTGGGCATCAACCGGCGCATCCGGCGCCCGTCGAACTTGCTGAGACCGGCAAAGGCCACATGGTCCACATCCATGTTGAGCCCCATGCCGATGGCGTCGGTCGCCACAAGATAGTCGACCTCGCCGTTCTGGTAGAGCGCGACCTGCGCATTGCGCGTGCGTGGGCTCAGCGCACCCATCACCACGGCGGCGCCGCCCCGTTGCCGCCGGATCAGTTCGGCAATCGCATAGACCTGATCGACCGAAAAGGCGACGATCGCGGTGCGTGGCTTCAGGCGGCTGATTTTGCGGGCGCCGGTATAGGTGAGGGTCGAGAAGCGCTGGCGCCGCTCGATCCGTGTCTCCGGCACCAGATCGGCGATCCGCTGGCGGATTGTGTCGGCGCCCAGAAACAGCGTCTCGACCCTGCCACGGGCATTCAGCAGACGGTCGGTAAAGATGTGCCCACGCTCAGGATCGGCGCACATCTGGATTTCATCGATGGCGACAAAGTCAAATGTCCGGTTCAGCGGCATCGCCTCGACGGTGCAGACAAAGAACTGCGGTCGTGGTGGCTGGATGCGTTCCTCCCCCGTGACGAGGGCGACGGATTGCGAGCCGCGCATCGCGACGATCTTGTCGTAGACCTCGCGCGCCAACAGGCGCAGCGGCAGGCCGATCACGCCGCTTTCGCGCGCCAGCATCCGCTGGATCGCCTCGTGCGTCTTGCCGGTATTGGTCGGCCCCAGCAGCGCGGTCACCTGTCGGTGCGAAAAATCCAGCACGGGCGTCGTCTCCGATGGCAATCTGCTCTTTTGGATAAAGCGTGAACGGGGCGGGGTCGCAACACTTGTTTGGCGCGCGAGGGTGTTGGCGATGCCGCAGCGTGGCGGAGGATCAGAGCTCGCGCCCGTCCACCTCCGGCGACAGGCGTTCCACGGCTTCCTGGGCCGGTTCCAGATTGGGATGAATCTCGAGCGTTCTGCGATAGGCCTGCATCGCCCCCTCTTCGTCGCCCAGACGGTCGAGCATCCGACGGTCCACGCCCGGCATGGGTGAGGCTTTCCACGGAATATCGCTT
>JBCCHW010000048.1:0-18755 GCA_039028555.1 Pseudomonadota bacterium | reverse complement strand
GCGATATTCGTATCGCCGCCCTTCCTGGGCGTTTCCTCCCTTAGACTTATGGCCGGCGAAAGCCGGCCTCTTTTTTTGTGCGGCTGCGCGGGCTGTGCCGGGCGCAAAACCGCATCATGGGGCGGATTCCGCCCCCGTTTCAGCGATTTGAGGCATATTACTCGGCCGCGACCTGCTGGCGTTGATCGCCGAATTCGATCAATTCGGCCACGACCTGGCCGAGGCGGGTGCGAATCTCGTCGAATCGCGGTCCCTGTTCGACTTGCACCTGGTCGAGATAGAGGCCCCGGTCGATTTCCACCTGGATCGCGTGCAGGCCCTGGGCCGGTTTGCCGTAGCGCTGGGTGATGTATCCCCCGGCAAAGGGCAGATTGCGGGCCACGGTAAAGCCCGCCCGCTCGAACGCCGCCTGGACGCGGCTGATCTGGTTGCGCCCGGCGGCGGCGCCGAACCGGTCGCCCAGCACGATCTCGGGCAGCTTGCCGTTGATCTTGGGGGCTGCGCGCAGGGCTTCGCTGGGCATCGAGTGGCAGTCGATCAGGAGGGCCGAGCCAAAGAAGTCGCGCGCGCGGGTCAAAAGACCGTTGAGCGTGTCGTGATAGGGTTTGTGGCAGGCGTCGATGCGCACCTTGGCCTCGGCCATCGAGATCTTGCCGTTATAGATCGGCGTCCCCTCGGCCACCACGCGGGGCACCACGCCCAGACCGGCGAGGATGCGCTGGTTGATGCCGGTGCTGCGCGCGCCCTCGATCAGCGCGGGGTCGAGCTCGCCCGGGGCGCGGTTGAGGTCGAGATAGGCCCTGGGCATCAGCGCGGCGATCAGCGGCGCGCCATGCTCGGGCGCGGCCGAGAACAGCTGATCGACCCAGGCATCCTCGGAGGCACGCAGCCGGCGCAGGCCCAACTGTGACCGCTCCACCAGCGATTCCGGATAGCAGCGCCCGCTATGGGGAGAGGAAAACACCAGATTGGTGCTAGGCTGCGTGGCGTTGGGGTCCCACAGCTCGAATGTCGGCGCGCGTGTCATGAGCTTAGTTTAAGTATTTTTTCCCGCGTCTGCACAATTTTCTGCGAGAGAATTGATGAAATCGCCGTGTGGATTCGGGCTTGCACCGCTGAGGGGGGCGGATTATACGACCCGAACTCCTGAGGATGGGCGTGTAGCTCAGTGGGAGAGCACTTCGTTGACATCGAAGGGGTCACTGGTTCAATCCCAGTCACGCCCACCATCCAACCGCCGGCACAATGGCGAGCCGCTGCCCGTGGCCGGGCGCCATCACCGCCCGGTGAGCTTGTCCATTTCCGGCCCGCGCCAGGTCAGAAACTGCATGATCAGCGCCAGAAGGGCGGCACCCGTCACGATGTTGAACGGCAGGTAGAGGTCGATGCCGATCAGCTCGCCCCCCAACAGCGCGGTGATCCCGGCGATCAGGGTAAAGATCGCCACCGTGATGCCCATGACCCAGCCCTGTTCCTCCTCGCCTGCGCTCGCGGAATAGAGCCCGAGGAAGGTGGGATAGGTGATCCCGAAGATCAGATAATTGATGAAGGCCAGCGCATAGACCCAGACGCCGTCGGTGACCATCGTGATCAGAATCGAGTTCACCAGCCAGACCAGCAGATTGACGGTGATGATCGTGAACTTGCTGAACCGCGCCTGCATCGGGACCACCAGGAACGAGCCCGCGACGGCGATCGCGGTGCCGATCGAGACCATGATCAGCGAGGTGGCGAGCGTATCGAACCCGAACCGGCTGACCGAGAAATTGGTGACAAAGATGTAGAACATCAGATTGGCGATGTGAAAGAACACGAGGACGCCCGAGATCCTCATCACCAGCGGGTACTTGCGCACGCGCCATAACAGCTCGAACACCTCGGTCGGGCGAAAGGTGAAGGGGCGCCGCTCGGTCCGGATGTCGTGGAAGAAAAAGACCACGAGCGCGATGGCCGCCAGCACGATCACGAAGGACGCATAAAAGGGCAGCTTTAGATTGGCCTCGGACCCGATGATCACGGGGTCCGACAGCAGCCCGCCGATCAGCGGCCCGCCCACCAGACCGGCGCTGATGCCCACCATGATGTAGCCCATGTTGCGGTTCTTGTCCTCTTCATCCCGGCTGCCATCGACCAGCGCGGCCTGCGCAATCGGCTGGTTGCCGGCGGTCAGCCCGGTGACCGCCCGCCCCAGGATCAGCAGGATCAGGCTGCCGGTGTAGAGCGAGATGATCGTCACACCATAGCCCACCAGCGCGCCAAACAGGCAGATCAGCACCGCATTCTTGCGCCCGATCACATCCGAGAGCTGTGCGATATACGGCGCGCCCAGGAACCAGCTGAGGAAAAAGATCCCGATCACAAGGCCATAGGTCAGATGCCGGGTCGCGGTGCTGCTGTCATGGGGCAGGAAGATCGAGCTCGGCTCCATGATCATGCTGTTCAGGATCGGAAACACCAGTCCCTGGCCGATCAGATCGACGAAAACAACCACAAGCATCGCGATCTTGGCGAACGGGCTCATCACGCAACCTCCCCGGCACATTTAGTGCCCGAGCCTACCTGAAATCGGCGCAAAGTCACCTGTGATGCCCGCGCGGGGGCGGGGGGATCAGCGCAGGCCGTCCTCGCCCTTGACCTCCCAGGCCTCGAGCCCGCCCATCCGGCTGTGGACCCGCCCGCCGCAGGACATGGCCAGCGCAAAGACGATCTCGCCCGCCTTGGGCCCGTCGGGCAGGCCCACCTCGATCCCGTCGAAATGGCTGCGCACATAGGCGGCGTTGATATGGCCGAGCGGGATGTCGAGCCGCGCGCCGATGCCGCCCCTCTTCATGCACGAGGGGACGATGGCGTTGGAATCGCCCAGCAATGCGCGCATCGCCCAGCCGCCCGGTTTGTGCCAGAGCGCACCGTGTTCCAGCTCGCCCGCCTCGCCGACGATGGCGCCCTTGCCATAACCGTCGATCCGGTCCGCGCCGCCCAAAGCGGCGATCAGGCGGGTGCTCATCTCGGTGCCGAGCGCGGTGAGATCGTCCATCGCGGGCTGGATATCGGCCTCGTAGCGCCCGGCAAAGGGGTTGGCGACACAGGCCAGAATTGCGCCGAGCAGGCGCGGGCTTTCGGGCGCGGGGCCGCCATCGTGGCGGACTTCCTCGACAATCAGCTGCATCTTGCGGATGGGAAACTCAGGCATCGGCGTGGTCCTGTTCAAGGGGGGATTGGAGGGGCTGCGCGGCGGCGCGTGTCTGCCCGGCAAGGTGCAGGACGGCGTCGTCGATCAAGCCTTTGGCCACCAGGCGCCGGGCGAGACGGGTGCCGCTGGACAGTGCCAGGTCGATCTCGGCCGCGCTCAGCGGGCCGACGCCGGTGGTCACGGGGCGGTCTTCAAGGTCGCTGTCGGGCGCAAGGTGCCGGGCGGGCAGGCGCTCGATGCCGGGATGGCCGGGCAGATCGACGGCGTTGGCGATCAGGGTGGCCGCCGCGTCGGCGGTGGCCGTATCGCGTGCCGCCACGGTCACCGCATCGGCGATGCCGAGCGAATGGCTGCGCCCGCGCCAGCCAGAGGTGGCGAGGCCCCGGGGCCGGTCGCAGAACCCGATGGCGATGGGCCCCGCCGCGCCGATCGACCGGGCGGTCTGGCCCGGTTGCAGGTGAAACGCGACATCGCCGCCGTTGTTGACATAGGCCTTGGGCACCGAATGGCCTGCGATGGTGGCGGCAAGCATCTCGTCGGCCACAGCGCCCGCGACGGCGGCCATGGGCGTGACGAAGATGCCCTTGAATGGCGCGACCGCCGCCGCCATCCGGCGCGCCACGGGCCCCTGGAACCCGTGCCCCTCGACTGCGGCCCCCGGCACCAGCGGCGCGCGCAGGGCGGGAAGCTCGGCGACCAGCCCGGTCAGGATCGTCTCGAAACGGGCGATGGCCTGGTCATAACAGGCCTGCCGCGCGGGGCCGAAAACCTCGATGATCAGATCGATCGGCCCATGCTGAAGGTGCAGGCGCCGCCCGTCGGGCAACAGCGCGGCCTGTGGCCCCACCATCATTTGCCCGCGCCCACGATGCGGGTATCGGCGCCATACTCGCCGCCCGTCTCGAGGATATCGCCCAGCGCCCGGACCGAGGCATCGTGCCCGCCAAGGCGGCGGAACTCGGCGCGGCTGAGCGTGAATTCCAGCGGCGCGACCAGCGCGGGCGTGGGCACATAGCCAAAGGCATTGTCGGGCAGGCCCGTCACATCGACCATCACCGTGATGCCGCCGCCGGGCCACAGATAGGCCGGCGCCCCGCCCAGCGTGACCCGGGTCGCCTCCTGATGCACCGAGCGGGTCAGGCGCACGGGGTTGTTGGTCACGCCCGAGCGGAGCGAGCCCCCCGCGCCCGCCATGAACAGCACCGTGCACAGCGAGGGCTCGCAGTTTTCGGCAATCAGCTCGACCGAGGGGCGCAGTGCTGCGGGCATCGGGCGGGCTTCAGGCTCCAGCGCGTCGTTCAGGACGTAGTATCCGTAATGCTCTCCGGTGGTCGAGACCATCAGCAGGCTCAACCCTGGATGCGCGCCCTTGGCCGCCCGCCAGGGGCCCAGGATCGCCAGCGGATCCTCGATATTCGTGCCGCCCCAGCCGAGCCCGGGCTCGGCAACCTTGAAGTACCGCCCCGGCGTGGATTTGCGCCCTAGGATGCGGATCCCGGTATCGGGCCAGCCGATCACCTTGCCCGCCTGATGCTCCGAGACGACACCGGTGATGTGGTCGTCGACCACCACCACCTCGTCGACCAGTCCCTGCCATTGCGAGGCGAACATGCCGATGGTGGCCGACCCGCAGCCGACGCGCATGCGCACCTCGCGCTGGCCGTCGACGATCGGGGCGGCGCCGGCCTCGACCACCACCGAGGAGCCGCCATCGATGGTCAGCTCGACCGCCTGCCTGTTGCAGAGCCTCAGCAGCGCGTCACAGGTCTTGCGCCCCTCGTCCTTGGTGCCGCCGGTGAGGTGATCGACCCCGCCGAGCGACAGCATCTGCGAGCCGTATTCCGAGGTCATCACATGGCCCACGGCCTCGCCATCGGCGCGCACGGTGGCGGCCTCGGCACCCAGATGCCGGTCGGTGTCGATCTTCACCTTGACCCCGCAATAGGAAAAGATCGCCTCGGTCACCACGGTCACGAAATCGGCGCCCTCGATCTCGCGCGAGACGATGAAGGGGGCGGGTTTATAGTCGGGATAGGTGGTGCCGGCCCCGATGGCCGAGACCACCACCTCGTCGCCCGAGACCCGCGCGCCGTCCCATCGGGCCGCGAGAAACGGTTTCACCTCGTCCCCCTTGGCAAGGCGCCGGTCGAGGATGGTGAGCGGGTCACAGCGGATGATCCGCCCGCCCCGGTTGGCATAACGGTCGCAGGCGCCCGTGCGCCCCTCGGCGATGTAGCACATCACCGGGCAGGCATCGCAGCGGATCTTCTCCGGCTTGGGCATCTGGTTCATCGGCTGGCCTCGATGGCCGCGAGCACCCGGTGCGGCAGGGCCGGGACGCGGGTGATCCTGGCGCCGGTCGCGTGGCGGATCGCGTTCAAGATTGCGGGTGCCGTGGGGATCAGCACATGCTCGCCCAGCCCCTTGGCGCCCATCGGCCCTTCGGGATCGGGGACCTCGATCAGGATCGAGCGGATCTCGGGCACATCGCCGATGGTGGGGATCAGGTAGTCGTGCAGATTGGCGCTCTTGCCCGGGACGAACTCCTCCATCAGCGCGAGGCCGAGGCCCTGGGCGATGCCGCCCTCGATCTGCCCCTGGGCGAGCAGCGGGTTGATCACCCGGCCAAGGTCATGCGCTGCCGTCATCCGCACGACGCGGGTGGTGCCGAGTGCGGTGTCCACCTCGACCTCGGCGATCTGGGCGCCATAGCCATAGACCGCATAGGGCACGCCCTGGCCGTCCTCGTCCAGCGCGGTCGTGGGCGGGTCATAGGTTTCCTCGGCCGAGAGCGCATAGCCATGATCGTCCGGTGCGCGGGCGCCGAGCGCGATCTCGCGGCACTGGCCGTCCTCGGTCGCCACGATCCGGCCCGCCTCGAGGGTCAGCGCCGCGCCCTCGCCCATATTCGCCAGCCGCAGGATCTGGGCGCGCAGCGCGCGGCCTGCCGCCTCGGCCGCCTTGCCGGTGACATAGGTCTGGCGCGAGGCGGACGTCTTGCCGCAATCGGGCGTCAGGGCGGTATCGGGGCCGATCAGCTCGATCTGGCCGACCGGCAGGCCCAGCGCATCGGCGGCGATCTGGCTGATGACCGTGTTCGAGCCCTGTCCGATATCGGTCGCCCCCTGGTGCAGCATCAGCCGCCCCTGATGGGTGATCCCGATGCGAATGGTCGAGGGGTTGGGCAGCGAGGTGTTCCCACAGCCATACCAGCAGGACGCGATGCCCACCCCGCGGCGGCGCCCGGGCTGGTCCCGGTTCCAACTCGCGGCATCGTCGAGCGCGCGCGCCCAGTGCGGGATCAGCGCATCGAGGCAGGGCGCGATCCCGACCCCGTCGAGCCGCTGGCCGGTTGGCGTGATATCGCCGTCGCTCAGCACATTCAGGCGGCGAAAGGCCAGCCGGTCGATGCCTGCGGCCTGGGCCAGCTCGTCATACAGCGTCTCCTGGCAGATCGCCGCCTGCGGCACGCCAAAGCCGCGAAAGGCGCCGGCAACCGGCCCGTTGGTGTGGATCGCCCGGCTGGTCGCGCGGATATGGGGCGTGCGATAGGGGCCCGAGGCATGGACCGGCACCCGGGTTGCCACCGTGGGGCCCCAGCTGGAATAGGCGCCCGTGTTGAAATCGCCGTGAAAGACCATGCCGGTGATGCGCCCCGCCGCGTCCGCGCCGATGGTCGCCTGCATGGTGCCGGGATGGCGCTTGGTGGTCGACAGCATCGATTCGCTGCGGCTGTAGACCATCGAACAGGGCCGCCCGGTCCTCAGCACGCCCAGCCCCAGCAGCGGTTGCACCGAGAGATCGAGTTTCGAGCCGAACCCGCCACCCGCCGTGGTGGGGATGATGCGCACCCGCTCGGGCGGCAGGCCCAGCACGCGCGCGGTGTCGTCGCGGTCCATCACCGGGGCCTGGGTGCAGGCCTGAATGACCAGGGTCTCGCCCTCGATCCAGGCCGACCCGGCCTCGGGCTCGATATAGGCATGCTCGACATACGAGGTCTCGTAAGAGCCCGTGACGCGATAGGCGGAACCTGCCAGCGCGGCATCGGGATCGCCGCGGGCGACCCGGCCCCGGATCAGCGTGTTCTCGGCCCGGTGGGCGTGCAGCTGTGCGGCCCCTGTGGCGGCGCCCTCTGCCTGATGGGTGCTGTGGGGCAAGGGGTGCCAGGTGACCGGAAAGCCCGCGAGATCCAGTGCCTCGACCGCCTCGGGCTCGCCCGCGATCAGGGCAACCGCCTCGCCCAGAAAGCGTGCGGTCGTCTCGGCCAGTGCGGGCTGATCGGCCAGCGGCGGGATGACGCCGAACCGGTTCTCGCCCGCGATGTCGGCCGCGGTGATCACCGCCACGATCCCGGGATGGGCTCGGGTCCAGGCCGCGATATCGCCAAAGGCAAAGCCTGCGTGGTGATGGGGTGAGCGCAGCGCGCAGAGCGCCAGCGCGTTTTCCGGGCATTCGTCGGCACCGAAGACCTCGGTCCCGTCCACCTTGGCCCGGCCATCGAGCCGGGGGAGTGCCGCCCCCACGGCGGCGCCCGACGCGGGCGCGGGCTCCGCCCCGACCGGCCGGGTCGCCTGCATCACGGCCTGAACGATCTTGGCATAGCCCGTGCAGCGGCAGAGAACGCCGGCGAGCGCCATTTCAACCTGCGCCTGGCCGGGTTCGGGCTCGGCGCGCAACAGCTCCAGTGCCGCCATCAGCATGCCGGGGGTGCAGATCCCGCACTGGGCCGCGCCATGGGCCTCGAACGCCGTTTGGAGCCCGGTCATCAGCGGGTCGTCGCTGGCCTCGACCGTCTCGACCGCGCGGCCGGCCGCCTGGGCCAGCGGAGTGAGGCAGGCACAGTGCTGCTCGCCGTCGATCAGCACGGTGCAGGCCCCGCAATCGCCCGCGTCGCAGCCGACCTTGACGCTTTTCAGCCCCAGATCCTCGCGCAGCACTTCCGAGAGGCGGCGCGCGGGGGGCGAGGTGACGGTGCAGGTCTTGCCCCGCACGGTCAGCGTGGTGACGGGACGGTGCAGGTTCATGCCGCCCGGTCCTGTGCGCCGGCATCAAAGCCGTGGATCAGCCGGCGCACCAGCTCTGCCGCTGCCCGGGCGCGATACGGCGCATCGGCGCGGATATCGTCGATGGGCGCCAGCATGCCGGCAAGGTCGGGGGCGCTGGCCGCGGCCTCGGCCGGTGTCTGGCCGATCAGCGCCTGCTCGACCGCGGCGAGCCGGATCGCAACCGGGCCACAGGCCCCGATGGCCAGGGCGGCCCGGGCGATCCGCCCCTGCGAAAGCTCGATCCGGGCCGCCCCCATGGCGATGGAGATCACCAGGTACTTCCGCGCCCCGAGTTTCAGGAAATGGCCGCGCCCGGCCAGGCCTGCTTGCGGCAGCCGGACAGCGGTGAGCAGCTCGTCCGGCGCCCGTGCGGTCTGCCTCGGCCCGGTCAGGAAGTCTGTCAGCGGCAGTTCGCGCGCCCCGCGCACCGAGCGCAGGACCACCCGCGCGTCAAGCGTCAACAGCGGCGGCACCCCGTCGGCGGCGGGCGACGCGTTGCAGAGATTGCCGGCGATCGTGCCCCGGTTCTGGATCTGGAGCGCGCCAACCTCGCGCGATGCCAGTTTCAACCCGTCGAGGGCGGCGGGCAGCTCGGCCCGGGCGATATCGCTCCAGGTGGTGGCGGCACCGATGATCAGATCACCGTCGCGGCGCGCGATCCCGCGCAGCCCGGTCACCGCGGTGATGTCGAGAATGTCGCCCGCCAGATGCTTGCGCTCGGTCGCGGGGAAAAGATCGGTGCACCCTGCCGCCACGGTCAGCCCGCCGGCGGCGAGCGCCTCCAGCGCTGGTTGCAGATCTGTGGGCCTCAGATAGCGGCTTGTCAAAACGCCTCCCTGGCGCTGCCTGGTGGGAACTGTTTGTGTACAAGCAGATGTTGCGGCAGGGCCCGCAGCCTGTCAATAACGTCGATATGACACAGACGACACACCCGAAGACGCCCTCCGCCCGGCCCGAGCCGGTGGAGCGCTATCGCCTCGCCGAGCAGGTGGGGTTCAACCTGCGCCGCGCGAACCAGCGCCATGTGGCGATTTTCGCCCGCCATGTGGTGGGCCTGACGCCCACCCAGTTTGCCGCGCTGGCGCGATTGTTCGAGCTGGGGGCCCTGTCGCAGAACCGCCTGGGGCGGCTGACGGCGATGGATTCGGCCACCATCAAGGGGGTGGTCGAGCGTCTGGGCGCCAAGGGTTATGTCACCGCGCGCGCCGACCCGACCGATCAGCGCCTGCGGCTGGTGGAGCTGACGCCCGAAGGGCGCGATGCCTTTACCGCCGCGCATGACAACGCGCTGTTGGCGCGGGAAGAGACGCTGGACCCGCTGACCGAGGACGAGGCCCGCCTGTTCGAGGATCTGCTGGCCAAGCTGGTCTGAGCCCGCCCCCCGGCGCTCACACCCCGACATAGCGGTTCAACAGCGTCCGGTCCCGGCGCAGCTGTTCGGCCGGAACAATCTCGCGGCTGCGGCCGTTTTCCAGAAACGCCACCCGGTCGGCGATGGCGAGGATCGCGTCGATGCGCTGTTCCACCAGCACCACCGCGACACCGGCATCGCGCATCGCCACGACCGTCTCGCGGATCAGCGCGATCATCGAGGGTTGCAGCCCCTCGGTCGGCTCATCCAGCAACAGCACCCCGGGGTCGAGGCAAAGCGCGCGCGCCGTCGCCAGCATCTGCTGTTCGCCGCCCGACAGCGTCTCGGCGCGCTGGTCGAGCCGCTCGGCAAGGCGCGGGAACATGGCAAGCACGCGGTCGCGGGTATCGGCCCCCTTGCGGCGGGTCATGAGGCCCAGCTCGATATTCTCCGCGACCGTGAGTTCGGTGAACAGCCGCCGCCCCTGGGGGACATACCCGATGCCCCGGCGCGGCACCTCGTGCGCGGGCAGGCTGCTGATCTCCTCTCCCTCCAACAGCACGCGGCCGCCGGTCGGCGCCAGCAGGCCCATGATCGCCTTGAGCGTCGTGGTCTTGCCCGCGCCGTTGCGCCCCAGCAGGCACAAAACCTCGCCCGGCAGCGCGTCGAAACTCACCTCGTGGAGCACCTGGAGCGGGCCGTATCCCGCGCTGACAGCCTCGACCCGCAGCATCAGCCCGTCCCCAGATAGGCGGCCTGCACGGCGGCATCGGCGCGGATGGCGCTGGGCGCGCCGCTGGCCAGCACCCGGCCCTGATCGAGCACCGTGATCGCGTCGGCAAGGGCCATGACGACGTCCATGTTATGCTCGATCAGCAGAATCGTCGTCTCGCCGCGCAGGGTGTTGACGATGGCGTTGAACCCCTCGATCTCGCTCTCGGCCAGCCCCTGGGTGGGCTCATCCAGAATCAACAGGCGCGGGGCCTGTGCGACGCCCATGGCAATCTCCAACAGGCGCTGATGGCCATACGAGAGATCGCCCGCGATCTGGCCGGCCCGGTCGCCCAGGCCGACGCGCTCAAGGGCTGCGTGCACGGCAGCCGCCTCGCGGCGGCCCAGCGCCAGGGCGAGGTTGTCAAACAGGCTCAGCCGCGCATAGATCGAGGTGATCTGGAACGTATAGGCCATGCCCGCCCGGATTCGGCGATGCGCGGGCAGGGTGGTGACATCGCGTCCCTCGAACAGCACCGCGCCGTTGCTGGGGGAGATTCGGCCCGCGACCATGCCGACAAAGGTGGACTTCCCGGCCCCGTTCGGGCCGATCAGCGCATGGACCTCGCCGGCGGTGAGGGCGAAATCGACGCCATCCACCGCCGTCAGGCCACCGAAGTGGCGGGTCAGCGCGCGGGTCTCGAGCAGGCTCATGGCAGCCATGGCGCCCAGCGCCGCCGGATCTCGCCCACGATGCCGGCGCGGGCAAACAGCGTCAGCAGCACCAGAACCACGCCTGCGATCAGCATATAGGCGCTGGTCAGGCCGCTGGAATAGTCGATCAGATAGAACATGAAGAGCGCCCCGACAAAGGGCCCGATGGTCGTGCCCGCCCCGCCAAGCAGCACCCAGAGCAGCGGAAAGATCGAATACTGGACCGAGGCGAATGTCGCCCCGACATAGCCGAACAACAGCCCGTATGCCGCCCCCGCAGCACCCGAGATGGCGCCCGAGATCACCACGGCGGCAAACTTGTGCGCCAGGACATCATAGCCCAGCATCCGGGTCCGTTCCTCGTTCTCGCGCACCGCGATCAGCACGCTGCCAAAGGCGACATGCATCATCCGCGCGGTTGCGAGCAGCGCGACCGAGAACAGACCCAGCGCCGCAAGGTAGCGGTTGACCGGGTCCGAGAGGTCGATGCCCGCGATCTGGCGCGCCGCCTGGGGCAGCACAAAGCCTTCGTCGCCGCGGGTCCACTCACCAAAATAGAGGATCGTCAGAAAGCCCGCCTGCGCGAACATCAGCGTGACGATCATGAAGGCGACGCCGATGGTGCGCAGTGCGAGCAGCGCCACGACGGCGGCCAGCGCGCCCGCCGCCGCGATCCCGATCAGAAAGGCCCAGCCCGCCGACACCTGGCCGAACTGCATCGAGAGGCCGAGGCCATACATCCCGGCGGCGAAAAACATCGCATGGCCCAGGCTCAGCAGCCCGGTATAGCCAAACAGCACATTGTACCCGATCGCATAGCTCGCCAGCACCATGATCCGGGCGAGATTGCCCTGGTGATAGGCCGGCAGCAGAAAGCAGAGCGCCAGCAGCACCCCGATCAGCCCCAGATGCAGGGTAAGCGATTTGGCCCCGGTATTCATGCCGCTTTCTTCCCATAAAGGCCCTGAGGGCGGAACACGAGCACCAGCGCCACCAGCAGCGTGGCGATGATCTTGGCCAGCGTCGGGCTGAAAAAGACCGAGATGATCCCATCAGACATGCCGATCAGCAGGGCCGCCACCACCGTGCCTCGGATCGAGCCGAGCCCCCCGATGATCACCACGATGAAACTCAGCAACAGCGGGTCGCCGCCCATCAGGTAGTGCGCCTGCTGGATCGGCACGATCAGCACGGCGGCCAGTGCGGCCAGTGCCGCGCCCAGGCCAAAGACCATGGAATAGACCCGGCCCACCGGGATGCCAAAGGCAAGGGCGGTTTCCCGGTCGAGCTGGGTTGCGCGCATGATCAGGCCGATCTTGCTTCTCGCCAGCAGTGCCCAAAAGCCCATCAGCACCGCCGCCGCCGCCCCGATGACAAACAGCTTGTAGGTCGTGGTTCCGAACCCCCACGGGTAATAGATCTCGAGCCCGTTCTCGCCGAAATCGATCCAGGGCAGCGCGATGCGGGCGTTGAAGGGCGGGACGAGCGGGCGCGCCTCGGGCCCATAGCTCATCAGCGCCGTCTGCTGAAGGATGTAAAGGATGCCGATGGTGGCGACGATGGTCGCCTCGGGGTCGTAGGACAGCCGTTTCAGCACCAGCCGGTCGGCGATCACGGCCACCCCTGCCGCGATCAGCGGGGCGATGACCAGCGCCGCGACAAAGCCGATTGCGGGATGCCCCGCCAGGGTCGAGGCCACATACCAGGCGACCACAGCCCCGATCATGAAGAACTCCCCATGCGCGACATTGACGACCCGCATCACGCCAAAGACGAGGCTGAGCCCCAGCGCCGTCAGCGCCAGAACCGCGGCGCCAACAGCGCCTTCGAGCATCGCGAGCAACAGATGCGGCCCGAAATCCATCAGGCCGCCCGGGTCAGGTCAGGCATGTCCGTACAGCACCCGCGAGATCAGAACGACATCTTGGTATAGTCGACCTCGTCGGGATAGAACGTCTCCTCGATCGTGGTGGTGTGCACCAGATCCAGCCGGCTGTCCTTGACCTGCGAGATGTATTGCTGGCCAAAGACCTGGTGGGTCTTGCCGTTGAAGATCTTGGGCCCCTGCGGGTGTTCGATGCCGGCGGGGATGGCGCTCATGGCCTCGACCGCCTCGATCAGTTTCTGCCGGTCGGCGGGGCCCTGGAAGTCTGCGGCCTCCATCGCGGCCTTGATCACATACAGCGTCTCCCAGCAGCCGAACATATGGGCATAGGTCGAGACATCCTTTGGATCGGCGACCGAGGCGCCGTTGTCGTCGACCCCCACGGCGGCGCGGAAGTTCTTGTCAAACTCGGTCTGGCCGGGCTGGGCATAGCGCGGGTTGCCCTCCCAGAAAAACGTGCCCTCGAGATATTCGAGGCCCGGTGAGGCCATGTCGACCGCTTCGAGACTGTCGATAAATCCAAAGATCTCGGGCCGCGACGGGCCAAAGAACTCACCCATCTCCTTGACGAAGGTCAGCACGGCGGGGCCGACCATGACGTGATAGATCACCTCGGTCTCGCGCGGGATCTTGGGGAAGTATTTGGTAAACGAGGTCTCGGTCGGCGGGATCGCGATCTGCTCGATCACCTCGCCGCCCTGGGCCGCCATCGCGGCGGTAAAGAAATCGCGGTGGTCATGGCCGAATGCAAAATCGGGGAAGATCATCGTGACCTTCTTGCCGAGATTCTCCGACACAAAGGGGGCCATCGCCTGCACCTGGCTTTTCACATCGGTGATGCCGGGCTGGACCGTATAGCGGTTGAGCTTGCCCGAGGCGACATGGTGCCCCTCCGAGACCACGAAATAGGGGATCTTGAGCTCGCCCGCCGCCGGGGCCGAGCCATAGACGACATGGCTGAACAGCGTGCCAAAGGCGAGGTCGCAGCCATGCTGGTTGGCGAATTTCTCCACCACCTCGGCGCCGCGTTTGGGGTCGGTGCCGTCATCCTCGGCAATGATCTCGAGCGGGCGGCCGTTGATCCCGCCGGCGGCATTGATGGCCTTGGCGCAGGCCTCGGTCGTGCGCCCGTACCAGCGGCCATAGGCGGCGCCTATTCCGGTCGCGTGCTGTTGCAGGCCGATCTTGATCGGCGCTGACGACTGGGCCTGTGCGAACCGCCCGGCAAGCGGGGCGGCCGTGATCAGCGAGCCCGCGGCAGCCCCTTTCAGTAACGAACGGCGGGTTGTGCGAATGGTGGTCATGATAATTTCCCTGAATTCAGCTGGTTTAACCGGGTCTGCGCCCCATCTGCGGAAAGTTTGTTTGCATACATGCAATTTGTCCAGACGTTTCTCGCGCGACCGGGTGCGGACCATCAAAAACGGGGTGCGGACGATCGAGAACGGGGCGCGGGACGCGGGTCACGGGCCCGAGCGGGCCTTGGCCGCAACTATGCACCCCGGGGCGCCGCAAGCAACCAGAGACCCAGAAAAGTGTATCCGATCATAAAGATCGACAGCGGCAGCGTCGCAAGCACCGCCCGCCTCGGCGCCTCGAACAGATCCAGCGCCATGCGATGCGCGAGCAGCACCGCCCAGACATGGCCAATAACCACCGCCGCCGCCTGGGTCAGCCAGATCAGGCGGACACTGTCGAGATGATTGAAAAACCCGGTGGTGACGTAAAAGGGCTGAATGCCCAGATGGTCTGCCCCCGACGACCACGGATCGCTGAGCGCGGCGATCGTGTATTGCCCGCCCACCAGCACGACCGTGGTGTAGTGAGCGATGTGATACCCAAACGCGATCGGGAGCAGGCTGAGCGCGAGGAGACGGAAGGCGGTGCCAAAGCGTGCCCGCTCTCCGGCCAGTACCATGCCCAGCCAGATGGTCGCCGCAAACACGCCGATCAGGGCCATGATCGACAGGCCAAGCCCGATCAGCGTGGGCCAGACCACCGCCGAGCGTCCGGGAAAGGCCAGCGGGTTGATGCCGATCTGCGCGAGCCACCAAAAGGTCTCGTTGATGCCGTCAAAGCTTCCCCCCGCCAGCAGGACCAGCGCAAAGAGTGCGGTGCCCGTCGCGGGCTTGACCTCGAGCAGGCGCCACCCCGGCATGCCGACCCCGCCCCGCCGCGTCAGCCGGAGCGTCGCAAGCGCGCCGATCAGCGAGAAGAGGACCGAGACGAACTCGACCCGCATCAGCCATCCCCGACCGAACAGGACCAGCCCGGCCAGGGTGATCACCCAGTAGCTCCCCACCAGAATCGCCAGCCGGGCGGGATCGTCGGGCGCGATATCGGCCAGCAGAAAGGCATAGAACGCCGCCAGCAGGGCGGCTGCGGGCCAGGTGCCCAGCCAGCCGGGCAGCCGCCAGACCGGCGCGCCCGCGCCCAGCACGTGCCAGAGCCCGGTCCAGGGGTTCAACCAGCGCCAGAGATCGCCGGCAAAGCCCGCCAGGATCACCAGCCCCACCCACCAGATCGTCCAGAACCCCAGCGTCATCAGATTCGACAGGGGATCGCGCGGCCCGTTCAGCCCGATGGTGATCAGAAACAGCATCGCCGCCAGCGCGGTCAGGCTGGTCGCCGCCTCGAGCCCCCGCATCGGCGGCGCGGTCAGGGTTACGGGCTGAAACAGGCTGCGCATCGCCTGCGCGGGCACCAGAAACAGGGCCAGTACCGTCAGCACCACCGCCGCGACGCCCGCAGCGGAATAGACATTGGTCGGCAGCAACAGCACAAAGGCCTGATCGGAGGCATGCGCCGCCGCCCGCCCGGGCAGCAGCAGGGCGATCTTGACCGGCAGGACGATGTTGCGCACCCTCATGGCACAGTCATAGCAAGCGGAGCCCGAGTTGACAGTGTGGAAAAAGGCCCTTCGCCTCACGGTGTTGCTGGTGATCGCAGCCGCTGTGGTGGGCTTCTTGCTCTGGCCGCGGAGTTCCGGCGAGATCACGTTGACCGATGCGAAAGTGGCCCCGACCGGAAGTGGTGCGGGTGCGGTTTTCCTCAGCATTGCCAATCGCGGGCGGCCCGACCGTCTGATCGCCGTCTCGAGCCCCGTGGCGGAGGCCGAGATCTACAGCCCCGGGGGCGGGCCGGGGCCACCGATCCCAAGCGGTGAGGCCGCCCTTGCCGCTGATGGTGCGCATATCCGCCTTCGCGGCCTGGGCGACGCGCTGCAGCCGGGCAGCCTGATCCCGCTGACCCTGACCTTTGAGCGCGCGGGCGCGGTCACGGCCAAGGCGATTGTCACTGATCCGGCGGCGCATGGTGCGGCGGCCGAGGTGGGTCTGTTCGGCATGGGCGACATCTGCCGTGTCGGGCCGGGTGAACCGGCGCCCCGGATCAGCCTCTCGGTTGTGCCTTACGGCGAGCGCTGGCAGGTACGGGTCGCGGCGGAGGATTTTACCTTTTCCGAGGAGCTTGACGGCAGCGTGCATCTGCCCGGCACCGGCCATGGCCACATTTACGTGGGCGGCATGAAGCTCGGGCGGCTTTACAGCTCCGAGGCAACCATCGGCCCGCTGCCGCCGGGGCGCCACGAAGTGCGCGTCACGCTCAACACCAATGACCACCGGGCCTATGTGGTCGGGGACCAGCCCGTTTCCGCCAGCGCGGTGATTGAGGTTGACTAACCGGGCCTTCCCACGGCTTTATTTGTATACAAGCAATCTGGGGCGGATGGGCGTTTGATGACAGGCACGGGCGGGATGATCGGCGTCGATGTGGGCGGCACCTTTACCGATCTGGTGATTCTTGACCCCGTCAGCGGCGCCATGCGGCTGGCCAAGACGCCGACCACGATCGACAATCAGGCCTTTGGCGTGCTGAACGCGATCGACGCGGCCGGGGCCGATCTGGCAGCGACCGCGCTGATCGTGCACGGCACCACGACGACGACCAACGCGGTGCTGGAGCGCAAGCTGTCGCGCACCGGGCTGATCACCACGGCCGGGTTTCGCGATGTGCTGGAGCTTGGCCGGCGCACGCGCCCTGAACCCTATGGGATGAAGGGCGTCTTTCGGCCCGTGATCCCCCGCGACCTGCGCCTCGAGGTGGCCGAGCGCATGGATGCGGCGGGCACGGTCGTCACCCCGCTGGACGGGGACGCGGTGCGCGCCGCGGCAGGGCACTTGCTGGCGGCGGGATGCGAGGCGCTGGTGATCCACTTTCTCCATTCCTACGCCAATCCGGACCATGAGCGACGCGCCGCCGCCATCGCGGCCGAGATCTGGCCCAACGCCTATATCACCATGGGTCATGCGCTGTTGTCCGAGAACCGGGAGTTCGAGCGCGGGGTGACGGCGGCGGTGAACGCCTCGGTCCAGCCGTTGCTGGAACGCTACCTCGCGCGTCTCTGCCGCGAGCTGGGCGATCAGGGCTATGGCGGCGATGTGCTGGTGATGAACGGCAATGGCGGCATGGTCTCGTCCCGGCTGGTGGCGCGCGAAGCGGTCAAGACGGTGATGTCGGGCCCGGCCTCGGGCGTGATGGCGGCGGCCTATACCGGGCGGCGGGCCGGAATCCCGGATCTTCTGACCTATGATATGGGCGGCACCTCGACCGATGTGGCGCTGATCCGGGGCGGGCGGCCATCGGTCTCCAACGAGATCGAGATCGAATATGCCATGCCGATCCATGTGCCCATGGTGGATGTGCGCACCGTGGGCGCGGGCGGCGGCTCGATCGCGCGCGTCAACGCGGCGGGTCTGCTCGAAGTCGGGCCCGAAAGCGCGGGCGCCGATCCCGGGCCGATCTGTTATGGCAAGGGCGGGACACGACCGACAATCTCGGATGCCAACCTGCTGCTCGGCCGTCTCAACACCGACAAGTTGAACGCGGTTGCGGGCGGGATCAGCCGCGACGAGATCGAGGCGGTGTTCGCGCGCGAGCTGGGCGCGCCGCTGGGGCTGGATGCGGTCGCGGCGGCCGAGGCGGTGATCCGCATCGCCAATGCCCGCATGGCGGGCGCGATCCGCATGGTGTCGCTGTCGCTGGGCGCAGATCCGCGCGACTTTGCGCTCTTTGCCTTTGGCGGGGCGGGGCCCTTGCATGCGGCTGCCCTGGCGCGCGAGCTGGGCGTGCCGCGGGTGCTGGTGCCCGCGCGCCCCGGCATCACCAATGCGCTCGGCTGTGTGGTGGCGGATCTGCGCTATGACTTTGTGCAGACCATCAACCAGCCGCTGACCGGCCTCGATATCGCCGCGCTACACGCGCTGTTTGCGCGCCAGATCGCCGAGGGCGAGGCGCTGTTGGCCCAGGAGCAGGTGGCGACCCGGGCCATCTCCCATGTCTTCAGCGTCGACATGCAGTTCGTGGGGCAGAGCCATGTGGTCCGCGTGCCGCTGGACGATCCCACGCCCAGCCGCGAGACCCTGCGCGCGCGGTTCGAAGAGGTCTACTGGGACCGGTTTCAGGTGGCGCTTGAGCAGATTCGCGCCTCGGTCGTCAATGTGGACACCTCCGTGATCGGTGAAAGGGAGGCGATCGACCTTGGCGGTCTGATCGACCCCGCGGGGCGCGAGGCCGAGGCGACCCCCGCCACGCATCGCGCGGTCGTCTTCGAGGGCCGGTCCCACGAAACGCCGGTTTACTGGCGCGATCACCTGCCCGCGGATTGCGAGATCCCCGGCCCCGCGATCATCGAACAGATGGACACGACCATTCTGATCCCACCCGGCGACCGGGCGTCGGGCGCGCCCCCCCGCCACCAGATCAAACCAAACGGCGGCCGGGAGGTCCACAGACCCCCTCACCCAGGCGGGCCGCCACGCGGGGGTGCAGCAGATCAGCGACGCGGGGGGTCTGAGCGTC
>JBCCHW010000047.1:0-19422 GCA_039028555.1 Pseudomonadota bacterium | reverse complement strand
CTCTATGTGATCAAACTCGATGCCTCGGCAAAGGAGGTGATTGTCGGCCCCCGCGAAGCATTGGCAACACGTCGGGTTCCGATCGCGGAGATCAACTGGATCGGAGATTCCGAATTCGATCTGGCGCCCGAGGGCGGGCACGAAGCCTTGGTCAAGGTCCGCTCGACCCGGCCGCCGGTTCCAGCCCGGGTGCATCCGGGTAACGGCAAGGCAGAGGTTGAGCTGTTGACGCCTGAAGAAGGCGTTGCCCCGGGCCAGGCATGTGTTTTCTATGCCCCCGATGGCTCGCGTGTTTTGGGCGGTGGCTGGATCCAAAGATCCTAGATTGCGCCTCTCGACACCGGCAGGGCTGATCGGGGCCACCGCCGGTTGCCGCCATGAGGCCGCAAGCAGCCAGCAACAGCATTTTGAACGGGTCGGCCTGAGCCTGCTTGAGCATCCCCGCGTGCGGGCGTAAGAGACTCCCCTACCCTTTCGACAGGAGCCCCTCATGTCTCAACTCGCTGATGTTCTGACTCATCTGGATGCGGATTTCGATGCCTCGGTCGAGCGGTTGTTCGCGCTGTTGCGGTGCCAGTCGATCTCGACCGATCCGGCCTTTGCCAACGAGTGCAACCGGGCGGCCGAAATGCTCTCGAGCGATCTGGCAGGCATCGGTTTTGACAGCCGCGTCGCTCAGACACCGGGGCATCCCATCGTCGTCGCGCATCACGATGGACCGGGGCCGCATGTGCTATTTTATGGCCACTATGACGTGCAGCCTGTCGACCCGATCGAGCTGTGGGATTCGGACCCGTTCGACCCCCAAATCATAACGCGCGACGATGGCTCGACGATCATGGTCGGGCGCGGGACAGGTGATGACAAAGGGCAGTTGATGACCTTTGTCGAGGCATGTCGGGCGCTCAAGGCCGTCACCGGCGCCCTGCCCTGCAAGGTCACGATCCTGCTGGAGGGCGAGGAGGAATCCGGCGGCAAAAGCCTGCCGCCGTTCCTTGCCGAGCATGCCGCCGAACTGCATGGCGATATCGCGATCGTCTGCGACACCTGCATGTGGGATCGCGAGACCCCGGCGATCACCACGATGCTGCGCGGGATGCTGGGTCAGGAAGTCACCGTTCACGCCGCGACCCGCGATCTGCATTCGGGCTTTTTCGGCGGTGCTGCGGCCAATCCAATCCATATTCTCAGCGCGGCACTGGCCGGCCTGCACGATGATGGCGGCCGGGTGACAATCCCTGGTTTCTACGATGGTGTGCCGGAGATACCCGCCGAAATGCAGGAACAATGGAGCAGCCTCGAGTTCAGCGACCAGGATTTCCTGGGCGGCGTCGGTCTCGCACAGCCGGCAGGCGAGCGCGGATATGATTCCATGTATCAAACCTGGGCCCGCCCGACCGCCGAGGTGAACGGAATCTGGGGAGGCTACACCGGGACAGGGTTCAAGACGGTGATCCCCGCAAAGGCCGAGGCCAAAATCTCGTTCCGGCTGGTTGGCGACCAGAATCCACTGGCCATCCGCGAGGCGTTCAAAAAACAGATCCGCGCCGCGATTCCGGCGGATTGCCGCGTTGAATTCACCGATCATGGCGCCAGCCGCGCCACGGTGATGCCGATAACGGTTCCCGCATTCGAAACCGCCCGGCACGCATTGAGCGAGGAATGGGGCAAGGAAGCGGCCTTTATCGGGTGTGGCGGCTCGATCCCGGTTGTCGGAGAGTTGAAGCGGCAACTCGACATGGACACGCTGTTGATCGGTTTCGGCCAGGAGGATGACGCCATTCACTCTCCCAACGAAAAGTACGAAATGACCAGCTTCCGAAAAGGAGCACGCAGTTTCGTGCGCGTTCTGATCGCCCTGGGCAAGGCCGGCTGACCCGAAAGATCAGTTCGAACGCCGACCCCGGCGCCGGCGCGGCGCCGCCTTTGCCTGCACGGCCTCGTTCAGCAAAGCTGTCATGGGGTGATCCTCTGGCGGTGTGTAAGCCGCGAGGAGGGTGGCCGCAGACTCGGCAGCATTAGCAGACGCGTCGAGGCCCAAGGCCCAGTCGAAAAAGATCGACCGGCAATCCTCGACCGTGATGCCGTCGATCTTGTACGACTCGGCAATGATGCCTCGCGAGTCCAGGGGATGTGCGCCGCGCTTTATCATCGCCCAAGTATCGAACGAAAACCTGTTTCGACAAGCCCCTTTTTACACCCTTGAGCCTAGAACCATGAGACTTTCACGGGTTTTAATCGCGTGTTCTCCGGTCTAGGGTCGCGCCTAATTCCAAGGAGACGCTCCATGACCAAACCGGCACTCAATCCCAACTTGTCCCGCGTGTTCGCCCCGCCGGTCATGGAAGCGCGCCGCTGGCTGGAAGAGGCCACATTTCCGGCCGAACGACCACTGTTGAACGTTAGCCAGGCAGCACCGGTCGACCCCCCTCCCCCGGCACTGACAGAGGTTATGGCCCGCGCAGTCGTCGAACGCGCGGATGCGCATCTCTATGGTCCGGTCCTGGGCAACGCCGAGCTTCGCGAGCGGATCGCCCTGGATTGGTCCGCCCACTACCAAGCTTCAATCTCGGCCGATCAGGTTGCCATCACGGCTGGATGCAACCAGGCCTTTTGCACCGCTGCGACGACGCTTTGCGCACCGGGTGACGCGTTGATGATTTCGGTGCCGTGGTACTTCAATCACAAGATGTGGCTCGACATGGCCGGGGTGGAAAGCCGTCTGATCCCCTGTGATGAAAACATGCTCCCGGATATCGACGCCGCCCGCGCCGCAATGGATGAGAAGGTCAGGGGGATCCTGCTGATAACCCCGAACAATCCGACGGGCGCGGAGTATCCGGCGCCGCTGATGGAGGCGTTTTTCGATCTCGCTCAGGAAACCGGGACGGCCCTGATCGTTGATGAGACCTATCGCGATTTCCATTCACGGGAAGGCGCGCCGCATCACCTGTTCCAGCGCGATGGTTGGGAGGAAACGCTGATCCACCTCTACAGCTTTTCGAAAGTCTTCCGGCTGACAGGTCACAGGGTTGGTGCCTTGATCACAGGCGCCAAGCGTCTGGCTCAGGCCGAAAAGTTTCTCGATACCGTCACGATCTGCCCGAACCAACTGGGTCAGATCGCGGCGCTGCACGGGTTGACCGCGATGGGAAACTGGGTGGCTGGCGAGCGCGCCGAAATCCTCGACCGACGGGATGCCGTGGTCGAGTACTTCACGCGAGATCTGGATGGCTGGAAAGTGTTGGGTGCGGGGGCCTATTTCGCCTATGTCGAGCATTCCTTCGACATCCCTTCAGATGTGCTCGCCCGGCGCCTGGTGCATGAGCAATCAGTCCTCGCCCTGCCGGGCACCATGTTCACACCGGACGATCCGGCCTGGGGCGGTGGCAAGCAGTTGCGCATCGCCTTTGCCAATGCGGATCGTTCTGGAATCGAAGAGCTTTCGCGCCGATTGTCGAACTTCAAAGGCTAAGCCGTGATCCGGTGGCCTCGCGCCCGCGCGGATCGCGAGACGTGTTCAAACAAATTGTGAGATGTGCGGGGCGCTTGTAACCCCCATACTCTCCGTCTAAGACAGCGTTCCGTGGGGTGCCGTCGGGCACCATGAACTGGTGAGGACCAATGCTCGAACTACTTAGACGCGGCGTGAAGACGTGGGTGGCCAAGGCGCTGCTGGGGATTCTGATCCTCAGCTTTGCGGTTTGGGGCATCGGCGGCGAGATCTTTTCGTTCAGCATGTCGACCCCGGTCGCCAGTGTTGGCGAGACCAAGGTGACGGCCGAACAATTCTCTCGCGCGATGCAACGCGAACAAAACCAGCTGTCGCAGCGTTCGGGCGAGTTGGTCTCCTATGACACCATCCGTCAGTTGGGTATGGATCAGCGCGTTCTCGCAGGGCTGCTGCGCGATGCGGCTTTTGACGAAGAGCTGAACACCCTGGGCATTCGAATTCCGGACGCAGCAGCCCTGCAGGCGATGGCCTCACGGACCGAATTTCAGGCACCTGACGGTTCGCTCTCGCGCGCGCAGGTACAGCAATACATGCGACAGCTCGGCATGTCCGAGGAGCAGTTTGTAGACCTTAACCGGCGTCTGGTTGGTCAGAACCTGCTGATCGGCCCCGCTGTTGCCGCAACGCGTTCGCCTCCTGGGATGGCGGCGCGGCTGGCGACCTATCAGGGCGAGATGCGGCAGGTGAAGTCGGCGGTGCTTCCGCTGGCGCTTGCGCCCGATCCGGGCGCGCCGAATGAGGATCAGCTCGCGGCCTTCTATGAAGCGCATCCTGAACGCTATACCGAACCGGCGCGCCGTTGGGGCGAATACCTTCATGTCGACATCCATGCGCTGGAAGAAGATGCACGACCGACCGAAGAAGAGACCCGCGCGGCCTATAATGCCGACAAGGACGTTTATGCGGTTACGCCCGCCCGGGTCATCGATCAAATGCCCATGTCCGACCTGGCGGCCGCCCGGGCCGCGATCGAACGCGTTGAAAAGGGCGAGGTGACTTTCGAGGATATTGTCGCCGAAAACGGCTTTGCGCTCGCCGATGTCGAGATCGGACGTGTGGGGCCCGGCGATGTACCCGAAGCAACGGCCGAGGCCATTTTTGCTGTTACCGAACCCGGAACCTTGGTGCCGGTCGAACTGCCGATCGGCACGGCAATCGTTCGGGTGCGCGACGTGACCCAGGGCGGTGCGGTTCCGTTTGAAGATGTGCGGGCAGAGATTGAAACCCGTCTCGCAAGGGAAGCGGCCTTTAACCGCGCGCCCCAGATCGCCAATCAGATCGAGGAGATGCGCGCAGGTGGCAGCTCGTTCGCGGATATTGCCGAGGCGACCGGGCTGACCCTTGGAGAGTTCAACGGTCTGGGCCCGGACGGGACGCTGCCCGACGGACCGGCGCAAGGCATCCTGGCCTCTCCGATCTTTATCCAGGAAGTCTTTGAGGCCCTCGACGGTGAAGAACGCCACATCATCGACACGGGCGACGGGAGCTCGGTCGTGATCTTCGTCGACCGAGAGGTCGAAGGCGGTTTGCAATCGCTCGATACCGTGCGTGACCGCGCAATCGCCGATTGGCAGGACGCGCAACGGGTGATTGCGCTGACCGAGCAGGCCGAGCAACTCGCCGGCACCATCTCGCAAGGGACTTCGATCGACACGCTGGCGCCCGAGCTGG
Organism: Pseudomonadota bacterium; assembly: GCA_039028555.1. Lineage (GTDB taxonomy): Bacteria > Pseudomonadota > Alphaproteobacteria > Rhodobacterales > Rhodobacteraceae > Thermohalobaculum. The sequence continues at coordinate 14,237 of JBCCHW010000047.1, read as the reverse complement.
GTGTCGACGTAATCGAACAGATCCCCTTTACGCGCGAGACAGGGCCAAGCCTGTTGCCGCAGAACCTTGTCGATGCAGCGTTTGCCGCTGAGACCGGCGCGGGGCTGTCTGCGCGCCTGCCGGACGGCGATGGCGTAATCGTTGCAGAGGTCGCCTCGTCTATTCAGCTTCCCGCAGACCTCGCCGAGCAAGCGACCTCCGAGCTTGATGGCCTGATCGAACAATCCATCCGGGCAGATGCCGCGGAGATGCTGGCACGCGCGATCACCGAGCGCCACGAGCCCCAAACAAACCCGACGGCGATGGAAGAGGTCTTCAATCATCTCACCGGACGATATGACGGCGCCTATTAGATGAAATTCTATCCCGACTACGACAGCTTCGCGGCGAAACACCGCGCGGGTGCGCCGCAAGTCGTCTGGACCGATATCGTCGCCGATATCGAGACAGCCGTTTCGCTGATGCTGAAGCTGAGCGCCGCCGGTACCAACAGTTTTATGCTGGAATCCGTGACAGGTGGCGAAGTCCGCGGCCGATACTCGGTGATCGGGATGGAGCCGGATCTGATTTGGCGTGCCCGGGCGAGCCGGGCCGAAATCAACCGCGATGTGGCGTCCGACCCGACCGCCTTTGTGCCGCTTGACGACGACACGCTCGCATCGCTGCGGGGCTTGATCGCGGAATGCCGGATCGATCTGCCGGCGCAATTGCCGCCCATGGCCGCCGGTCTGTTTGGGTATCTCGGCTACGATATGATCAGACTGGTCGAGAAACTGCCTGAGCCGAACCCCGACCCACTGGGCTTGCCCGATGCTATGATGATGCGCCCCACCCTGATCGCGATCGTCGACAATATCAAAGATCAGGTCAGTCTGGTGACGCCGATCTGGGATACGGGCACCGAGCCGAAAGAGGCCTATGGCCAAGCCGTGATGCGGCTCGAAACGGCGCTGGCCCGCCTTGACAAGCCTGCGGGCTGGGGATCAATCGTGCCAGTGGCGACCGCACCATTGCGGGCGCTGGAACCTGTGTCGAACACCGATCACGCCAGCTACCTCGACATGGTCGAGCGGGCGAAAGAATACATTCGCGCGGGAGATATCTTTCAGGTTGTCCCGTCACAGCGCTGGGCGATACCGCTGGATGTCTCTCCCTTTGCGCTGTATCGCGCCCTGCGCCGCACCAATCCGTCGCCTTACATGTTCTATTTCAATATGGGCGGGTTTCAGATTGTCGGCGCGTCGCCCGAGATTCTGGTCCGGGTGCGAGATGGCAAGGTAACTATTCGACCCATCGCCGGCACGCGTCCACGTGGCGCGACTCCGGAGGAGGACAGCCGGCTCGAGGCCGACCTGATGGCCGATCCCAAGGAGCGGGCCGAGCATCTGATGCTGTTGGATCTTGGGCGAAACGACGTCGGTCGCGTGGCAAAGATCGGCACGGTCGACCCCAACGAGCAGTTCACGGTCGAATACTATTCCCACGTCATGCATATCGTTTCAAATGTCGATGGGGAGCTCAAGCAGGACACAGATGCGCTGGGCGCTTTTTTGGCTGGCATGCCCGCCGGCACGGTTTCAGGCGCGCCAAAGATCCGGGCGATGGAGATCATCGACGAGTTGGAGACCGAAAAGCGAGGGATCTATGCCGGTGGTGTCGGTTACTTTTCGGCCAATGGCGAGATGGACACCTGCATCGCCCTGCGCACCGGTGTGGTGAAGGATGGAACGCTTTATGTCCAGGCCGGCGGCGGTGTGGTCTTTGATAGCGATCCCGAAGCCGAGTACATCGAGACAGTCAACAAATCCAAGGCGCTGATCCATGCGGCGGGCATCGCGCGGAACTTCAACTGATATGAAACCGGCGGTCCGTCAATGCACGGGCCCTGCCCGTTACTGAATGCTGAGAACCGCTGACAGGGGCACCAGTCGCGCAGGCTTGCCGTTTCGTTCCAACGCCCAGCGTTGCAGCCCGATCAGAACCGCCGCCGATGCGGGGGCAGCGACGACCACCGCTCCAGTCGTTTCCGCGGCCTGCGCGGCAGCGTCGAGCAATCGGTAGACCTGATCATCCGTCATGGCGCCGCTTGCAACCCGGACATCACCCAGGGCCACGGTGTCGAGGCGCTGGGCAATCTGCACCGCCACGGCATTGCGTTGCCCGCTGTCATCGAGAAAGGCGTAGCCCTCGGGCTTCAGGGCCAGCATGACCGCCTCGATCAGACCGGCGTTTGAGGCCACCTGACGTCCGCCGACCCCCGAGACTGCAACGGCCTGAGGCATGCCTTGCAGCAAACGCTGCACGGCCGCCTCGATCTCTGCGGCAGACATCGCGGGGTGGATCACATCTGCAGTTGAGGCCGGGTCGCGGCGATCCAGCAGAGGCAAACGCGCGACGATTTCGAACCCGGCGCTCCGGGCCTTCTCACCAAAGGCGATGGCCGGATTGTCGATTGGCGAGATACCCATTGTCACCGGCAGACCCAAACCGAGGATCAAATCGTGCGGGATATCCGAGTTTTCCGGGTTCTCCAGTACAAGGGCAATGCGGGGCGTGTCGGCGGGAAGAGTAACGGCGACGGCGTTGCGCTCCCATGCCGGCAAGCTCGACCCATCGCTCGAAGCCCCGGTTTCTGTGGTGGTCGCGTTTCCGGGCTCGACTGCCGGGAGTGGATCGACAGGGGCCTTTGCTGCGAGTTGGTCGGTTACCTCCGGCTCCGCCGGCGGCTGGGAAGTCACGACCGAAGATCCGGTATCCTCGGACTTGGCCGAACTGGCAGGCTCGGCCAGCCCGGCAGGTTCTTGAGATATCACGGTTTCTCCGGTCGCGGCAGTATCGCCCGCGGGTGCCTGAGCTGCCTCTGTCTCTGTCGCAGGCTCAGGCGATGGCTGGCTCGGTGCCGCCGCCTCTGTCGGCGCCGGGCCCTGGCCCGCGATCTCGGTCGATTTGAGCGCCATATCAACGCTCAGGGCGCCCACAACAATCGCCGCGATACACAGACCGGTTGCCACGCCCAGAACAAATCGCGCCGTACGCCAGTTCCCGGAATTCTGCTCCACTTCGGTGTCGCTCATTCTTTCGTGTATTCGCACGGTTCGTAATCCTGCAATCTCGGTTGTCATTGGAACGCGTTGTCGATAGTTCGTCGATGCTTGACGCACACGGCCCGATCGGCGCATCAATAGCGGCAAGCGGGCGGCCCGGCTACCCATCCGCGAGTCAAAAACACATCAAGGCCTTGAAAGGGACCGGGATATGCTCCTGCTCGTAGATAACTACGACTCGTTTACATACAATCTTGTACATTATCTCGGCGAACTTGGCGCGCAATCAGATGTGATCCGAAACGACGAGAAGTCAGTGGCCGAAGCGCTCGCGTTGAAACCGCGGGCAGTCGTTCTTTCTCCCGGTCCCTGCACCCCGAATGAGGCGGGGATCTGTGTCGAGCTCATCCGCCAAGCACCTGATGATCTGCCGATCCTTGGTGTTTGCCTTGGCCATCAGAGCATTGGCGCGGCCTTTGGCGGCACTGTCGAGCGCTGTCATGAGGTTTTGCATGGCAAGCTCTCGTCGATCACCCATGACGGCACGGGAATTTTCGAGGGGCTTGAACAGGGTTTCAGCGTGACACGGTATCACTCCCTGACCGTGGCGCCAGAAGGGTTTCCCGACGAACTGGAGGTCACGGCGAAATCGCAATCGGGGGTGATCATGGGTCTGCGCCACAGGTCACGGCCCCTTTTTGGTGTTCAGTTTCACCCTGAATCCATTGCCTCTGAAAACGGCCACGCGATGCTGAAGAACTTTCTGCGGCTGGCGAACGTTGTTCCGGAACCGGCATGACGGATTTCAAATCCTATGTCGACCGGGCAGCCAACGGCGCCATGAGCCAGAGCGAGGCCGAGGATGCCTTTGGCATCATCATGGAGGGCGAAGCAACCCCGGCCCAGATCGGTGGATTCCTGATGGCCCTGCGCACCCGTGGCGAGACCGTTGCCGAGATTGCCGGCGCGGCGAACGCCATGCGGATGCGCGCCGCCCCGGTGAAGGCACCGGATGATGCGATGGATATCGTCGGCACCGGCGGTGACGGCAAGCATACTCTGAACATCTCGACGGCGACGGCTTTTGTCGTGGCGGGCGCAGGTGTCGCGGTTGCCAAACATGGCAACAAGGCGCTTTCTTCGCGCTCGGGCGCCGCTGATGCTTTGACCGAAATGGGGGTCAACGTCATGGTTCCCGCAGAGGTGGCCGAGGCCGCGCTCGCCGAGGCGGGCATCTGTTTCATGATGGCGCCCATGCACCATGCGGCCATGCGCCATGTGCAGCCGGTCAGGGTTGAGCTCGGCACGCGCGTGATCTTCAACATCCTCGGACCGTTGACCAATCCCGCCGGGGTCAAGCGGCAGTTGATCGGCGCCTTTGCCCCCGAATTTCTTCGGCCAATGGCCGAGACGCTCGCGATGCTCGGCTCTGAGTCGGCCTGGCTGGTCCATGGCGCCGATGGAACCGACGAAATCTCGATTGCCGGAAGCACGCAAGTCGTCGCCCTCGAAGGCGGGGCGCTCACCACATTCGAGATCCATCCCGAAGAGGCCGGATTACCCACCCACCCCTTCGAGGCGATCCGGGGCGGCACGCCCGAAGAGAATGCCGAGGCTTTCCGCGCCCTGCTCGACGGGGCGCCCGGCGCCTATAGAGACGCGGTTCTTTTGAATGCGGCAGCCGCCCTGCGGATCGCGGGCCGTTGCAAAACTTTGGAAGACGGAAAAGATCTCGCGGTGGAAAGCATCGATAGCGGCGCAGCGCGTGCAAAGATCAAGGCGCTGGCGGCAGCGACGAACAGATAACCGCGCCGCGCGGGATTCATCGCCATCCCGATCGGCAAGAGGAACGAGGGTGAATGACCGACATTCTGGATAAGATCAAGGCATACAAGCTTAAGGAAATCGCAGCCCGCAAGGCGGCGCGTTCCTTGCGCGAAGTTGAAACCTCTGCCCGTGATGCCAGCCCTGTTCGTGGTTTTGCGAGAGCCCTTGGCGCCGCCGAGGAGATGGGCCGGTACGGCCTGATTGCGGAAATCAAGAAGGCGAGTCCGTCAAAGGGGCTGATCCGGGCCGATTTTGACCCGCCGGAACTTGCCCGCGCTTATGAAACCGGGGGGGCCACCTGCCTTAGCGTGCTGACCGACGCGCCGAGTTTTCAGGGTGCGGATCACTTTCTGACGCAGGCGAGGGAGGCGACGTCGCTGCCAGCGATCCGCAAGGATTTTCTGTACGACACCTACCAGGTCGCGGAATCGCGGGCACTTGGCGCTGATTGTATCCTCATCATCATGGCCGCCGTTTCCGATGCTCAGGCCCGGGAGCTTGAAAGCGCGGCCACGGACTGGGGCATGGACGCATTGGTCGAAGTGCATAACGAAGAGGAACTTGAACGCGCGCTCACCCTCTCTTCTCCCCTACTGGGGATCAACAACAGAAATCTGAAGACCTTCGAGGTAACGCTGGCGACAACCGAGGCGCTCGCACCGAAGGTCCCCGACGGCAGGCTGATTGTCGGGGAAAGTGGCCTGTTCGAACCGGCGGATCTCGCCCGTCTTGCCCGGGTTGGCGCCCGGTCCTTCTTGATTGGGGAAAGCCTGATGCGGCAACACGACGTGGCGGAGGCGACGCAACTTTTGCTCAAGAACCCCTTGCCGACGGTTTGCGCATGAGCCGCCTGACGCATTTCGACGACCAGGGCAATGCCCATATGGTCGATGTGGGCGCCAAGGACGTCACCGAACGCACAGCAACGGCCCGCGGCGCGGTCGTGATGGCGCCTGAGACCCTGGATTTGATCCGCGAAGGACGCGCCAAAAAAGGCGACGTACTGGGGGTCGCACGCCTTGCCGGGATCATGGCGGCAAAGAAAACGCCCGAGATCATTCCTCTCTGCCACCCGCTCGCCCTGACCAAGATTTCCGTCGATCTCACACCGGTTTCGCCGGATCGGATCGAGATCGAGGCAACGGTAAAGCTGTCTGGCAAGACCGGGGTGGAGATGGAGGCACTCACCGCCGTCTCGGCCGCCGCACTCACCGTTTACGACATGGTCAAAGCCGTCGACCGGGCGATGCAGATCACGGAAATCCGGCTCACCCACAAAGCCGGCGGAAAGTCTGGCAACTATCGGGCCGATTGATGCTGAGCGTCGCCCAAGCCCTCGACAAGATCCTGGCGCTGGCACCAGTGATGCCCGTAGAGATGGTCCGGCTGGAGCACGCGGCGGGGCGGTATCTTGCGTCGGATCTGAATGCCGTCCGCGATCAGCCTCCGTTTCCCGCATCGGCAATGGACGGATATGCCGTGCGGGCCTCCGACGCACATGAGGGTGCCATTCTTTCCGTCACGGGTGAGGCGGCTGCCGGCCATTGCTGGGAGGATCCGCTCGCCCCGAATTGCGCCATCCGGATTTTTACCGGTGCCCCTGTGCCAGCGGGCGCCGATACGATCCTGATCCAGGAAAATGCTGAAAGAGCCGGCGACAGGATCCGTGTCACCTCTGCTCCGACCTTGGGAGAATTCGTGCGCCCTGCGGGTGGCGACTTTCAGGCCGGATACAGCGTTCACGCCCCGCGCCGCCTGACTTCACGCGACATCGCCCTTTTTGCTGCCATGAATATCCCGGTTGTTCCGGTTCGGCGACGACCGGTGATCGCTTTGATCCCAACCGGGGACGAGCTTGTTCAGCCGGGCGAGGCCCCGGGGCCGAACCAGATTATCGCGTCGAACAATTTCGGGCTGGCGGCCATGCTCGACGCGGCAGGCGCCGAGACACGCCAATGTCCGATTGCCCGCGATACGCCAGAGAGCCTGCGCGCGTCGTTCGCCACTGCCGAGGGGTCGGATATCATCGTCTCACTGGGCGGCGCCTCGGTTGGCGATCATGACCTGGTTGCCGAAGTCATCACAGATGTCGGGCTCGAGCTGGACTTTTACAAAGTCGCCATGAGGCCGGGAAAACCGTTGATGGCAGGACGACTGGGACAGGCGATGATGATCGGCCTGCCCGGCAACCCGGTCTCGGCCCTTGTTTGCGGCGAAGTCTTCCTGCGCCCCGCGATCGACAAAACCCTTGGCCTTCCAGGGGCGGCGCGGCAAACGCAGATCGGGCAGATCAGCCATGATCTCGACGCCAATGGGCCACGCGAACACTACATGCGCGCCCGTGTTACCCTTTCGCCAAAACACGGGCTGCTTGTCGAAGTCTTCGAAAACCAGGACAGTTCCCGCCTCGCCACCCTTGCCCGTGCCAATGCCCTGGTTGTTCGAAAACCACATGCGGGCCCGATTTCGCAGGGAGAACAGGTCGCCTTCATCGCATTGGACTAGACCGCAACTTATCCACAGAATCATCGGATGGTTGACACAAAAAGGGAACACATGTAGAACAATATCAGTCAAAAAACTGAGGGCGAGCAGATGTTGACCAAGAAACAATACGATCTTTTGATGTTCATTCATGACCGTGTTCAACGCGATGGCGTTCCTCCGTCTTTTGACGAGATGAAGGCGGCCCTGGATCTGCGCTCGAAGTCCGGCATTCACAGGTTGATCACCGCGCTCGAGGAGCGCGGGTTCATCCGGCGCCTGGCTCATCGCGCCCGGGCGGTCGAGGTCATTCGGTTGCCGGACAACATGGGGAACTATCGCCCAAGTGCTCCCGCATCCGGCGCCGGTTTTCAGCCTTCCGTGATTCAGGGCGACCTCTCCGAGAAGGACGAGCGCGATGTCGATGCAATCACCCGATTGGGTGGCAGCAATCTCGGTTCGGGTGAGGCCGCAAGCGTCCCGCTGATCGGTCGTATCGCAGCAGGTGTTCCGATCGAGGCCATGGAAAGCGGGGCGAGCCAGATGGGTGTGCCCTCCACCATGCTGTCCGCATCGGGGGAGCATTACGCGCTGCAGGTCAAAGGGGACTCGATGATCGAGGCCGGTATCTTTGAAGGCGATGTTGTGGTGGTTCGCAAACAATCCTCCGCAGATAACGGTGACATCGTCGTCGCCTTGATCGAAAATCACGAGGCAACGCTGAAAAGGCTTCGCCGAAAAGGATCGTCGATCGCGCTCGAGGCCGCCAATCCCGCCTTTGAAACCCGCGTCTATCGCGACGATCAGGTCAAGATCCAGGGCAAGATGGTGGGTCTGATCAGGACCTATTGATCGATCGGCGGCTGTTTCAGCCAGGGGCGTTCGGAAGAACCCCTGGCAGCCGTCACGCGAATCCCGTCTCCATCGGACTCAATTGCCAACGCGCCCATATTCGACAGTTCTTTCCCGGAGAGCACCTCGCAATCGCCGGTTGGTGCGGGTCCCGTAAAGACGAGGAACAGCGTTCGGGCCAGGCATTGTTCTGGAAGCGTCTCAGGGTCACCGCCTTTTCGGGCAACGACAACGACTCGCCACCCGTTTGCCAGCTGCGCGGACGCGTGTTTTCCGACGCGCGAGATCCCCACGCGTTCAAATGCATCGGCCTGAGTGCCAAGATCTCCGTCGCGGCGCAACCAGCTTTTCGCGATGAAGTTCGCCGATTTCGAGTGATCCAAGCTTCGCCCCTCGGGCCCCATCGAGCCCAGCAGGCGCCCGCCTGGCGCGGCCAGCACCTCGGGCCGGTGGCCCGGCATGCTCCATACCACAACGGCGAGTGCGGGACCGATCAGACCAAAGAACCGCCACCTGCCCTGCCAGATACACAGCCAGAGCACGCCAAGACTGAATGCGGCAATGGTCCAGACCGGGAGCGCTGCTGTCGCGCGAACAGCGCCGGGCCATGAGGCGACTTCATGGGCGATGTCGAGGATGGCGCCTATTCCCGTTCCCATGACTTTGAGAAACGGGCCCGCAACCCCGAACGGCGCCGCGATCCCCGCCATCATCGCGCTGGGCGCCACGATCAGACCCATCGCGGGAACCGCCGCAAGATTGGCGAACAGGCCGTAAGGAGCCGTTCTGTTGAAGTTGTAGGCAGCAAAAGGCGCGGTCGCCAACCCGGCGAGGATGCTTGTGAAGATCAATCCACCCACATAAATGGCGATTTGCCTGCCAATCCGACGTTGAAACGACCGCTTGGTTTGCGGAGTGTCGGTTCTGCGGGCGGCCGCCTCGTCCCTCACCACGCCGTATCCGGCAACAAGCACCGTTGTCGCTGCGAAACTCATCTGGAAACCCGGCTCCAACAGGCTGATCGGCCGCAACAGCAGAACAATTGTGGCGGCTACTGCAATCGCCCGCAGGGTGATCGCTCGGCGGTCGAACAAGACTGCGATCAACGCCACCGCGACCATGATAAAGGCCCGCTGTGTTGCAACGGTTGCCCCGGAGAGCGCGAGATACCCCGCCGCCGCGAGGAGCGCGCATAGGGCTGCAATTTTTTTGATTGGATAACGAAGTGCGACCCACTCGATGCTCGACAGGACCAGGCGGATACTGAAAAAGACCAACCCGGTCAGCATGCCCATGTGGAGCCCCGAAATGGCCAGGAGATGAGACAGATTGGCCGCGCGCAGCGCCTCGGAATCCGACTCGTCGATATGAGAGCGGTCTCCCACCACAATCGCCGCGGCAAACGCCCCCTCGTTGCCGGGAAGCACCCGCCTGAGATATTGTGATACATGCGCGCGCAACCGCGCGATGCCGATCGCAAGACGATCATAAAGGCTGTCGACTCCCCGACCGGTGACCGGAATCGCGACGCCCAGGGCATAGCCAATTCCGCCGAGCCCCTGAAAATAGGCCTGACGGCGAAAGTCGTATCCGCCAGGTTCAACCGGACCTTCGGGCGCGGCGAGCCGTGCATAGAGCCGTATTCGCGTACCGGGGTCGGGGGCGACGTCCCCCTGGGTCAAACTCACCCTGACAGCCCCGGGCGTTCGAGACGGTTCGACACCGTGGATATAGACCCGGTCGAGCACCGCTCTCGCAGCACCGGACGCCGATCGGCTGACCTCGACCACCCTACCCTCAACCGTCTCGGTAACGGTCCGGTCGAGCATGCGCAAACTCCAAAGGTGGGTGTGCAGATAGGCCGTGGCAAAGCCCAACCCGATCCCGAAACAGCACCAGGAGAGCAAATGGAGCGCAAAGCCGCGCCGGCTTTGATTGCCTGACAAGATGAAGGCGAGCGGAAAAACAAACAAACCGCACCAGAGAATCGATGGCTCCCGATCCAGCTCGAAATAAACCGCGATCCCGATCCCCATAAAGACCGGGAACCAAAGCAATGTCCGGCGACGATCCTCTGGCGCGAGCCAGTCAACCATCATCACGCGTGAACATCTTGCACCCTCTATCCGTCTGGCTCATAACGACGCCAAAACTCCCCTGCGCAGCACTTTGAACAAGCTATCGGTGTATCGCGCCATGTGAAAGAACCAAGAAATGTCGACTTCAGGCCCCGTTACCCGTTTCGCTCCGTCTCCGACCGGATTTCTGCACATCGGCGGCGCGCGGACAGCCCTTTTCAACTGGCTCTTTGCACGCCATGGCGGTGGGCAGTTCCTGTTGCGGATCGAGGACACCGACCGCGCGCGCTCGACCCCCGAGGCGACGGCGGCAATCCTCGATGGCATGACCTGGCTAGGGCTCGATTGGGACGGGGACGCCGTCAGCCAGTTCAGCCGGGTCGACCGCCACCGGGAAGTCGCCGAGAAGATGCTCGAGAACGGCACCGCCTATCGCTGTTACGCGACCAAAGAAGAGATCGACCAGTTTCGCGAAGAGGCCAAGGCTGCAGGCAAGCCGCCGGTGTTCCACAGCCCCTGGCGCGATCGCACCGATTGGCCTGACGGCCCTTATACGGTGCGCCTGCGGGCCCCGCGCGACGGCGTTGTCGCGGTTGAGGATGCGGTGCAAGGGAGCGTTACCTGGCAAGCTTCGCAGATGGACGATCTGATCATCCTGCGTTCAGACGGCACACCAACCTACATGCATGCCGTTGTTGTCGACGATCACGATATGGGCGTCACCCACGTCATACGCGGTGACGACCACCTGACCAATGCGGCACGCCAAAGCCTGATCTACCAGGCGAATGAATGGGCGACCCCAGGCTTTGCCCATATTCCGCTGATCCATGGGCCTGATGGTGCAAAACTTTCCAAGCGCCATGGCGCCCTGGGCATCGACGCCTATCGCGAGATGGGATACCTGCCGGAGGCATTGCGCAACTATCTGGCACGACTGGGCTGGAGCCATGGCGACGACGAGTTCTTTACAACCGAACAGGCAATCGTGTGGTTCGGGCTGGATGCCATCGGAAAATCGGCGGCTCGGTTTGATTTCAAAAAGCTCGAGAACCTCAATGGGCAACACATCCGCGCAGCCGAGGATTCACGGCTGTTGACCGCTGTTGAGGAGCATCTCGCGGCGCAACAGAAGACGGCTCTGACGCCCGACAAGTCAGCGATGCTGCTCCAAGCAATGCCGGGACTTAAAGAGAGGGCAAAGACAATCCCCGAACTTATTGATTTAGCGTCCTATATCCTGATCGAGAGACCGCTGACTTATGATGAAAAAGCCAGCAAGCACCTTACTGATGACACCAAGGCAATGCTCGGAAAATTGACTGTGCGTCTGCAAAATGCTAGCCCATGGTCAAAGGAAGAGCTTGAAGGAACAGTCCGGGCATTCGCCGAGGATGAGGATCTCAAACTTGGCAAAGTCGCGCAGCCCTTGCGTGCCGCATTGACCGGGCGGGCAGTAAGCCCCGGTGTTTTTGATGTGATGGAAACCCTGCAAAAAGAGGAGGTTATCGCGCGGCTCTCCGATCTAACGTGATCCTCGCGGAAACCGTCAATACGCCCAACGATAACAATCGACAGACGACCATGTCGCGTCGCAAGCTGAGAGGTAAAAATATGGCCGAGAAAACTCCGCGCACTGCAACAATCACACTCGACGGAAAGTCGGTGGATTTTCCTGTTTATGACGCCGTTCACGGCCCCTCGGTGATCGATATCAGAACGCTCTACAAGGAGCTCGATGTCTTTACCTACGATCCCGGCTACACCTCGACCGGGAGCTGCGAGAGCAAGATCACCTTTATCGATGGCGACAAGGGCGAGTTGCTGTATCGCGGCTATCCAATCGATCAGTTGGCGGCGCGTTCTCACTATCTCGAGGTTTGCTATATTCTACTCTACGGCGAGCTCCCCTCGGTCGCAGCGCTGGAAGACTTTGAGGACCGTGTGACGCACCACACGATGCTTCACGAGCAGATGCAGAATTTCTATCGCGGGTTCCGGCGCGACGCACATCCCATGGCCATCGTTTGCGGTGTCGTCGGAGCCATGTCGGCCTTCTACCACGACTCGACGGATATCAACGATCCGTGGCAGCGCGAGGTCGCCTCGATCCGGATGATTGCAAAGCTGCCGACGATCTGTGCCTGGGCCTACAAGTATTCGATCGGTCAGCCGTTCATCTTCCCGCGCAATGACCTCGATTACGCGACGAACTTCCTGCATATGTGTTTCGCGACACCGTGCGAGGAGTACATCGTCGATCCGATCCTGAGCCGCGCAATGGACAGGATCATGACACTTCATGCCGATCATGAGCAGAACGCCTCGACATCGACGGTGCGCCTGGCCGGGTCGTCGCAGGCGAACCCGTTTGCGTGTATAGCCGCGGGCGTTGCCTCGCTGTGGGGTCCGGCGCATGGCGGCGCGAACCAGGCGTGTCTTGAGATGCTGCGCGAGATTGGCTCGGTCGACCGGGTTGGCGAATATGTTCTGAAGGCGAAGGACAAGAACGACCCGTTCCGCCTGATGGGCTTTGGCCACCGCGTCTACAAGAACTTCGATCCGCGGGCGAAGGTCATGCAGGAAACGGCCAAGGAGGTTCTCGATCTGCTCGGCACCGGCGACAACGAGATTCTGCAGGTTGCTCAGGCGCTCGAGAAAGTGGCGCTCGAGGATGACTACTTCATCGCGAAAAAGCTCTATCCCAATGTCGATTTCTACTCCGGCATCATTCTCGAAGCGATGGGCTTTCCCACATCGCTGTTCACGCCGATCTTTGCGTTGTCGCGCACCGTCGGCTGGATTGCCCAGTGGAAAGAGATGGTCGAGGATCCGGTACAAAAGATTGGCCGCCCGCGACAGCTCTATACCGGCGCTCAGGCACGCGATTACGTCGATATCGACAAACGGTGAGTCCCGTCAGGGATCAGGACAAATGATTGAGAACGGACCGCGCAGCCCGCTGTGGCGGTCCTTCTGATCCGCTGCCGAGTTTGTCGAGGACATGTTCGAAAGCGTCGAGTTGAGCGGCCCTCGCCGCCTTGTCGTTGAGCAGGGGCAGTAACGCGTCTGAAACCACCTCCACCTTCGCATGTTCCTGCAGGAACTCCGGCACCACCCGTTTGCCGTTCACGAGATTGACGAGGTTGGCCGTGTCAACCTTGACGACGCGACGAACGATCGCGGCAGTCAGCCAGCTTGTCCGGTAACAGGCGATCATTGGCGTTCGCGCCGCCGCCATCTCGAGCGCGATGGTGCCCGAGGCGACAAGGGCCGCATCTGCCGCCGCGAATGCGGTGAGTTTTGCCGCCTCCCCCTCCTCGGGCAAAATGAGGATGGGCTTGACCGGCCAACTGCTGAGAGAGTCCTGAATCTGGCCAACGACCGTCTCGGCAACGGGGATGACGGGCACGACATCGGTGCCAGCCTCGGTTACCCGCCAGACCACATCCTGAAAAAGCCGCATCAGCCGTCTGACCTCACCACGGCGCGACCCCGGCGCGACAAGCAGGCAAGGCGCGTCCAAACCGCTGGTCCAGTCATGGCGCAACGCCGCAACCTGCGTCGCGTCGGGCGGCTTGCGGGCCGCAACGGGATGCCCGACAAAATCACATGTCATCCCGGCCGCTTCCATATAGGGCGGCTCGAAGGGGAGCAATGCCAGCACGTGGTCGATGAACCGCGCCATATGCCTGGCGCGACCATTAACTGACATAAAAAAAAGCTCCAAAGTGAGAGACATGCATGTCTCTACGTGAGAATGGTATATCCTACAAATTTTCAAGTGTTAACATAAATGAGCAGGGAAGAACAGTCAGCAGTTGTTGCGGAAGTCACAAGACCGAAGCATCCCGGGTTCTGGAATAGTCATAACATTTATGTCGGTCCAAGCGGGAGCACATAATAAATAGTATTTCTGTCTTCAATCTTTCAGCATGATCTTAAAAGCGTT
>JBCCHW010000046.1:0-19481 GCA_039028555.1 Pseudomonadota bacterium | reverse complement strand
CTCAGTCATCCGTCATCTCCCTGCGGGGGATGTTGCATGAAGCCCCGATTGGTCAAGGTTTCCGAATTGACCCGCCGCCGGGATGGGTGTTCTTTCGGCCCATGAAAACCGTTCGCACCGTCGCCGAACACCGCGCCCAGATCGCCGCGTGGCGCCATGGCGGGGAGCGCGTCTGCCTCGTCACCACCATGGGTGCGTTGCACGAAGGGCATCTCAGCCTGATCCGCATGGCGCGCGAGGTCGCCGACCGGGCGGTGGCGACGATTTTCGTCAATCCGACCCAGTTTGGTGCGAACGAGGACCTCTCGACCTATCCGCGCGACGAGGCGCGGGATGCCGGGATGCTGGAGGCCGCGGGTTGCAACATGCTGTTCGCACCATCGCTCGACGAGATGTACCCGCCGGGTTTCGCAACCGACATCCAGGTGAAGGGCCTGACCGATTGCCTGTGTGGGGCCTCGCGGCCCGGCCACATGAACGGGGTCGCGCAGGTCGTCGCGAAGCTCCTGAACCAGGCGGGGGCCGACCATGCCATTTTCGGCGAGAAGGACTGGCAGCAGCTCACCGTGATCCGCCGCATGGCACGGGATCTCGACATCCCGACCGAGATTCTGGGCGGGCCGACCCTGCGCGAGGCTGATGGCCTCGCGATGTCGTCGCGCAACCGCTATCTCGACCCCGCCCAGCGCCGGATCGCCCCGAATCTCAGCCGCGTGCTGTTTTACGCCGCCGACCGCATCGCGCGCGGCTGGCCGGTTGACGCGGAATGTGCCGCGAGCGTGAGCACCCTGCTCAAGGCCGGGTTCGAAAGCGTCGACTATGTCGAGGCCCGCGACGCCGACACGCTCGAACCCGTCACCGGCCATGACCCCAAGAATCCCGGCCGATTGTTCGCGGCGGCCCATCTCGGCAAGGCAAGGTTGATTGATAATGTTACAATCGCCCGCATAGGCTGACTCGCGCGGGAGCGGCCGGGGCAACTGGAGGCATCAATGGCCGATATCCTCTCATTTTCGACGATGAATCTTTACAATCTCCAGTCCTCGCGGCGGAGCACCTATCCGGGCTCGAAACCGCTGGGGGCAGACCTGTACAAGGCAAAGATGCGGTTTCTCGCCACCATGCTGCGGGCGAGCAAATCCGACGTGATGGTGTTTCAGGAGCTGTGGGCCGAAAGCGCGCTTTACGATGCGTTCAAGGCGGCGGAACTATTTGATGAATATGACTTTATTGCCCGCGACGCCCCCGGCGTGGGCAAGCCGCAGGTGGCCCTTGCCGCGCGCAAGCACATGATCGATTACGCCGGGCGCGCGCCCAATGATCCCAGCTTTTGGATCACCGACTTCCCCCCGGGTGCCGTGTTTCACAAACGCCGCACCATCGAGGCGGTGAAGGTCGAGATCGACGCCTTCTCCCGCCCGGTGCTCAGCGCGATGGTCCAGCCGGCAAAGGGCCCAGCGATCCGGGTCATGGGCGCGCATCTGAAATCCAAGCGCCCGATGAACCTCGACAAGCAGGAACGCGAAGACCCGACGGTCGCGCCCCATGCGGACGCGATCGGGCAGGCGCTGGCCTCGATCCGGCGCACGGCCGAGGCGGCGGCGTTGCGGGTTCTGCTCAACGAGTCGATGACCGGCAACGAAACCCCCCATGTGCTGATGGGCGATCTCAACAACGGCTCGCTCAGCGTCTCGACCGGCATCCTGACCGGCGATCCCCGCTACAAGCTGATCGAAAGCCAGCGCCCGGTGCGGGGCAGGCGGGCGGACAAGGGGATGTACTCGGTCGAGACGCTGATGCATCTGCGCACGCAGGGGCACACGAACTATACCCATATCTATGAAAACAAGCTCGAAGTGCTCGACCATATCCTGGTGTCGGAAGAGTTCTATGACCATTCCGAGCGCCGTGAATGGGCCTTTCGATATGCCGAAATCTTCAACGATTACCTGACGTTGGCGCATAAGCGCAAGGATGTCGAAAAGCTGCTCGCCACCACCGACCCGAAATATGCCTGGCCGACCGATCACGGGATCGCACGGGCCTTTTTCCAGCATATGCCGCTGGCGTCCGGGTAAATGGCGCCGCCGCGCCTCTTTGGCAAACCGCTTGCCGACTGGGCGGATATGCCGCCCGTCTGGCTGGTGGGGTTCATGGCGCTGGCGAGCGTGCTGGGCTGGGCGATGCCGGGCTGGCTGGTGCTGGTCTGGCCGGGGCGGGTGCTGATCGGGCTGGGGCTGTTGCTGGCGGTCTGGTCGGCGCTGGCGTTCCGGCGGGCGCGGACCACCATCGTCCCGCGAGAGCGGCCCGCGGCCCTGGTCGAAACGGGGCCCTATGCCATTTCGCGCAACCCGATCTATCTGGCCGACCTGATGATCCTGGCGGGGTGGTCGCTGGGCCATGGCCTGGTGATCACCTGCCTGGTGGTCGCCGCCTATTGGTGGGTGCTGCTCATCCGCTTTGTCCTGCCGGAGGAAGAGGTGCTGCGCCGCGATCTTGGCCCGGATTACATGGCCTATCAGCGCCGCGTGCGCCGCTGGATCTGAGCCGGGCGCGCGATCGCGGGGCGGCGCGATCTAGCCCGGCGACAAATCGCGATTAGAGATCGCGCGCGTCAGATCCGATGCGATTCAATGCGATGTGGCGGCCTCGTCGCCCAGACGCGCCTCGAACCAGTCGAGCGCCAGATCGGTCCAGCCGGGCGGCACCCCATGGGCACCGGGATGCAGCATCAGGTCGATCCGCCCGGCGCGGCAATCGCTCCAGTGGCGCCACCAGTGATCGCCCGCCACCTCGCCGCTTTCCGGCTGGCGGTTGGTGCAGCCATTGGTCTCGCGCAGCACAAACAGCGAGGCCCACACATCGCCCTGCACGACCGTGCCGCCCCGCAGCGAGCGCCCTTCGAGCGGGACCACCCGGTCGGTCCAGCCATGGGTGTGAAAGAGGTCGACCGGCGCCGCGCAGCTTTCCGGCAGCGTGTCCCAAAAGGCGCCCGCCACCGGCGCATAGGCCCGCGCGAGGCCCGGCTCGAAACAGGCAATGTCCCAGGCCATCGACCCGCCGCGCGAAAAGCCCGATAGGAGCAGCGGCGCCGGCGTCAACCCCTGGGTCTCTTCCACATCGGCCAGCACCGACTTGAGAAAGGCGATGTCGTCGCGGGCAAAGCTGGTGCCGTCCGCCTTCACGCTCCAGTTGCGCTGAAAGCGCCCCTGCGGGTGCCAGCCCTGCGGCGCAATCACCGCATAGCTTCGGGCCAGCGCCCGCTGTGCGATGGCGCCGTCGATCACCCGCCCGGCATGGCCGCCTGCGCCGTGCAGATGCATCAGCACGCCTTTGATCGCGCCCTCGGGCCGGGCAAAGTGGTAGTGGCCGCTCGGCACCACGCAAGGCACGTCCCGCCCGCCGCAGGGGGTCTGGGCAGCGCCGGAGAGCGGCATCAGCGCGGCGAGCGCAAGGATCAGCGGGGCAAGGCGCGGCATCACGTCGGGCATTCAGAAATCGCTCGTCAGGCCGTCTTTCTCCCAGTCGCCGAACCGGGTGGGCTCGGGCCCGTTGCGACCGCCGAGCTCCTTGGGGCGCTGGGGCTTGTCGGCGCTCTCGCGCCGTTCCTCGGCCTCGGCAAGGGCGCGTTTGGCGGCCTGGGCCATCCGCTCTTTCTTCGCGGCATCGTCGGACATATATAACTCCTGCTTTCTCGACCGAAATATGCGCGCCCGGATGAAATTGGCAATGGGAGATCGCACGCGATGAACTATGGCAAGACGATGCTGTTGCTGGCGTCCCTCACGGCGGTCTTCATGGGCGTCGGCTGGCTGATCGGCGGCTCGGCGGGCATGCTGATCGCGCTGGCCTTTGCCGTGATGACCAACTTCTACGCCTATTGGAACTCGGACAAGCTGGCGCTGAAGGCGCATAACGCGCGCGAAGTCACCCGCGCCTCGGCGCCCGAGCTTTACGCGATGGTCGAAGCGCTGGCCCGGCGCGCCGAGCTGCCGATGCCGCGCGTCTATGTGATCGATACCGACCAGCCCAACGCCTTTGCCACCGGGCGCAACCCGGAAAACGCGGCGGTTGCTGCCACCCGCGGCATCATGCAGATGCTGAGCCGCGAGGAACTGGCCGGCGTGATGGCGCATGAGCTGGCCCATATCAAGAACCGCGACACGCTGATCATGACCGTGGCCGCGACCGTTGCCGGCGCCATCGCCATGCTGGCGCAGTTTGGCCTGTTCTTTGGCGGCGGGCGCGACCGGGGGGCGCTGGGCATCATCGGGGTCATTCTGGCCGCCGTGCTGGCGCCCATCGCCGCGATGATGATCCAGAGCCTGATCTCGCGCACGCGGGAGTACTCGGCCGACCGGGCGGGGGGCGAGATCTGCGGCAACCCGCTGGCGCTGGCGAGCGCGCTGGCCAAGATCTCGCGCAATCCCGCGCTGATGCAATCGGCCGAGGATCATCCCGCGACCGCGCATCTCTTTATCGTCAATCCGCTGGCGGGGCTGAAGATGGACCGGCTGTTCGCCACCCATCCGCCTGCCGAGCGGCGCATTGCCGAGCTTCAGGCCCAGGCCACCACCATGGGCCGCATGGCGCGGCCGAGCGGTGACCGATTCGATCCGCCCGGCGGCGGCGGCGCGCGGCCCTCTCCATGGGGGTGAGGGGCACGCGACCGGCGAGGACGGACCGCAGAAAACCCAAACAGCGCGCCCGCCCGGTGGACACAACCCCGGGTCTTGCCGCGCGGCTGGGCGCCGTGACGCTGATCGGCGCGGTTCTCGACAAGGGCGAGATCCTGGAGGAGGGGCGCCTGGGCGGGCGGCCCGAGGACCGGGCACAGGCCCGCACGCTTGCCGCCCTGGTGCTGCGCCGGTTGGGACAGATCGACGATATCATCCGCCGCTTTGCCACCCATGCGCCGAAACCGCCCGTCAACCATCTGCTGCGGCTGGTGACGGCGGAGCTCTGCTTTGCCGCGACGCCGCCCCATGCCGCGCTCGACATGGCCGTGCGCGCCACCAAACAGGCGGGCGCGCCGCGCATGACGGGGCTGGTCAACGCGGTGGGCCGGCGCATCGCCGAACAGGGGGCGGGGATCGTGGCGGCGCAGGATGCAGCCGCGCTGGCGCTGCCCGGCCCCTTGCGCGCGGCCATCGAGGCCGATTGGGGCGCTGCGGTCACCGGCGCGATTGCCGAGGCCGCGCTGACCGAGGCCCCCTATGACCTGACGCCGAAAAAGCCCGATGACGCCGCGGCCCTGGCCGAGGCGCTGGACGGGCGGCTCATGCCCGGCGGCACGATCCGGCTGGCGCCGCAGGGCCAGATCAGCCGCATGCCCGGCTTTGCCGAGGGGCGCTGGTGGGTGCAGGACGCCGCCGCCGCGCTGCCCGCGCATATGATGGGCGATGTGGCGGGGCGCCGGGTGCTCGACCTCTGCGCGGCCCCCGGGGGCAAGACGATGCAACTGGCCGCCCTGGGCGCACAGGTGACGGCGCTCGACATCTCGAAACGCCGGGCCGAGAAGATCTCGCAAAACCTCGAGCGGACCGGGCTGCGCGCCGAAATCATCACCGCCGATGCGCTGACATGGGCGCCGGAGCGGCCCTTTGACGCGATCCTGCTGGATGCGCCCTGTTCGGCCACCGGCACGCTCAGGCGCCATCCCGACCTGCCGCACCGCGATGTGGCCCGGGGTCTGCCCGCGCTGATCGCGCTGCAGGCGCAGATGCTGGAGCGGGCCTTTGGCTGGCTCGCGCCCGGGGGGCGCCTCGTCTATTGCACCTGTTCGCTGTTCAAGGCCGAGGGGGAGGATCAGGTCCGCGCCTTTCTCGAGCGCACGCCCGATGCCCGCCTCAGCCCGGCGGAATTGCCCGCCATGCCCTGGGCGATCACCGGCGGGTGCCTGCGCACGCGGCCCGATCATTGGACGGGCGAGGGCGGTTTGGACGGATTTTTCGCCGCCTGCCTGGTCCGAAACAGCTAGAATTCGACCAAGATCACAAATCAGGTGACTGGGGTGAGCCCAGGGCCTATCCTGCAATCAGGCCGGGTACCCGGCGTTTTAGAGTGAGACCGGGTCATGGGAGTCGTCCAGACTGCTGCGGGGCTCAGAGCCTCGTTCGAAGCGCGGCGCGCCTGTTGGGGCGCCAAGCCCGGCGCCCTGCGCTGGCAACCGCCGCCGCCGGCGCGCGGCGACCGTGCTGCTGGGCGCCGCCTCGTCAACGGCTTGTTGCTGTTTGACGGCGCGTTGCACGAGCTGGAAGACGATGCCTCTCCGTGGGAAATCACGCCGCCCGGTGCGCGCTGGAGCGATATCCTGCACGGGCATGGCTGGATCGACGACCTTGCCTGCCTTTCTGACGGGCACAGCCGCCGCCTGATGGCGCGCTGGGTGCATCAGTGGATCGGGCTCTACGGGCAGGGGGTGGGGCCCGGCTGGGCGCCGCAACTGGCCGCGCGGCGGCTAGTGCGCTGGGTCGCCCATGCGACAGATCTGTTGAACGGGGCATCCGAGGCGCAATCCCATGCCTTTTTCCGGGCGTTGAGCGCCCATGCCCGCTATCTCGACCGGTTGTGGCGCCAGGCGCCCGCGGGGATCGCGCGCATCGAGACCGTGGCCGGCATGCTGTTTGGCCGGGTCAGCCTCGAAGGCGGCTTGGCACCCGGCCCGGGGGTGGTGGAGCTCGGCCGCTCGGCGGCGGCGATCGTCGACCCCGACGGCGGGATCGAGAGCCGCAACCCGCAGGACCTGTTGGGTCTGATCGAAATCCTGGACTGGTCGGCCGAGATTGTGCGCGCCGCGGGGCTGGAACCCGACCCGCGCCACATCAGCGCGCTGTCGCGGATGCGGCCCGCGCTGGCGGCGCTGGTTCATGCCAATGGTCATCTGGCGCGGTTCCATGGCGCCCGGGCTAGCGAGGCCGGGGCTGTGGCCACCGCCCTTGGCGCCCCGTCCGACCGGACACGCGCGCATCTGGGCGCGCTCGGCTATGCCCGCATGGCGGCAGGCGAGGCGACCGTGATTGTCGACACCGCGCCGCCGCCGCGCGGGCGGGGGCTGCGCCATGCGAGCGCGCTGGCCTTCGAGCTCACCAGCGGCCCCGCGCCGGTGATCGTCAATGCGGGCTCGGGGCTCGGGTTCGGCGAGGACCGGGCCGTGGAGGGCGCCTCGACCCTGTCCCACTCCACCGTCAGCCTGCGCGGCGAAAGCCACCCGGTGCGGGGGCCGGGCCAGCGCCCGGTTCGGGTCGCGGGCACGGTGACGCGCGAGTCCGACGGCCTGTGGCTGATGGGCGAAAGCCGGGCCTGGGTGCCGGCCTATGGCCTGGTTCACGAACGCCGCCTGCATCTGGACCCCGCTGGCACCGCGCTGGGCGGCGAGGATACCTTTGTCGCCAGCGCGCAGGCCGAGCGGGCCAGGCTGAACGAGATGCTGCCCCCCGGCCTCGCCTCGCGCTGGTTCGAGGCGCGCTTTGTCATCCATCCCGACGCCGATGTGCGCCCCGCGCTGAACGGGCGCGCGGCGCTGATCGTGCTGCCCGGCGGCGGGCGCTGGATGCTGCGCACCGATGCCAGCGAGGTTGTCGTGCGGCCCGGGCAGTACCACGACCCCGCCCGGGTGCATCCGCGCGCGACAAAACTGATCGTGGTCACGGGCGAGATACTCGAGTATTGGGGCCGCATCACCTGGTCGCTGGAGCAACTGCCCTAGCCCGTCGCAGGGCGACCGGGTCACCAGTCAAAGAGGCCCGAGCATGACCGACACCCCCGCCGATCAAGTCCCCGTCAGAACCGCGCTGATCTCGGTCTCGGGCAAGGCGGGGCTGATCCCCTTTGCCACCCGGCTTGCCGCGGCCGGCGTCAGCCTGATCTCGACCGGGGGCACCGCGCGTGCGCTGCGCGAGGCGGGGCTGGGCGCGCGGGATGTGGCCGAGGTCACCCAGTTCCCCGAGATGATGGACGGCCGGGTCAAGACGCTGCATCCCATGGTCCATGGCGGCCTGCTGGCGATGCGCGGCAATGCCGAGCACGAGGCCGCGATGGCCGAGCACGGGATCGGGCCGATCGATCTGCTGGTGGTCAATCTCTACCCTTTCGAAGAGACCGTGGCGCGCGGTGCCCCCTATGACGCCTGTGTCGAGAACATCGATATCGGCGGCCCGGCGATGATCCGCGCGGCGGCAAAGAACCACGCCTCGGTCGCGGTCGTTGTCGACCCGCAGGACTATCAGGCCGTCGCGAGCGAGATCGAGACCGGCGGCACCCTGCTGGCGACCCGCCAGCGGCTGGCAGGCACCGCCTATGCCCGCACGGCGGCCTATGACGCGGCGGTCAGCGGCTGGATGGCCGGGGCGACGGGGGATGCCTATCCCCGCCGCCGGGCCTTTGCCGGGCGCCTGGTCGAGGAGTTGCGCTATGGCGAGAACCCGCATCAGAGCGCGGCCTTCTACACCGACGCCACGGCGCGCCCCGGGGTCGCCACCGCCGAACAGGTGCAGGGCAAGGCGCTCAGCTACAACAACATCAACGACACTGACGCGGCGTATGAATGCGTCGCCGAGTTCCGCGACGGGCCTGCGGTGGCGATCATCAAGCATGCCAATCCCTGTGGCGTGGCCCGGGGCGCGACGCTGGCCGAGGCCTATAGCCGCGCCTTTGACTGCGACCGGGTGTCGGCCTTTGGCGGGATCATCGCGCTGAACGGTGCGCTGGATGGGCCAACGGCCGAGGCGATCAGCCAGATCTTTACCGAGGTGGTGATCGCGCCCGGGGCCGACGCGGCGGCGCGCGCGGTTTTTGCCGCGAAAAAGAACCTGCGCCTGCTGCTGACCGAGGGGCTGCCCGACCCCGCCGCCCCCCGGCTCGCCTGGCGGCAGGTGGCGGGCGGCCTTCTGGTGCAGGACCACGACAACGGCCATGTGGGGGCCGAAGACCTGAAGGTCGTCACCAAACGCGCGCCCAGCGACGCGGAACTGGCCGATTGCCTGTTCGCCTGGCGCGTCGCCAAACACGTGAAGTCGAACGCCATCATCTATGCCAAAGAGGGCGCCACCGTCGGCATCGGCGCGGGCCAGATGAGCCGGGTGGATTCGGCGCGTATCGCGGCGCGCAAATCCGCCGACATGGCCGAGGCGCTGGGGCTGGATGAGCCGACGGTCAAGGGCTCGGTCGTGGCGTCAGACGCCTTCTTCCCCTTTGCCGACGGTCTGATGGCCGCAGCCGAAGCCGGCGCGACGGCGGTGATCCAGCCCGGCGGCTCGATGCGCGACGACGAGGTCATCGCCGCCGCCGACACCGCCGGCCTCGCCATGCTCTTCACCGGCATGCGCCATTTCCGGCATTAGGGGGAGACAGGACACGTCACCTTCGACGGGCGACCCGGCACAACGAACCACGCCTGCCCGGCGATTCCAGACCTTCAGGATGAAGGCCAAGTTACGGTCAGAAACGGACAAAGCGCACCTTCACGGTAATGCCCCCCGCCGACAAACAGTGCCTGTCGAGGGCGTTTAATCTGACGCATTACCCGACTTGTCCAAACTCCGCAGCTCACTGTTTCGAAACAGCATTAACATGAGGACGAGCGCGGCGATGCAGCATGCAATCGCAATGATGAAGGGCATGCGAAGGTTGATTGCCATCAGCGAACCACTCACCCCTGTGATCGTGCCCGACCCCAATGCGTACATTGCCACGACCACTCCCATTACCCAGCCTTGTTCTTTCGATGAAACGCTTGCTGAAAAGAGCGACAGCATCGTCGGGTACATTATTGCGAAGGCAATGGTGATCGGAATGATCAGAACATAAGATACCGACGGGATCGGGTTGAGCATAAATGCCAGAATCCCCACTCCCATCGCCGCAATCGAGATGTAAAGGATCGGAATTTTACGAAACCGTTTGTGCAAGGGAACGGTAAGATATCCGCTCCCCAATGCCATGGAACCGCCAAACACGACCAATGCCATGCTGTTCTGGAATGTTGTGAAGCCGAACCTGCCATACAGGTAAGAGTCGATGAAAAAGAAGAACGCATTAAGACACATCAATGCAAAAAGCAGGACCAGAGACAAACTCAGTACCACGGGGTGGCTCCGTACTTTCCAGAGGTTGTGGAAAACGTCCGACAAACCAAAGTCGATCTTACGTTTTTTGAACCCGGGTTCTGAAAAGAACAGGATAATCAGCGCCATATTGGCCAAGACCAGGCCGATTGCGACGTAGAAGGGGAGCTCGAGAGAAGCTGCCGGCCCCAGGATGTCCCTGTCGCTCAGAAAGCCGGAAATCAACGGTCCGCCCAGCAAACCCAGAGCAGATGCCGCAACGATCATGCCAAGGTTTCTTGACTTGGCCTCTTCGTCTTCGCTGATGTCGATCAGTGCGGCTTGCGCGATCGGCTGGTTCGCCGTGGTAAACCCGGAAATCGCACGCCCCAGAACCAACAGCCAAAAGCTTGAAGCGAGCAAAGCCACCACTGTCAAAGCATACCCAACCAGAGCTCCGGTCAGACAGATCATGATGCCTTGCTTTCGGCCAATGTAGTCCGACATCTTGGCGATAAATGCAGCGCCGAAAAAATAGAACAAAAAGAAGATAGCCAAAGCACAGCCATAATAGATTTGACGTGTCGCCTTTGAGGTTTCTCTGGGCAAGAAATTCTGATTTGGGTCCAGTATAATCGTGCTGAATATGGGTACGATAAGCCCAAATCCCATCACATCGATAAATACAACAAGCAAAAGGGAGAATCTGGAAAGGTTCATAAAGATCCCCGCAATATATTCACTTGTATCATCGAGTAGTGCGAACTTTCATGCGCTTAAAGCATATGCCAGAGCTGTTAAGCTGAATGTTCTGCGGATCATCACGATATAACTCTTGCCCAAAGAAGTCCAATTCGATGCTTGGAGCAAACTGAAATGGTGTCAAACCATTATTGGACCCCGTTGAAACGGGGCTCGAAGCCGCCCTGCATGCGCCCATAGCATCGGTCAAAGCAGGCGCCACCCGGGATCTAACGGCGCATTTTTCGGAACGCCCGCCTTGCTGAAACGCCGAGGGCGTCGCGCGTTGCGGCAATAGCGTCTCGACACTCGATATCCTTGCTGCGTCGCGCCGTGATGTTGACCGAAGCTTCGCGTTAGATGTTTCGCATCGACTTCCGGGCTGCGCTAGAGTTCCTCCCGTAAGTTGGGGACATCAGCGTCATGCGGTCGTCAGAAACAGGCGGAGATCCGTTTGGGGGCGGGGCCTGGCATTTGTGCCGGCGCTCGCCTGGCTGTTGCTGCATTAGACGCTTGCCAGCGCCGTGCTGGCGAGGCCCATCGCGCCAGCGTCTCCATCGGCGCGGGCCAGATGAGCCGGGCCTGCCTGACGATTACGGATCCTGGGGAAGACAGGAACGGGGTGGCCGGATGCCGACGGAACGGCCGTTGGCGTCAGCCTTTCAGTGGTCTGCTCGCGTCCTTGTGATCTATGCCCGAAACTTGACCAGGATCACGGCTGCGTCTGGCTCAGTCGCTCGGGTCCCGATGCCGGCGAAGATAATCGTCGAACATCGGAACAGTGAAGTCTATGTCGCCATACTGAGGACTATAGATCATGCCCTTGTCGATAATCTGTGCGCGGCGAGGCCCCAGCTTGGAGGGAGGCTGACCCAGGCGTTCGGCGACCTCTGATGAGCGGTAAGGCCCCTTGCCCAGTTCTGCCATCGCGATGACGTACTCGCGTTCCTTTGGTGTTAACCTGTCAAACCGGACCTGGAAGAAGCCCTCATCCAGTCTCTTCAACGCACTGTCAGTGGCCGTGTTGACGTCGCTGGCATCAATGGGTGACCCGTCAGCGGTGTTCCAGGATTGGAAACCCCACTCTTGCAGAAAATACGGGTACCCTTGAGTAACTCTGCAAATTTCACGCAGAGCACGAACGGTTATTTCTTCTCCCTCGTCGTTGATCGGTCCTTGCACAGCTTTCAAGGCAGCTGTTTCATCCAGGGCGCCAACTTTCGGGTAAGTAAAGAGCCGTTCCGCATATGACTTGGCATCTCCGGAAAGACCAGCCAACTGTGGAAGCCCCGCGCCAAAGAAGATGACCGGAAGCTGCCTTTGACCAACTTTGTGGATCGCCACGATGAGCGCTGCAAGCTGATCCGACTTGAGGTACTGGACCTCGTCGATGAGCAGGCACCAGCCCTTGCCGGATGCGCGTGCGGCCTGTCCGATCGCGACGAACATATCAGACAGGTCATATTCCAGATTTCCGCTATCGGCGACGCCTGGTTCGGGGTCGACAGCAACGGACAAATCGCCGATCTTTACTTTGAATGCACTTGCAAAGCTTCGCAGAGCCTTCATCGCGGCGTGGGTTTTTGCTTTGGCGGTCTCGATAAACGAGAGCTTTCGGAGCAGTTGCTGCATCTTGGGGTACAACAGCTCGGCAAGTGGTTTATCCTCCGGGGCCTCGATAACAGACGTCAGATAGCCGTTTTCTTCGGCCGCGTTCTCAATGGTGTTGAGCAGAACTGTTTTGCCGGTTCCGCGCAGCCCGAGCAGCATTTGTGACTGCGCGTGCTTGCCAACCAACATTCTCTTCAAAGCGGTGGTTGCATCTGCGACTATCTCGTCTCGACCGGCAAGTTCCGGTGGTTGTGAGCCTGCGCCGGGCGCGAATGGGTTTCTCACAGGGTCCATCAGTCTACCTACATCTAACCAGTTATATCTATAGTGCGATATAACCGCCTAGAAGTCGATACACTTGTCCCCTGCACCTGAAAAGCTGCCATTCGGGCACGATGCAGCATTCGACAAGGCGGGCCTGAAGTGACGCTTTGCCGCGCCTTGTCCGAACGCCTGTTTTGCCGCCACCGCATGGGCATCGGGCGGTGCGATGTTTGGCCCGGCGCGCCGGGCGCGCCACCATCGGCGGGCGAACCCGCGCGGCGACCCGGGCCTGCCTGACGCAAACGGACCCCCGCGATGACGGCGGCCTTCGAGCTCGGCGGTTTCACTGACTGCTATGATTGCTCTTGAAGCCAGTTCGTAAAGAACCTCGCAGCCTCAGACACGACCACACCGTTTTGTCGAAACAGGAAGTACCCATAGTCGGCCAGCTCTACGTCCGACAATCGAAAAAGCCTGGCGTTTGCCAGCTCATCGCTGACCAGATGATCCATCAGGGCGAGCCCCTGACCGTTGATCACTGCCTGGACCCTCACATTGGGATCGGGCGTGACGAGCACCTCGCCCCGGCGTCGGGGCGACAGCTCGGCGACGTTCAGCCACTCGGACCAAGCGTTGCTGTCATCACGATCCCTGAGCAACGGGAATTCGGAGATGGCATGTTCAATTCCCCTGGTCCTGGTTGCCGCCGCCGCCGTTTCATTCCCGACGGGAAATGCAGGCGCGGGCATGAATGCAGTGACAGTACCGCCGCCCCAGTCCCCTTTGCCCCATCTGATGGCGAGGTCGATGTCCCGCATTTCACGCTCAGCGAACTGGATCATCGGCTGAATGCGCAATTGAATGTCGGGATGCGCCTGCATGAATGTCATCAGCTTTGGTGAGAGCCACCTTGCGGCAAAGTATGTCGAGACACCGACCGTCAGACGGTGCGAGCGCTGATCCCTCAAATCGGCGATCCTTTGTTCGATCTCGCCCAATGCGGATTGTGCGCCCCCCAGCAGATCCTGCCCCTTGAGGGTCAGTTCAATCCCGCGCGGCTGTCGGAAAAACAGCGCAAAACCGAGTTGCTGTTCCAACAACCGCATCTGGTGACTGACCGCGCCTTTGGTGAGCCCAAGCTCGTCCGCCGCCGAAGAAAAACTCCGGTGGCGGGCCACAATCGTAAAAGCCCGAAGTTCATCAAAGTGCCGGAACCGCATTCCAAGCGTCTAAAATCATTAGACCTCGAGAGCAAGGATTTTCGATTTTCTCCCGCATTCACCGCCCTTACGTTTGGAAAAAGGCCGCCGAGACTCAAGGCCGGGACAAGTATGTTAGACGCAGGGGTATTGGATTTTGCCAGGATACAGGAACACGCACCACATAACATCGGTGGATCAGTCAGACCGGCGGGTGCCGTACAACTTGCGCCAAAGCGGGCCGACGCCCGTTGAGATGCTGATTTTCACGCGCGTTCGCAAATCGCCGTTCTGGCATCTGTCCATGGAGGCGGGGGCCTGGCGGGCCACCATCTACAACCGGATCTACCATCCCTTTGGCTATGTGCGCCCCGAAGATGGCGGGCCCATGGTGGAGTATGAGGCGCTCAAGAACCACGTCACGTTGTGGAACGTGTCCGTCGAACGCCAGATCATGGTCAAGGGGCCGGACGCCGAGGCATTCGTCGACTACGTCATCACACGCGACGCGACCAGGATTGCACCGATGCGCGGGCGTTACGTGATCCTGTGCAACAGCGAAGGCGGGGTCTTGAACGACCCGGTTCTGTTGCGCCTTTCAAAGGACGAATTCTGGTTCTCGCTGGCGGATTCGGACACCGGCCTCTACCTGCAGGGCGTCAACCACGACAAGCGGTTTGATGTGGTGATCGACGAGATCGACGTGTGTCCCCTGCAGGTGCAGGGCCCCAAATCCCTGGCGCTGATGAAGGACTTGGTCGGCAATCAGGTCGATATGGAGGCGATGCCGTTTTACGGTTTGGCCAATGCCAGGATCGCCGGGCATGCGTGCGTGATCTCGCAGACAGGCTTTTCGGGAGAGGCCGGGTACGAAATCTATCTGAGGGACTCCACGCTCCACGCCGAAGACCTGTGGCACACGATTCTGCAGGCGGGAAAGCCGCACGAACTGATGGTGACCGCGCCCCCGCATTGCCGCCGGATTCAGGCCGGCATCCTGTCGTGGGGGCAGGACATGGACAATCAGCACAACCCGTTCCAATGCAACCTTGGATATCAGGTGTCGCTTTCGGGCAAGGGCGAATGGAACAAGGCCGGCGACTATATCGGGCGCGCGGCGCTTGAAAAAATGCGTGACGACCTGCGAAACGGCGAGCGGCCCTATCATCTGCAATTGGTTGGCCTGGTTCTTGGCGGCAAGCCGATCGAAGACTTCGCCCCTGACTTTTGGCCGATATCGCACGAAGACGGGCGTGAGCCCTGCGGATTTGTCACCTCACCCTGGTACCACCCGGACCTAAAGCAGAACATCGCGATGGGATACGTGCCCTATGACGGATCCATGAACAAAAGCGGGTTTCCGACCGGCAATATCGGGCAAAAGTTCAAGGTGCACCTGCCGGATGAATACGCCGACAGCCCCGGCGTTCCGGTCGCGGCGCAGGTGGTGCCCATGCCGTTCACACAGTCGGTAAACCCCAACACGCGCGACGTGGACATGGCGATGTGAACACCCGCTTTGAAACCGTCGAAGGCCGCCAGATTTTCAGGAGGACACCATGACCGAAGACTTAAGCCGCACATCCGCACTTGCATCCCGCCACACCGCCCTCGGCTCCGGCCTGGAGGACTGGAACGGCATGGGCACGGCCTGGACCTACAATACCGACCCGAACGACGAGCATGATGCGGTTCGTGACGCGGCAGGCATGTTCGACATGTCGCCGTTGAAGAAGGTTTTTGTCCGCGGGCCGGATGCCGCCGCAACGCTGGACCATCTGACGACACGCGACATGTCCAGGATCGAATCGGGCAAGGCGGCCTATCTATGCGTCCTGACCGAGAAGGGAGGTATTGCTGACGACGCGATCGTGTCGAACAATGGCGGCGACGAATGGATGATCGTGCACGGCTCCGGCGATACGTTTGCGTTGCTCGAAGCCTCTGCCAGGGGGCGGGACGTGGCCATCGAGTTCACAGACGAGTTGCACGATCTTTCCGTCCAGGGGCCGAAATCGCTGGAAATCCTCGATGCGCATTGCGACATCGACCTCTCGGCGCTGGGATACTTTCATCACGCGCCCGCCCGGCTCTGCGGCCATAAGTGCAGAATCTCCCGAACCGGGTATTCGGGGGAACGTGGGTATGAAGTTTTTGCCGATGCCAGCGTTATCGGGGACATCTGGGACAGGCTGGTCGAGGCGGGAGTGATGCCGTGTTCGTTCACCGCGCTCGACAAGGTACGCATCGAGGCGGGCCTTTTGTTCTATGGCTACGACATGACCGATGAAAACACGCCATGGGAGGTCGGTCTGGGCTTCACGGTGAGCACGTCGAAAGGGGACTTTCGCGGCAAAGAGCAGCTCATGGCCGCCCGCGAGACTTTGCGCGTCACCAACGTATGCCTGGATATCGACCATGCAGACATGGTTGCTGGTGGTGAGAAACTCCTGTCAGATGGCGAAGAGGTCGGGGTCGTCAACAGCCCGGCGTTCTCCCATCGCATCGGGAAGTCCCTCGCACTTGCGCATGTGAGCCCCGCGGTCGCCATCGGCACAAGACTGGCGCTCGCGGGGGATGGAATTGACACCACCGCTGTTGTGGTCGCCTCGCCGGTTCATGACCCGGAGAAACGCCGCACTCACGGTTAGGGAGGCGTGCCGCCCGAAGGTGCAGGCCGGTTTTCGCGAAACGGCCTGGCGCAACGTCGGTATCGCATCGGCCAAGACGGCCCCGCGACCTGCTGACCGGCTCGCGTTTGCCAGGGCCCCGGTCCTCTCCGGGACGCCTGTTCACCACAACATGGCCTTCGCGGTTTGCCGGCCGGGTGCGCGTCGCGCCAAGATGCCGGCCGAGATTCCATGGCAGATGTTTTGCATCGGCATCCGGGTTGCGCTAGGTTTGTTCCGGTTCGTTGGGGACATTCATTTTGATGCGGTCATGACAAGCAGGCAGAGATCCGTTCGGGGCCGATGTCTGGCATTTGTGCCGGTGCTCGCCTGGCTGTTTCTGCAGTTTTCCTTTGCCGGTGCCTTTGTTGCGGGTGCGGCGGCCTCTCAGGCAATCGCGTCGCCGTTCCCCGGTGAGGCGATCATCATCTGTACCCCCACGGGGCTCAAGAAGATCGGCGCGGATGGGGAGGAGACCGAGCTTGCGCTCCGATGCCCCTCGTGCATTTCCCATGGCAAGCTGGCGCTCGTGCTGCCCGAGGTCGCGCTTGGCCGGGTCGGGCGCCCGGTCATTCGGGTTCGCCTGACCCTCGCGGCAGAGTGGACGCCGCAAAGCCTGAGCCACCGGTTCTTTCAAAGCCGCGCGCCTCCTCCTGGATCTTTCATCACCTGACCGATGAACAGATCCGCGCAACACGTGTTGCGCCAGAGGAGTAGTCTTATGAACAGACCATTGATGGGGTCGCTGATGGCCGTTGCGCTCAGCGTTTCGGCCGCCGGCGCCCATGACACCGCAATCCAGGCCAGCGGGCACGCGCCCATCGGCGTGATGGGCGACCATATGCACAAGGCGGGGGAATTCATGTTCTCCTACCGGTTCATGAACATGTCGATGGAGGGCAATCGCGACGGCACGACCGCGCTCTCGCCCCAGCAGATCGCGACCACCCAGCCGAACCCGTTTTTCGGCAAGCCCGGCCAGCCCCCGACCCTGCGCGTGGTGCCCACCGAGATGACCATGCAGATGCACATGCTGGGCGCGATGTATGCGCCCACCGACTGGCTGACCCTGATGGCGATGGGAACCTATCTCGACAACTCGATGGACCACATCACCTTTAGGGGCGGCAAGGGGACCACGCAGCTTGGCACCTTTACCACCGATTCCAACGGTTTCGGCGATACCAAGCTCGCCGGTCTGGTGCGGCTCTATGAAGACGAGATGCATCATGTGCATCTCAATCTGGGCCTGAGCGTGCCCACGGGCTCGATCACCGAGACGGACCGCGTGCTCGCCCCCACCGGTGCGCGCCCGACCCTGCGCCTGCCCTACGCGATGCAGTTGGGCTCGGGCACGTTCGATCTGCTGCCGGGCGCGACCTATACCGGCAAATCGGGCTCGTTCGGCTGGGGTGCGCAGGCGATGGGGACCCTGCGCCTGGGCCGCAATGACGAGGGGTATTCGCTGGGCGACGGGGCCGAGGCGACCGCCTGGGCCAGCTATTCCCCGATCCCCTGGATCAGCTTTTCGGGCCGGGTCAAGGGCTCGGTCCTGGGCGAGATCAACGGGCAGGACCCGCTGATCATGGCCCCGGTGCAGACAGCCGACCCAGACAATTACGGCGGCAAGGCGATCACCCTGTTGGGCGGGATCAACCTGGCGGGGCAAAGCGGCTTTCTGCGCAACCAACGCCTGGCGCTGGAGGTCGGCGTGCCGGTCTATCAGGACCTGAACGGCCCCCAGCTCGAAACCGACTGGACCATCACCCTGGGCTACCAGATCGCGTTCTAGGCGCGCCGAAAGGCGGTGCCCGTCCCGGATGGGCATCGCCGCAATGATCCCGGACGGGACGCTTGCTAAGGCAGCCCGCAGCATTTGCGGATGTCCGGGTGCCCCTTGCAGCAATCGTTGAGGATAAAGGAAATCAGCGCGCCCAGTTCCTCGTTGCGGGCGCGGTAGATGATCTGGCGGGCCCGGCGCTCGGCGCTGATCAGCCCTGCGCGTTCGAGGGCGGCGAGGTGGAACGAGGCCCTGGACGCGATCGCCCCCATCTCGCGCGCGATCTCGCCCGCGGGCGCGCCGGCCTCGCCCCGGCTGATCAGATAGCGGATGATGCCAAGGCGCATCTGTTGCGACAGGGCGGTGAGCATGGCCAGGGCCTGGGTTTCATTCATATTTCAACCAAACTTGAAATGAGAGATGTATCCGTGCATATGGTTGGGGAACCCGTCCTGTCAAACCTGCCGGAGCCGCCCCATGAAAGTCATCAGCTTCAGGATCTGTCCCTTTGTCCAGCGCGTCACGGCGTTGCTGGAGGCCAAGGGCCTTGCCTATGACATCGAGTATATCAGCCTCAGCGACAAGCCGCGCTGGTTTCTCGACCTCTCGCCCCACGGACAGGTGCCGGTGCTGATCACGGAGACAGGGCAGGCACTGTTCGAGAGCGATGCGATTGCCGAGTATCTCGACGAGGCCTATCCGCCGCTGTTGCCGGGACTGACGCCGGAGGAAAAGGCGACCCACCGGGCGTGGAGCGCCCTGGCCTCGAAGAACTATCTGGTGCAATGCGGCGCCCAGCGCAGCCCCGATGCGGCGACGCTGGCCGAACGCGGCGCCCGGCTCAGCACCGCGTTTGACCGGATCGGGCGGCAGTTGGGCGCCACGCGGTACTTTGCGGGCGACCAGCTCGGCATGGTCGATATCGCCTGGCTGCCGCTGGTGCATCGGGCCCAGATCATCGCGCGCGAAACGGGCTATGACTTTCTGGGAGACCGGCCGGGGCTGAAGGCCTGGCAGCAGAGCTTGATGGCGACCGGTCTGGCGGAAAAGTCGGTCGCGCCGGATTTCGAGCAGGCCTTTGCCGATTTCTACCTCTCGGATCAGACCTATCTTGGCCGCGGTGGGGATGTCCCGCGCGCGGCCTGTTGTGGCGAGGCCCGCGCCCCGGCCGGTT
>JBCCHW010000045.1:0-19750 GCA_039028555.1 Pseudomonadota bacterium | reverse complement strand
CGATTTTGGCTTTCTTGGTTGTTTTCCAGTAGTAAACAAAGGCCATTGAAGGTCATCCATCCTTGAGCTGTGAGCGCATTCTATTGAACATGGCTTTGTCGTCTGGGGACATATCAGCGATGGCGACTGTGGAGGGGCTTTCAGCTTGCGGGGGCGCTTCAGTGAAGGCTGCCATGAATGCTTCCATGCATTCTTTGGTTGCAAACATTTCCTTGGAAGCGATCAAGGCACTGCACTCCTCTTTGAATTCCAAAGTCAGCCCGCCGACCAGGGGGGCCAGCGGCATCATCAACCGGCGCAATGGCGTGTTGCGCCGCAAGCGCCCGGTGACGCGTCTCCTCTTGGCCTGGGTCATGGGCCCAGTCTAGCAGGAGCTTTGGTTTTGGCGAAGGGCGCGGCGCCTATCGGCGGGCCATCTCGCGCAGGTGAGAGACCGGCAACGCGATGATCCGGTTGCCGGTCAGCAACGCGCGGCTCGCCTCTCCCCTTACCGGGTCGAAGGCCGCATCGAGCACGTCCAGCCCGCCGGTATAGGTGCCAAAGGCTGGCAGGATCAGCCGATTACCCGCGACCAGAAAGCAGCGCCGCGCGATCCGCCGGCCTTTCACGGTCACCCGGGCCTTTGGGTGATAATGGCCCGAGATCTCGAGCCCCGGCTTTGACTCATCGGCGATATGGCGCAGCATGATCCCGTCGATCTGCGCCTGATCGAGGTGGCTGCCCGGCAGCGCCAGAGGACCGGGATCGTGGTTGCCGGCGATCCAGATCAGGCGCCGCCCCGCCGCCAGCCGCCCGAGACGTGTGACCACCGCCTCGTCCAGATTGCCCGCCGCCGCAAGATCATCGAAACTGTCGCCCAGGCTGATGACCAGCCGCGGGTTCAGCCGGTTGACCTCGGCATCCAGCCGGTCGAGCGTGTCGGTGGTCTCGTAGGGGGGCAACAGTGTCCCGCCCTCGCGCGCCATGCGCTCGGCCCGGCCGAGATGAAGATCGGCAACCACCAGAACCGACCGCGCCGGCCACCACAAAACGCCCGATGGCCGGGCCTGGACCAGATGGTCGCCCAGAACCACATCGCCCGGGTCGGCCGGTTTGCTCGCTTGCCTCGTCATCCCTAGACCAAAATCGTTTCAACCTGACTCTGGTTGAAAAAGAATTTTGGTCCAGAGTCAAACACTTGAGCAAAATCCCGGGATCTGACCGGGTCAGTCGGATCCGCTTTTGCTCTGGGACGTACGCATTCCCGCGGCTGGCCGCAAGCGCCGACAACGGCTGGACCCGGGCAGGACACCGCGCCTATACTGCGCGCGGACGATGAGGCGCCGATGACCGACTTCGAGACCAGAACCAGACCCGCGCAGAAACAGAAACCCGAGCGGCCCAGGATGTGGAAAGTCATCCTGTTGAACGACGACTATACACCCCGCGAGTTCGTCGTCAGCGTGCTGAACGCGGTTTTCGGCATGGGGCCGGAAAAGGCCTATCACGTGATGGCGACAGCCCATCAGAAAGGCACCTGCGTGGTCGCGGTCTACACCCGGGACGTCGCCGAAACCAAAGCGGCCCAGGCAACCGACGCCGGGGCCGCCATGGGCTTTCCCCTGACCTTCACGACCGAGAAGGAGGATTAGCCACCGCGCCGGGTCGGCGTGTTACTTACCTGTCTCGCCCCCCGAATTCTCGATCCGGCCCAGGAAACTTGGCACCAGCGACTCGCTGAAACCAGCCAGAAACGACCAGACCATGAGGGCGGCGAAATCCTTTGTCGGAACCCAGCATCCCACCGACGTCTTGCAATCGGGTGCACAGACCTCGCTGCAAATATTCACGAGATTTGCGCTTTCCAGTTTCGGAAACATCGTTCCTTGAATGAGCTCTGCTTCAAACAGAAAATAGAGGATCGTGGCCGCACCGGCACCAAAGGCCAAGCGCAGGCCCAGGCTTCCTACCGTGACCATGGACCGAAGGTCATCCAGCGTCGCATTCGCGACCCGATTGTTCGCCTTGGTAATCATGGAAAATGCCGCGCCAAGGACACCGGTCACGACCGCAATCCAGAAACCGACAAGCTCGGCGGGAGCAGGATCGCCGCCGTCACTCCCCGAAGGTCCGGAGGCAATTTGGAAAACGATCCAAAAGAACAACAGGATGATCGCGGAAAAAAGGCAATATAGCCGTTGGACATAGACCGCCGAATACGTCCGCGACAAGGATTGCTTTAGAAACCCCCACTGGGCGTCATTCACCAATCGATCCACCACGCTGTAGAGCCGGGCCGCCTGCGCCTGATCGTTTCCAATCTCCGGGCCAATGCGCTCAATTTCCAGTTTGTAGACGGCCAAGCTGGGAAGTTTCAGCGTCTCGGCGTCGATCAGCCTGCGCTTGGCCTCCACTTGCAGCTTCTCGGTGGACATGGTCCCGAGGATCAACCGCTCGGCGAGATAAGAATTACGCCAGCCACTCGGGCGTTTGAGCACGGCTTCCAGTGCTCCCTGCGAAGCTTGGATACGCCCTTCCCGGTCGGAACAGGCAGCATAGAGCCGCTCGACCAACATCGTCGTCTTGAACTGATCCTGCAACGCCGTGCCGATGTGCGTTGGTATGGCAAGCATTAACCACTCCAGGAAGCGGCATAATCTGTTCGGGTTACGGTCAGGGCGCTCGACAGCGTCCATAGGGTCCTCAACAGGGCCATTATCTTCATCAATCATTTCAAACACCATGAGTTTTCAAACAATGGTCGAAAGTATAACAGAAGAATTGGCTTCTCAAAATAAAGAGGCGGAGCCGTTGGCCGCGTGCTCCGCCTCAACGTTGTTCTATCGTTTCGCCGGGCCAGCTAGGCCGCCGCGACCGCCCGTTTGGTCATGACGCCCACCAGGTGGGCGCGGTAGGCGGGCGAGCCGTGGATGTCGCCGATCATCCCCTCGGACGAATGGCTGAGGCCCGCGACCGCGTCGGCGCTGAAATTCGCCGACAGGGCCGCTTCGGCCTCGGCCCAGCGGAAGACGCCGCCTTCGGAGGCGCCGGTGACGGCCACCCGCACCCCGTCGGCGTATCTCGCGACGAACACCCCGACCAGGGCAAAGCGCGAGGCGGGCTGGACGAACTTCTGATAGCTCGCCTGTTGTGGCACCGGGAAGCGCACGCCGGTGACGATCTGCCCCTCGGCCAATGCGGTGTCGAACATGCCGAGGAAGTAGTCATCGGCCGCGATCTCGCCCGCCGAGGTCAGGATCGTCGCGCCGGTCCCGAGGCAGGCGGCGGGGTAGCAGGCCGAGGGGTCGTTATTGGCGACCGAGCCGCCGATCGTGCCGCGGTTGCGCACCTGGGGGTCGCCGATCCCGCCCGCAAGGGCGGCAAGGGTCGGAAAGGTACGGCGCACATCCGCCGAATGCTCGACCTCGGCATGGCGGGTCGCGCCGCCCACGGTCACGGTGCCGCCGGCCACGGAAATCCCCGACATCTCGGCGATGCCGGAGAGGTCGACCAGCCGTGAGGGCATGGCGAGGCGTTGCTTGAGCGTCGGGATCAGGGTCTGCCCGCCCGAGATCGCCTGCGCGTCTTCTTCGGCAAGGGCTGCCACAGCTTCGGCGACCGATCCGGCTTTCACATAGTCGAAATTATACATGGGTCAGATCCTCAAGCGTTGATGGCTTCCCAGACGCGCCGGGGCGTCAGGGGCATGTCGATATGGGTGACGCCGTGGCCCGAGAGCGCGTCGATCACCGCGTTCACCAGCGCGGGTGGCGAGCCGATGGCGCCTGCCTCGCCGCATCCCTTGACCCCCAGCGGGTTATGGGTGCAGGGCGTGACCGAGGAATGGTCCACCGCAAAGTTCGGCAGATCGTCGGCGCGCGGCATGGTGTAGTCCATATAGCTGGCCGAGACGAGTTGGCCGTCATCGTTATAGACACAGCCCTCCATCATCGCCTGGCCGATGCCCTGGGCGAGCCCGCCATGGACCTGCCCCTCGACGATCATCGGGTTGACCACATTGCCGAAATCATCGGCGGCGGTGAAGTTGAGGATGTCGACGACGCCGGTTTCGGGATCGACCTCGACCTCGCAGATATAGGCGCCCGCGGGATAGGTGAAGTTGGCGGGATCGTAGAACGAGGTCTCTTCGAGCCCCGGCTCCATCTCCCCGTGCGGGAAGTTATGCGGCACATAGGCGGTCAGCGCGACCGTGCCCCAGTCGATGGTCTTGTCGGTGCCCGCGACCGAGAACATGCCGTTCTCGAACGTCACATCCGCATCGGCGGCCTCCATCAGGTGGGCCGCGATCTTTTTGGCCTTGTCGATGATCTTGTCGACCGAGCGCACGATGGCCGAGCCGCCCACCGCCAGCGAGCGTGAGCCATAGGTGCCCATCCCGAACGGGATCTTGGACGTGTCGCCATGGACGATGTCGATATTGCTCTCGTCACAGCCGAGCCGGTCCGCCACCACCTGGGCAAAGGTCGTCTCGTGCCCCTGCCCGTGCGAATGCGAGCCGGTCATCACGCTGATCGAGCCGGTCGGGTTCACCCGCACGGTCGCCGCCTCGTAAAGGCCCGCCCGCGCGCCGAGCGCGCCGACCAGCGAAGAGGGCGCGATCCCGCAGGCCTCGATATACGAGGCGATGCCCATGCCGCGCAGCTTGCCCCGGCTGGCACTTTCGGCCTTGCGGGCCTCGAACCCTGCGCGGTCGGCGATCTCGACCGCCTTGTCCATCGTCTGGATATAGTTGCCGCTGTCGTACTCGACGGCCACCGGGGTGGCATAGGGGTACTGGTCGGGCTGGATGTAATTGCGCCGGCGCAGCTCGACCGGGTCGATCCCCATCTCGCGCGCCGCCTTGTCGATCGTCCGCTCGAGCTGATAGGTCGCCTCCGGCCGGCCCGCACCGCGATAGGCATCGACGGGCACGGTGTTGGTAAAGACCGCGCGGACATTGGTGAAGATCAGCGGTGTCTGATAATTGCCCGCCAGCAGCGTCCCGTGCAGCCATGTCGGCACGCAAGGCGCAAAGGTCGAGAGATAGGCGCCCAGATTGGCATAGGTCTCGCAGCGCAGCGCGAGGAACTTGCCGTTTTCATCCATCGCCAGTTCGGTCTTGGTCACGTGATCGCGGCCCTGGGCGTCGGAGATAAACGCCTCCGAGCGATCCGAGGTCCATTTCACCGGGCGCGCCAGCTGTTTCGCGGCCCAGGTGACAAAGGCCTCTTCGGCATAGTGATAGATCTTGGTGCCGAAACCGCCCCCCACATCGGGCGCCACGACGCGCAGCTTGTGCTCGGGGATCGCGAGCACGAAGGCGCCCATCAAGAGCCGGATCACATGCGGGTTCTGCGAGGTGGTGTAGAGCGTATGATCGTCGGTCGAGCGGTTGTAGTCGCCGATTGCACAGCGCGGCTCCATCGGGTTCGCGACCAGCCGGTTGTTCACCAGTTCGAGCGTGGTGACGTGATGGGCATTGGCGATGGCCTCGTCGACGGCGTCCTTGTTCTCGGCCACAAAATGCCATTCAAAGCACAGATTGTCCGGCGCCTCTTCATGCAGCGCGACACCGCTGTTCAGGGCAGCGCGCATGTCGATCTGGGGCGCCAGTTCGTCGATATCGAGATCGATCAGCTCGGCGGCATCGCGCGCCTGATCCAGGGTCTCGGCCACCACGACGGCCACCGGGTCGCCCACATGGCGCACCTTGCCCTCGGCCAGGATCGGGTGCTTGGGCTCCTTCATCGGTTCGCCGTCCTTGGCATGGACCTGCCAGCCGCAGGGCACACCGCCCAACCCTTCGAGATCGGCCGAGGTGAAAACCCGGACAACGCCGGGCGCCGCACTCGCCGCGGCCGTATCCAGCCGCGTGATCGTGCCATGCGCCACATTCGAGCGCAGGATATAGGCATATGTCTGCCCGGGCAGATTGATGTCGTCGGTGTAATTGCCGTTGCCGGTCAGGAACCGGACGTCTTCGCGCCGCTTCGAGCTGGCGCCAATTCCCTGATCTTTAGGCATGTTCGTCTCCCTAAAACGGTTTCTGACCGCGCCCGGCTGGCTCCGGGGGTCGGCCGTTCGGTACCTGAATGGTTACTCGGCTGCCTGGCTTTGGCCGTTCAGCGTCGCGGCCGCGGCCTGGATCGATTTCACGATGTTGTGGTAGCCGGTGCAGCGGCAGATATTGCCCTCGAGCCATTCGCGGATCTCGGCCTCGCTGGGCGAGCCGTTCTGTTGCAAGAGATCGGCGGCCGACATCACCATGCCCGGGGTGCAGAACCCGCATTGCAGGCCGTGATGGTCCTGAAACGCCTGCTGTATCACGCCCAGCGACCCGTCGGGATTGGCCATGCCTTCGATCGTGGTCACTTCCGCGCCGTCGCAGGCGGCGGCAAAGGCCGTGCAGGACTTGACGCTTTCGCCGTTCAGATGAACGACACAGGCGCCGCACTGCGAGGTGTCGCAGCCCACATGGGTGCCGGTCAGTTGCAGGTTTTCGCGCAGGAACTGCACCAGTAACGTGCGCCCCTCCACGTCGCCGGAAACGGATTTGCCGTTCACGGTCATGGAAATTGTGGTCATGCGGGTCTTCCTCCTTGGCTTACACGGCCCGGATGCCGGGCGCCTTTTGCTAAGTGGATCGGGTCAGCCGATAATCCGGCCGAGCCATCCCTTCTTTTGGTCGCCGCCCTGATCGCCGCCCTGATCGCCGTCTTGGGCGGCGGCGGCGTCGGCGGCGGCGGCGTCGTCGGCAGGCGCTTCCTCGGCCGGGCCCGCGACGGTTTCGACAAAGTTGTCAAAGAACTGGTCGGCCATCTTTTTGGCGAACCCGTCGATCAGGCGCCCGCCGAGCTGGGCAATCTTGCCGCCCACCTTGGCATCGACCTTGTAGGTCAGCAGGGTTCCCGCCCCGGTATCGCTGAGGCTGACATCGGCGCCGCCCTTGGCAAAGCCCGCGGCCCCCCCCTTGCCCTCGCCCGAGATGGTATAGCTTTCGCCTTCGACGATGTTGGAGAGCTCTACCGCACCCTTGAAGGTGGCCGAAACGGGCCCGACCTTTTGCTTGACCGTCGCGGCAAAGCCGTTGTCGCCCTCGCGGGTCAACTCCTGGCAGCCGGGAATGCAGGCCTTCAGGACTTCGGGGTCGTTCAACGCCGCCCAGACATCTGCCCGGGGCGCTGCGATTTCGCGTTCTCCAGACATCTCCATGGCGAATCCTCCCAGCTGTCTTCTTTTGCCCGATGTTAGAAACTTTTCACGGGCCCTGTCCACCATGCTCATCAACCATGCCGCGCGCAGGATCGCCGCGCGCGTCTTGGGATTGACGCCGCCCGCCCTGCAGGGGCAAGCATGGACCCAGGCGACGGGATCAGTATTGCGGGAATCAGTTATGGCACTCACGGTTTGGGGACGGGCCACTTCGTCCAATGTTCAGGTGGTGATGTGGGCGGTGGGCGAGTTGGGCCTCGCCTGCGAGCGCATCGATGTCGGGCACAGCTATGGCGGCACCGATACGCCGCAATACCGGGCGATGAACCCCAACGGGCGCGTGCCGACGATCCGCGACGGCGATGTGATCCTGTATGAAAGCCAGGCGATCCTGCGCTATCTGGCGGCCAAATATGGCGACGAGGCGTTCTGGCCCGGCGATCTGGCGGTGCGTGCCGAGCTCGACCAGTGGTGCGAGTGGATCCGCACGACATTCCAGCCGTTGTTCAACTATCAGATCTTCTGGCAAAAGGTCCGCGTCGGCGCCGCCGACCGCGACGAGGCCGAGATCGCCCGCCAGGCCGGGCTGTTGAAGCCCATGGTGGCGCTGCTCGACGAACGCCTCGGCGCGGGACCCTATATGAACGGAGCCACGCTTTGCTGGGCCGACATGGTGGTGGGGCATCTGCTCTATCGCTATTACACGCTCGAGTTCGACCGCGCCGAGACACCCAGTCTCGACGCCTATTACGCCCGCCTCACCGCCATGCCCGCCTATGCCGAGCATGTGATGGTGAGCTATGAACCCCTGCGCGTTCAATGACGCTGACGGTCTATGGGCGCGCCTCGTCGTCGAATGTGCAGCCGGTGATGTGGTGCGTGGGCGAGCTTGGCCTCGTGCACAAGCGCCTCGATATCGGCAGCGATTTCGGCGGGCTCGACACGGATGCGTTTGGCGAGATGAACCCCAACCGGCTGATCCCGGTCTTGCGCGACCGCGAGCTGGTGGTGTGGGACTCGCGCGCGATCCTGCGCTATCTCGCCGCCGAATATGGCAGCGGAGCATTCTGGCCCGCCGCGCCCCGGCAACGCGCGCGGATTGACCAGTGGCTCGAATGGGCCAAGACATCGCTCGACAAAAAGATCATCGACGGCGTCTTCTGGGGTTATTGGCGCACGCCCGAGCCCCAGCGCGACAACACCAAGATCGCGCAAGACTGGGCGGCCGTGAACGCGGCCATGGCCATCGCCGAGGCCCAGCTGGCCGGCAAACGCTATCTGTGCGGCGACGCCTTCACACTGGCGGATGTCGGCTTTGGCACATTCCTCTATCGCTATTTCACGCTACCCCTGAAACGCCCGGAGCTGCCCAATCTCACGCGGTACTACACCACCTTGTGTGCCCGGCCGGCCTATCAACGCCATGTCATGATCGACTATGCGGATCTGAAGGGAAAACTCGACTGATGGAAGCGGATTTCGTCATCATAGGGTCCGGCTCGGCAGGCTCCGCCATGGCGGCGCGGCTGTCCGAAGACGGGCAGCATTCGGTTCTGGTGCTCGAATTCGGGGGGACCGACTGGGGCCCGCTGATCCAGATGCCGGGTGCACTGAGCTTTCCCATGAACATGCCACGCTATGACTGGGGCTATCAGACCGAGCCCGAGCCGCATCTGGGCGGGCGGCGCCTCGCCTGCCCGCGCGGCAAGGTGGTTGGCGGGTCTTCGTCGATCAACGGCATGGTCTATGTGCGCGGGCATGCGCGCGACTTTGACAATTGGGCCGATCAGGGGGCCGAGGGCTGGGCCTATGCCGATGTGCTGCCCTATTTCCTGCGGATGGAAAGCTGGCACGACAGCGGCCATGGCGGCGATGCCGACTGGCGCGGCAGCGACGGGCCGCTGCATGTGACCCGCGGCAAACGCGACATCCCGCTGCATCAGGCCTTTGTCGAGGCCGGCAGGCAGGCGGGGTTCGAGCTGACCGACGACTATAACGGGGAAAAGCAGGAAGGCTTTGGCCCCATGGAGCAGACGGTCTGGAACGGACAGCGCTGGTCGGCGGCGAATGCCTATCTGAAACCGGCC
Organism: Pseudomonadota bacterium; assembly: GCA_039028555.1. Lineage (GTDB taxonomy): Bacteria > Pseudomonadota > Alphaproteobacteria > Rhodobacterales > Rhodobacteraceae > Thermohalobaculum. The sequence continues at coordinate 10,472 of JBCCHW010000045.1, read as the reverse complement.
CTCAGCCGCCCCAACCTGGACCTGATCCGGTGCTTTGCCCGCAAGGTGGTGATCGAGAACGGCCGCGCGACCGGGGTCGAGATCGCGCGCGGCGGCACAACCGAGATTGTCAGCGCACGGCGCGAGGTGATCCTCACCGCCTCGTCGATCAACTCGCCCAAACTGCTGATGCTGTCGGGCATCGGACCCGCCGCCCATCTGGCCGGGCACGGGATCGCGGTGGTGGCCGACCGCCCCGGCGTGGGCCAGAACCTGCAGGATCACCTGGAGCTTTACATCCAGCAGGCCTGCACCCAGCCGATCACGTTGTTCAAGCACTGGAACCTGTTCGGCAAGGCGCTGGTCGGGCTTGAATGGCTGATGCGGCGCACCGGGCCCGGCGCCTCGAACCAGTTTGAAAGTGCTGCCTTCCTGCGCTCGAAACCCGGGGTCGAGTATCCCGACATCCAATACCATTTCCTGCCCATCGCGGTGCGCTATGACGGGCAGGCGGCGGCCGAGGGGCATGGCTTTCAGGCCCATGTGGGCCCGATGCGCTCCCCCTCGCGCGGCGCGGTCACGCTGCGCTCGGCCCAGCCGGAGGCACCGCCAAAGATCCTGTTCAACTATATGTCGACCGATCAGGACTGGGCCGATTTTCGCCATTGCATCCGCCTGACGCGCGAGATCTTTGCCCAACAGGCCTTTGACCCCTATCGCGGCAAGGAGATCCAGCCCGGCGCCGATGCCCGGACCGATGACGAGCTCGACGACTTTATCCGGGAACATGTGGAAAGCGCCTATCACCCCTCGTGCACCTGCCGCATGGGCCGGGCCGACGACCCGATGGCGGTGGTCGACCCCGAGTGCCGGGTGATCGGGGTCGAGGGGCTGCGCCTGGCCGACAGCTCGATCTTCCCGCGGATTCCCAACGGCAATCTGAACGGGCCCAGCATCATGGTGGGCGAAAAGGCCTCGGACCATATCCTGGGCAAGGCGCCGCTGGCGCGCTCGAACGCCGAACCCTGGATCAATCCGCGCTGGCGCGATTCGGACCGGTGACCGCGGCGATTTGACGAGCTTCGCCGGGCCCGACAACCGCAAGCGTCAAAATGTTGCGCTCAGTTCTCGCATTCGTGGAAGATACGCGATATGTTCGCGGTCAAAGTAACGCGTTGTTTGACGTATTCTTCCAGCGTATCGCGGTGAGTGGAAATGGGATTCCGTGGCGTTCCGGCGCCGGGTGCGGGGTTCGGGGGATGGAAATACTCTAGCGAAAGGTGCTGCTGATGCGTTCTTGGATTCCCGCCGTCTTGTTTGGAGTCGTGCTCTCGCCAATGGGTGCCATGGCGCAGTCCACGCCAAAAGCGGCTGAATTCGGCCCAAAGGTTCTAAAGGTCGCACAAGGCGAATTGCAGACCTGGATCAACGATCCGGTCATCATCTATGCGATCCGCGAACAGAACGAGCTTTACAGCGGTCTGTCGCAGAAAAAGATCAACCGGCTCGACAAACGGTGGGTCAAGGGGGGCAGCCGCGGGCCGATGGTCGGCGACCTGCTGGGCCGGCAGGCCTCGATCATCCTGCGCGACCGGCGCGAGCTGTCGAATGGCCTGATCAACGAGATCATCGTGATGGATGCGCTGGGGCTGAATGCCGCCATCTCGGACGCGACCTCGGATTTCTATCAGGGGGACGAGGCGAAGTACCTTGAAACCTATCTCAGGGGGCCGGACGCCGTGCATATCGGCGAGCTTGAGTTCGACGAATCCACGCAAAAGGTGCAGACCCAGGTCAGCCTGTCGGTGACCGACCCCGACAATGGCGATGTGATCGGCGCGGTGACCTTTGGCATCAGCCTTGACGCGCTGACCAACTGAGCCTGCGCGCGGATCGTCCGCGCTCACTCCCGGTTGGGGATGACCTCATAGCCGGGCTCTTCGGGCTCCTCATCGACCATTTCGGCGGGGAAACCGGGTGCGCGCACATCGAGGCCCGTCGCCTCTTCGAGCCGGCGGATGATGTTGGGGCTGAGTTCACGCCCGCCAAAGCGCGCCTCGCCATCCTTGAAGATCTCGATCATCAGCGGGTTCATCTCGAGCGGCACGCCCGCGCGGTCCGCAACCTGTTGAAAAAGCCCGATATCCTTGGAAACCAGATCCATGGTGAAGCTGATATCGCGCGAGCCGTTCAGGATCACCTGGCTCTCGGTCTCGTGCACAAAGCTGTTGCCCGACGAGATTCGGATCGCCTCGTAGGCGGTGCCCATGTCCATCCCCGCCGCCTTGCACGTGGTCAGCGCCTCGGCGCACGAGATCAGGTTGGCCGTGGCGAGGTAGTTGGTCACCACTTTGAGCACCGAGGCCGACCCCAGCGCGCCGGTGTGCAGGATCCGCCGGCCCAGCGTGGTCAGAACGGGCAGCATCTGCTCGAACGTCTCGCGGTCACAGCCCGCAAAGATCGAGATATTGCCGGTATCGGCGCGGTGGCAGCCCCCCGAAACCGGGCAATCGACAGGTTTGCCGCCCCTGGCCGCGACCAGCGCGCCCAGACGGCGGACCTCGGCCTCGTCCGTCGTCGACATCTCGGCCCAGATCATCCCGGGTTTCATGCCCGCGAGGATCCCGTCGGGCGCCTCCATCACCGCCGCCGAGGCCGCGGGCGAGGGCAGGCAGGTGATGACGATCTCGCAGTTCCCGGCCATCTCCGCCGGGCTTTCGGCCCAGCCCGCGCCAGCCTCGAGAAACGGCCGGGCCACAGCCCTGTCGAGGTCGCGCACAATCACGTCGTGGCCGTTGCGAACAAGGGATCCGGCGAGTTTTCCACCCACATTTCCCAGACCGATGAACCCGATACGCATCCAGATTTCTCCCTCGCATCGCCACATTGTTCCGGCATCGTTTACGTGATTTTCAGGAGATTCAATCCTGTTCGCGTCTTGATCGGTCGTTCTTGAACCGAGAGATGATTTTTTGGGATTATACTCCTCCGCACAGGTTGAGCGGGCCCGCCTGATGGGTGGCGACGAGAAGTGAGATAGTTTGAATGGCACGAAGACGACATGACTCTGCCCCCGCGCTTCAGCTTCCGGCCAGCGCAAAGGTCGAGATCGAAACCTTCAGGCAACAGGGATTCTTGCTGGTCTGCGGCGTCCTTTCAGTGCTGGGTCTGATCCTGATGGTGGCCAATTTCTGGTTTCTGGGCGATGCGGTCTGGCGGTCGGCCTTCATCACGCTGCCCTGCCTTTTGGGATTTTTGCTGTCGGTGCCGCTGATGCTGGTCACCGGGTCGGTCGAGCGCGCCGCCTGGCTCGCGGTCATCTCGTTATGTGCCGGCGTTGCTGCCCATGCCTATCTGAACGGGGGGCTGCTCTCGGCCTCGGTGCCGATGCTGGTGGTGGCGCCCTGCCTCGCGGCGTTTTTCCTGAACACCCGCGCGACCGTGGTCGTGAGCGTGGCCTCCACTGCCTATCTCGCACTCTTGTACATCCTGCAGTTGCAAGGGATGCATGTCGAGGTTCTGCCCGCCGATCCGACCGACCGCGCCGCCGTGATCGCGCTGGTGGTGATCTCGATCCTGCTCTGCAACGGGCTGGTGAGCGCGATGTTCGTCAAGACCAATGAACGTATTCAGCGACGGCTGATCGCAGCAAGCGTCGATGCCGAAACCGCCAATGCGGCAAAGGACCAGTTCGTCGCGACCATGAGCCACGAGATCCGGACCCCGCTGAACGGCGTCACCGGCATGACCCAGCTGCTGCTGCGCAGCGATCTGGACCCGGCACAGCGCCGCTGGGCCGATATGATCAGCAGTTCGGCCAACGCGCTGAGCGTCATCCTGGACGATGTGCTGGATGTCAGCCGCATGCAGGCAGGCGCGCTGGAGCTGTCGGACGAATGGTTCGAGCTCGACACGCTTTGCTCGGGCTGCATCGGCACGGTCGAGGTGCTGGCCCGCGACAAGGGCCTGGGCCTGAAGGCCAGCATCGCCCCCGAAGCACTGGGCCGATATCTGGGCGACCCGCTGCGGATCCGGCAGATCCTGCTCAATCTCATCGGCAATGCGGTCAAATTCACCGATCGGGGGCGCGTGGACCTGATCGTGGCGCTGGACGGGGAGGCGTTGACCTTTGATGTGGTGGATACCGGCCCCGGCATACCGCCCGAAGATACCGAGGCGATCTTCGAGCGGTTCATGCAATCGGATCAGACCAGTTCGCGCCGGCATGGCGGCACCGGGCTGGGCCTTGCGATCAGCCGCGACCTGGCCCGGCTGATGAACGGGGAAGTTCTGGTCACCAGCACGCTGAACCAGGGCAGCACATTCTGCTTTCGCATCGCCCTGCCGCGCGAGGAGGCACAGGCCGCCGTGCCGGTTCAGAAGTCTGTGGGCTGACCGCCTTCGGCAATCCGGCGGTCGACAAAGGCGTCGAGTTCCTCGGCGATCGAGGCTTCCATCGGCGGGGCCTCGAACTCGTCCAGGATCTTTCTCCAGACCTTGTGGGCGCGCTCGGGCGTGCGCACGGCGCCGGCTTCCTCCCAGCCCTTGTAATTGGTCCAGTCGCTCAGAAAGGGGCTGTAGAACGCGGTCGTATAGCGTTCCTGCGTGTGCTGGGCGCCAAAGAAATGCCGGCTCGAGGGCGGGAAGGAATCGACCTCGGCAATGGCATCGACGGCAAGGTCGTCATCGCTCACGCCCACCGGCGCGTTATAGGCCGCGATCTGCTGGAGCATTTCGCAATCCATCACGAATTTCTCGTAGGACGCACAGAGCCCGCCTTCGAGCCATCCGGCGGCATGATAGATCAGGTTGGTCTGGCTCGACGTGGTGGCCCACAGCGAAAAGGCGCTCTCCCACGCCGCCTGCGCATCGGGGCAGTTGGCGGCATTGGCGTTCGAGGCCCGCAGCGGCAGCCCGTAGAGCCGCGCCATCTGGCCCGACATCTGGGTCGCGCGCATGTATTCCGGCGTGCCAAAGGCGGGCGCGCCCGACTTCATGTCGACATTCGAGGTGAACGAGCCCATCACCACCGGCGCCCCGGGGCGGATGATCTGGAACAGCACGATGGCGGCCAGGGCCTCGGCCGTTTGTTGCGCGATGGCGCCCGACAGGGTCACCGGTGCCATTGCGCCCGATAGCGTAAAGGGCGTGACGCTGACCGCTTGACCCCGGCGCACCAGCCGCATCGCACCGTCGAGCATCGGCCAGTCATGCTTGAGCGGGCTGGTCGAGTTGATGTTGGTGTACATCCGGGGTGCCGCGGCAAACGCCTCGTGGCTCAGCCCGCCGGCGATGCGGATCATCTCCATCGCGTCCTCGACCCGCTCCACCCCCAGCGCATAGGTGTGGCAGACCTTGTCCGACAGTTTCAGCTTGTCACGAATGCATTCCAGATGGCGGATCGAGGGGTGGATATCCGCAGGCTCGACCGGATAGCCGCCCAGAATGTGGATGCAGTTGAAGTACTGGCTGAGCTTGACCAGGTCGCGAAAGCTTTCACGGTCGCCGATGCGGCGGCCCCGTTCGAGGTCTGAACAGCTGGGCGGCGACGAGACGTTGACATTGTACTGGTTCCGGCCGCCGATGGTCAGCATCCGGTCTGGATTTCGCGGCGTCAGGGTAAGGGTGCTGGGCGCCTTTGCGACCATCTCGCGGACCAGTGCGCGGTCCATCCGCACCCGCTCGCCCGAGACATCGGCCCCGGCTTCCTTCAGGATCCGGCAGGCATCCTCGTGCAGAAAATCGATCCCGATTTCTTCGAGGATGCGCATTGCCGCGTTGTCCACCCGGATGACACCCTCTTCGCTCAAGGGGCAGGTGGGTGCGTCGATCAACTCGACCGGCCCCCAGGGGCGCTGATCGACGGCACCACCGCCGGTGCGCCGGGCATTTCCCTTGCGGCCACCTCCGCGGCGGCGTCTGGCAACCTCGTTCATCGGGGATCCTTTCAGAATCTGCTCGCTACATTTTGGGAAGTCAGATTGCCAAAGCAAGCCCAAGGAACGGCAATTAGGACCACGTTTTGGCCACGGCGCGGGCCGTGATCCGCGCCGTTCAGAACGAGCGGACCCGGGCCTTTGCCCGGCCCAGCAGGCCCGGCAGATCACCGATCGAGGTCAGCATGTGATCGGCATGGGGGGCCAGTTCGTCATGGGCGGCAGGCCCGCTCAGCACCCCGACCGCAAGGCCCGCGCCGGCCGCCTCGACCATGGCGAGATCGCCGACACTGTCGCCGACCATCACGACATCGCCCGGCGCGACGCCAACCTGGCGTGCAAAGGCCATCAGCATGCCGGGGTCGGGCTTCAACCCGTGACCGCTGTCATAGCCTGCGACAAAGTCAAAGCCGTCGTGCACGCCAACGGTCCGGATCTGCACCATCGTGCTGGCATGGGAGTCGTGGGTCGCGATCCCGAGGCGGTAGCCCAGCCCGCGAAGCTCGGCCAGGAGCGCGGGCAAATCGGGCACTGCCGGGGTCAAGGCGCCCGAGGTCGAGGCCTCGACCGCCACCCGGTCGGCAATCACCTCGATCTCGGCCACATCATGGCGGGGCAGATGCGGCGCCCACAGCTCGGCAATCTCGCGCAAACTGCCGGCGACCATCACCGCGCCGGCGGCAAACTTGCGCCCCTCAGGGTCGTACCCGCCCAGGCGGGCAAGCTCGGCGCGCAAACCGGCATCCTCGGTCAGCTCGTGCAGCACCGCCTCGGCAACCGAGGCCCAGGTCTCATCGAAATCAAACAGCGTGCCGTCCTTGTCGAACAGTATCGCTGAAAATCTGCCATCCATCGGCAACCTCTCCCATTTTGGTCCAGCAATTCGCGAAACGAGGCATTTCCCGTGTACGAAACAGGCATTCCGCAACGGTCGATCAAGTCGCAGCAGGTGTCAATCACCGCGATACACCCGGGCAGTTCGCGCGAAACAGGCATAGCATTTTTCTGATTGTTTCCACATGTTTATTGCAGAGTTGTATTGTTCTTTCGGTTAGAAAAAATTTGACTTTCAGCAAGGCATCCAATACCCAATTACGATCGGGATGGATTTGTGCAACCATGTGTGAGGACGGCTAATGGCAAAGGAAGAAAGCAGCACTTCCCAATGGGTCGCGCCGGTATTGGAGAAGGCGGATATCGCGGCGGATACGCGCAATGGCGTGCCCGGCCCCGGATCCGACTTTTGTAATGCCAGCCCCAATCTGGCAGGACCACTCTGCGGCTCATAGGCAGCCGTTAGGCGTGGATCGACGCGCCTCTATCTTATTTTACCCTCCACAGTTTTTTGATTTCCGGTCTTCAACGCGTCAGGCGTTGGACAGTCAGGCTGCGTCCGCTATAAAAGCCACCTGACGGGCTTTTGGCGAAAGAACGCGATGGCGCAGGACAACGACACCCCTTTCGGCCGGGACACCCATTTCGGCCGGTCGGTCATGCTGAGCCGCGGCACCGAACATGTCGAAACCTTCCAGAACGACCAGACCCTCGCGATGAGCCTGAAACACGGAAAATACTTTGCGATGAAGGGGACCGCTCAGCGGATCTGGGAGCTGTTGGAAACGCCAAGGAGCGAGCGCGATCTGTTGGATCAAATCGCCCGGGAATACCGCATCCCCGCCGGGCAATGCGCCCGGGAAGTGCTTCCCTTTCTTGCCGAGCTGCGCCAGTTCGGCCTGATCGTCGAGGGCCCGGCATGAGACCGCTGATCTGGTGGCGGGCGTGGTCGCGGGCCCAGTGGCGGCGGCGATGGCTGGGTCTGGAAGCGGGCGCCGAGCTGGTGCGCGCGCGGCTCCTCACGCTGATGCCGACACGGGTCTATACCCGGGCGCTTGGCGGGTTGACCGGGGAGACGGCGGCCGTTTCGGCCGACAGCGCCCAGCAGGGTCTGGCCGAGGAAATCGGCGAGATCGTCAGAACGGTCGCCGGTGCAATGCCCTTTCGTGCCCTCTGCCTGCAACAGGTGATCGCGGCGCGGCGCATGTTGAGCCGGCGCAACTGCCGCTCGGTCGTCGTGCTGGGGGTGCGGCCAGAGAACATCCGCGACGCCCATGCCTGGCTCAGGGTCGGCTCGAAAGTGGTGAGCGGCGATGGCGATCTCGAGCGGTTCAGCGTGATCGCAGAGTTCCGCTGACCGGGCGCGCGACGATGACCGGCCCGATGAAACGATGGCCACGCCCTTTGAGGGAGCTCGCCCGGTGTCTGGCGGGCGACGAGCCGACTGATCCTGACGGCCTCGACCGGGCGGCGTTTGCCGATCTTGCGATTGATCGCCACCGGGTCGCGCCGCTGATCGCGGCGTCGCCTGTCGTGTCTGCCCTTCCAGGCCCCGAGCAGGCGCGCATGCGGCAATCGGCAGATGCGGCGGCCTTTGCCGCCCTGGCGCAAAAGGCCGAAACCCGCCGCCTTTTGGCAGCGTTCGATCAGGCGGGCTGTACCCCGGTGCTGTTCAAGGGCTGGCCCCTGGCCGAGCGGCTTTACGGCAGCGCCAGCCTGCGCCACTCGAAGGACATTGATCTGCACATCCCGGCGGCGGAGCTGCCCCGCGCGGTCGAGTGCCTCGAGGCGCTCGGCTATGCGCCGCTGCCCGGCCATGCGACACGCTTTCGCCTCGCCACGGCGGCATCCCCGGTGCTGATCGCCGAGACCAATGACATCGCGCTGATCGACCGCGCGGGCAACCATGTCGAGCTGCACTGGCGGCTGACCCATCTGAGGGGCTGGCTGACGCTGGCCGATTTTCCCGATCCCGTGACGACCCATCCGATCGACCGCTCGGGCGTCGCGGTTCATGTCCCGACGGATCAGACCGCGCTGATCTACCTGGCAGTGCACGGGCAGTTGCACATGTGGGGGCGCCTGAAGTGGCTGGTGGATATCGCGCGGCTGGTGGAACGGCGCAGCGACGGCGACCTGATGGCGGATCTCGCGCTGGCCAGCCGGCTTGGCGCGGGGCGGGCGCTGCGGGTCGCGGTCGGGCTCTCGAACGTGGTTCTGGGCAGCAGGATCCCGCCGGGCTGGCCCGCCGCCTCGTGGCTAGAACGCCGCGCCATCGCCCATTTCTGCGGCCTGATCGCCGCCCCGGGCGGGGAGCCGGGTCGCGCCTGGGCGCGGATGCAGTACCATCTGTGCGTGATGGCGCTGGGCGAAGGGGTCACACAGCGCCTCGCCTCGCCCCGCTATGCTTTCTGGCGCAACCTTCGGCTGTATCTCGCCGGGCGCGGGATGGCATGAGGCGGCTCTGGCGGGCGCTCGCTTTGATGGCGGGTGCTGGTTTTCCCTGGCCCGGCTGGCGCCGCGACGCGGTTTGCGTTGCGGCACGGCGCGCGATCCTGCGCCGATGGCCATTGGGGCTGCGCCCTTTGGCATGGCTGGGGATGGCGCTGTCATGGCCGCTCGCCAGCCTGATCTTTGCCGTCGCGATCGCGCGCCATGCCAGCGGTGGCCCGTCTGGGTTATGGATCGCGGCCTGGCGCGCCGCGCTGGCGCGCAATGTGCCGCCCCGGGAGTTTGTGCACTATCAGCTCTGGCGTCCGAGCGCGCTGTCACGGGCCTGGTTGTTCGAGCGGGAGGTCTCGGCGCTGTTGGCCGAGCGAACCACAGCCCAAACCGCCCGTCTGATCGCGGACAAGGCGGGTTTTGCCGACTGGCTGGCCGGGCATGGCGTGCCCGTGGTTCCAACCCTTTGCGAGCTGCCGAAGGGGGATTTCGTGACCAAGCCGCGCCGCGGTGTGCGCGGTGCCGGGATCATCGCCTGGACCCGGGACGGCGACGGGTATCGGGGCCGGCCCGCCTTTGGCCCCGGCGCCCCGGTCAAGACCGGGAAGGCGGCGCTCGACCAGACCATCCGTCGCGACGACCTGCTGATTCAGCCCTGTGTCGCGCCCGATCCGGTGCTGGGGAGCCCCATGGTCGCGCGGGTCGTCACGGCCCGCGCGGCGGGCAAGGCCCGGCTGGTCTGCGCGCTGGTCCAGACGCCGGCACCGGCAGATTTCTGTAGCCAGCGGGGGGCGTTTCGCCTGGTTGACGTCGAAACAGGCAGGATCCGCCCCCCCGGCCCGGGCCAGCGCACCCATCCTTTGTACCCGGCCCCCCGGTTCGCCGCCGAAGGCGCGGTGCTGCCCGGGTGGGATCGGGTGACCGCGCATCTTCTGGGCGCGCATCAGGCGCTGCCCGGGGCGGTGCCGGCGGTCGGCTGGGATGTGATCTTTGGTGCCGAGGGGCCGCGGGTGCTCGAAGGGAACACGGGTTTCGGCCTGCTGTTGTTCCAGCTTGACCTGTTGGAACCGGTGGTTCTGCCACTCGCGGGAGAACATGGATGAGCACATTTTATCAGGGCTTTGGCCTGAGGTTTCGCTCAGACCTGCGGTTGAGCGGGCTGGCACGGGCAGCGCAGGGGCCGGTGGATGTCCGCATCCTGGTCGGGACGCGGGCGCGCGACGCTGTCGAGGCAACCGGCGTCGCCCCGATGGACCTGGCCGGGGCATCGCCCGGCTGCTG
>JBCCHW010000044.1:0-19808 GCA_039028555.1 Pseudomonadota bacterium | reverse complement strand
GTGCTCCAGATAAACGCCGAGATCATGACGAGAACCACGCCTTCGGACTGTCGGCTGGATGGGATGGCGTGGGCGGTCATAACGGTCTCTCCGGCAGGGGCGAATGACCACGTGATAGGCGAACGCTGCTGACAGCATTGTGTCAGCAGTGCATGCTGACACGCCGCACAAATCCGAGGGGGCGATGTCGAAAACCGACCGGATGTTCGAATTGATCCAGATCCTGCGCTCTGCCCGCGCACCGCTGCGCGCGCGCGACATTGCCGTCCGGCTCGAAGTTTCGCCCCGCACCGTTTATCGCGACATTGCGAGCCTGCAGGCCATGCGTGTGCCGATCGAGGGCGCCGCGGGGATCGGCTATGTCATGCGGCGCGGATACGACCTGCCGCCGATCAATTTCGATGTGGAGGAGGCCGAGGCACTGACCCTGGGCCTCAGCATGATCGGGCGTGCCGGAGATCCGGGCCTGCGCCGGGCGGCCGTGCGCGCGGCCCGCAAACTCTCGGCCGCCGCCCCGCGTGCCGAGGCGATCTTCAGTTCCCAATGGGGGGCAGACGCGCCCGCCCATGTCGACCTTTCGACGCTGCGCGAGGCGATCCGCGAGGAGACAAAGATCGCCGTCCGCTACACCGATGATCGGGGCAGCTGCACCCAGCGGCGCCTGCGCCCGCTCGCACTGATTTACTATATCGACAATGTTCTGCTGGTGGCCTGGTGCGAGCTGCGCCATGATTTTCGCCATTTCAGGCTGGACCGGATGCAATCCTGCGAGAAAACGGCCCAGACCTTTGCCGGCGAAGGCGCCGGATTGCGGGCGCGTTGGGAGGCGGAGGTCAAACGCTCGGTCCTTGACTGATGCTTGAGGGGCAACAAGTCTCCCCAGCGCGATGCAGCAACGAAACACCGCAAGAATCTTGCGCGAGTGCGCCCCCGTGACGCACAGTTCTGATTGACGATCTGGCCCAAGGATGTCACTTCGAAAAGCCTCAAAGCGCTAAAGCCATGGGAGCATAGAATGAGCGATTTCGACCGGGAATCCATGGAATACGACGTCGTGATCGTGGGCGCGGGGCCATCGGGCCTCAGCGCGGCGATCCGGTTGAAGCAGCTCGGCGGCGACGACATTTCGGTCGTGGTGCTCGAGAAGGGCTCCGAGGTCGGCGCCCATATCCTGTCAGGCGCGGTGCTCGACCCGGTCGGGCTGGATGCGCTCATCCCCGACTGGAAGGAAAAGGGCGCGCCGCTGCATACGCCCGTGACCGAGGATCGCTTCAAGATTCTGGGCGAGGCGGGCGAAATCTCGCTCCCCGTCTGGGCCATGCCGCCGCTGATGTCGAACCATGGCGCCTATATCGTCTCGATGGGCAATGTGTGCCGTTGGATGGCCGAACAGGCCGAGGAACTGGGGGTCGAGATCTTCCCGGGCATGGCCTGTTCGGAACTCGTCTACGACGAAGAGGGCCGCGTCCGCGGTGTCGTCGCCGGCGAGTTCGGCAAGAACCCCGATGGGACGCCCGGCGATGCCTATGAACCGGGCATGCAACTGATCGGGAAATACGTGATGCTGGCCGAAGGGGTGCGCGGCTCGCTCTCCAAACAGGTGATCGCGAAGTTCGATCTTGCGAGAGACTCCGATCACCAGAAATACGGCATCGGCATGAAGGAGCTCTGGGAGGTCAAGCCCGAGCATCACAAGCCCGGCCAGGTCACCCACACCATGGGCTGGCCGCTGGGCGGCAATGCCGGTGGCGGCAGCTTCATGTACCATCTCGAGAACAACCAGGTCTATGTGGGCTTTGTCGTGCATCTGAACTACGCGAACCCGCATCTCTATCCCTATATGGAGTTCCAGCGCTTCAAGCATCACTCCCTCATCGCCGAGGTGCTCGAGGGCGGCAAGCGCATCGCCTATGGCGCGCGCGCCATCACCGAGGGCGGCTGGCAGGCGATGCCGAAACTGACCTTCCCGGGCGGCTGCCTGCTGGGCTGTGCCGCCGGCATGGTCAATGTCCCGCGCATCAAGGGCAACCACAACGCCATGCTCTCGGGAAAGGCGGCGGGCGAGGCCGCGTTCGACGCCATACAGGCCGGGCGCGAAGCCGACGAGCTGACCGCCTATGAGACCGATGTCCGCACCGGCCCGATTGCCCGCGATCTCAAGCCGGTGCGCAATGTCAAACCGCTCTGGTCGCAACAGGGCCTGATCGCGTCGCTGACGCTTGGCGCGCTCGACATGTGGGTCGCGAACCTCACCGGGGTCAACATTCTCGGCACCATGCGCCATGTGAAGACGGATGCCAAATCCACCGGCAAGGCTGCCGATTATGCCCCCATCGACTATCCCAGACCCGATGGAGTGCTCAGCTTTGACCGGCTCACCAATGTGGCCTTCAGCTTCACCAACCACGAAGAAAGCCAGCCCGCCCACCTCCATCTCACCAATGCCGCGACCCCGATCGACAAGAACCTGCCCCTCTATGCCGAACCCGCCCAGCGCTACTGCCCCGCAGGGGTCTACGAAATCGTGCGCGATGATGACGGGTCCAATCCGCGGTTCCAGATCAATTTCCAGAACTGCGTCCACTGCAAGACCTGCGATATCAAGGATCCGAGCCAGAACATCACCTGGTGCACCCCCCAGGGCGGCGACGGTCCCAATTATCCAAACATGTAACCCGCCGCTCCGGGTGCTGCGCTGGCCGTGCGGCGCGACAGGTCCCCTCCCCTCAGGGGGAGGGATAGGGAGGGGGTCGAGTTTGAGCGCGTGCGCCCTGGGCGCACACCGTTTGGCTCGACACGGGTCAACTTTCGACGCCAATCGCGGCGCGCATTGATCTATACTCGGGCCCAGGTAACAGACGAGCGATCCATGCAGCTGACACCCGATATCATGCATCCGCGCCGCCACGCGTTGACCAACGAGTTGCATGCCCGCCCCTTCCAGCCGTTCGAGGCGCCCGGCCGGATCATGCATCTCGCCTTCAAGGAGCCGGTCAACGCCGCCGAACGCGACCGGCAAGGCGATGTCGATCATCTAAAGGCGTTTCTCGACCGCAACGGGGGCCCGCATCCCGGTTCCGAGGCCGGCCATTACATCCATGATTTCGGGCGCTTCCGCATGAAATGGGAGCAGCACGCCGAGTTTGTCTCCTATACCTTCTACACCAACGAAGAGGCAGAGGGCCTGTTCGGGCACAAACTGTCGGGCCTCATCGAGCAGTCCTGGATGGAAACCGCGCCCGGCAGGGTCATCTCCGCCATCGAGATCGAGCTGATCCGCGCCGAAGATGAGGCCGCGGCCCTGTCCCTGCTCGACACCAGGCTCAAGGGAAAGTTCAGCGCCGAGGTCATCGCCGCCAGCCGGATCCTCGACGGCGGCGGGATCGCGCTCGGCGATTTCCGCATTCACGAGGCCGGGTTCAGCCGCTTCGCCATCATCGTGCATGCCGAGGTCGGTACCCGCCGGATCGGGCGCGCGGTGCAGCGCTTGCTCGAGATCGAGACCTACAAGGCGCTCTCGCTGCTTGCCCTGCCGATTGCCCGGAAAACCGCGGCCCGCCTCAACGAGATCGAGTTGGATCTGACCGAACTCGTCGCCCATGTCTCTTCGGCCGATGGTCCCGCGGCGACGGACATCCTCGACAAGCTCAGCGCCCTTTCGGCCGAGATCGAGGCGCTCTCGGCCTCTGCGGCATTCCGGTTCGGCGCGGCCGAGGCCTATTCGAAAATCGTCAACGACCGCATTGCCACTTTGCGCGAGACCCGGATCGAAGGCCGCCAGCTGTTCTGGGAGTTCATGCTGCGCCGCTATGACCCGGCAATGCAGACCTGCATCTCGGCGCGCAGGCGGCTCGAGGAACTGGCCACCCGCGCCAGCCGGATCGCCGAATTGCTGCGTACCCGCGTCGATGTGGACATGGAGGCGCAAAACCAGAAGCTGCTCCGTTCGATGGATCGCCGGGCCGAACTGCAACTGCGCCTGCAGCACACGGTCGAAAGCGTCTCGGTGGTGGCCATCAGCTATTACGCGGTCAACCTGGGCGCCTATCTGTTGGCCCCCTTTGCTGGCGCCCTGGGCGTCACCAAAGCGGTCCTGACCGCGCTGATCGCGGTGCCGGTCATTCTGGGAGCCTGGGCGCTCTCACGGATGGTGCGCAAGAGGCTCGCGCGTGAGGAACAGGACCGCCGCTAGATCACGGTGTCCAGCATGATCCCGGCAAACAACATAAAGCCACCCCAGCGGGTTGCCCGGAAAACCTCCAGACATGTCTGAGGGTCGTCGATATTCGTCTCGCGTGTCTGCCAGGCCATGAAACCAGCCATTGCCAAGACGCCGATGACGCTCGCCCACCCGGCTTCGGCGAACAGAACGGCCAGTATGGCCAGAACGGCAAAGACCCCGGTAAAGATCCACAGGAACAGCACGGTATCCTCTTCGAACAGCCGCGCGGTGGACTTGACGCCGATGATCGCATCGTCTTCACGGTCCTGATGGGCGTAAATCGTGTCGTAATGCAGCGTCCAGGCGATGCCGGCGCCATAGAGATAGAGCGGCGCGAGCCCGATACCGCCGCTATGGGCGGCCCACATCAACAGGACACCCCAGTTGAACGCCACCCCCAGCACCGCCTGCGGCCACCAGGTAAAGCGTTTGGCAAACGGATAGATCGCGACCGGGACCAGGGCCGCAATGCCCCACCAGATCGCCGCACTGTTGAAGGTCAGCAGAATGACAAAGGCAAACAGCGCCTGAGCGACAAGCCACAGATGCGCGTCCGTCAGACTCACCTGACCCGACGGGATCGGACGCGACTGGGTGCGGTCCACCTCGGCATCGATGTCGCGATCCTGAATGTCGTTCCAGGTACAGCCCGCGCCCCGCATCAACAGCGCGCCCAAGGCCGACGCCGCGAACAGCCACAGATCAACCCAGCGCCAGCCGCTCGCGGCCGCCGCCAGGGCGATGCCCCACCAGCAGGGGATCAGCAACAGCCATGTGCCGATTGGCCGGTCCATCCGGCTGAGCCGCAAAAACGGACGGGTGACCTCGGGCGCGAAACGGTCGACCCAATTCAGGTCTGTCGCGTCCTGTACTCTTCCCTCGACCCCGTCGAGGCTGTTATCTGGAGGTCCACCCATGGATGAGGCTTATGCCACAGGCACACCAGAAAATCAGGCTCTTCTTGGTCGCAGATCTGCGCCCGGATCAAGAAGTCACGCTGGGCCGGGAACAGGCGCATTATCTGGTCAATGTGATGCGCCGGGGCGCCGGCGACACGCTCGGCGTTTTTAACGGGCGCGACGGCGAATGGCTGGCCGAGATCACCGCGGCGGGCAAGCGCGAGGTGCTCCTCCGATGCCGCGAGCAGGTGCGCGCGCAGACCTTGCACCCCGATCTGTGGCTGGCCTTTGCCCCGGTGAAGAAAGCCCGCACCGACTTTATTGCCGAAAAGGCCTGCGAGATGGGCTGCCGCCGTCTCCTGCCCGTCTTCACCGAGTTCACCAACTCCGAACGGGTCAACATCGCGCGGTTGCAGGCCCATGCGATCGAGGCGGCCGAACAATGCGGCAATCTCTCGGTGCCTGAGATCGCCGAACCGGCGCCGCTGAGGCGGGTTCTGGGCGACCTGGGCGATCGGCAGATCATGTTTTGCGACGAAAGTGGCGCGGGTCATGCGGCCGAGACTGCTTTGCGCGCGGCGGGGCCCGGGCCCTGGGTCGTGCTGATCGGACCCGAGGGTGGCTTCAGCGAGGCAGAGGCGGCCCGGCTCAGGGCCATGCCGGCGGCGCATGCCGTCAGTCTGGGCCCGCGGATCCTGCGCGCCGATACCGCTGCGGTCGCGGCACTCACCATCTGGCAGGCCACGCTGGGGGACTGGCCATGAGCATGTTGCGCGCCGAGGCGGTTCAGACAGTGCTGCGCTGGGCCGAGCCGCTGGTGTCGGGACTGGTCGCGATCTGGCTCGGGCGCGTGGCCTTCGGCCTGTTGTGGTACGGCAATCCCGTCGGCGTGCTGGCACTTTTGGGCGCCGGACTGTCCGCGACGTGGTGCGGTGTCTCGGCGTTTCGCAACCTGCTCTCGGGCGAGGGGGCGGGGCGGTATCCCGGCGGGCCGGGCGTGGTCAGCCTCGATGAGGGACGCATCGGGTATTTTGGGCCTCATGGCGGCGGCTTCGTCGCGGTCGACGCGCTGGTGGCGGTGGACCTGCTCGCCGGCCAGAATCGGGCGCCGAGCGAATTGATCTGGCGGTTTACCGATGAGGCCGGCGAACAACTCCTGGTGCCGAACGGGGCCGAGGGGGCCGACCACCTGCTCGATACATTGGGGGTGCTGCCGAAACTCGACTATCCCAAGATCGCCGCTGCGATTTTTTCGCGCGGCGAGGGCGTGTTCCCGATCTGGCGGCGCGAATCAGGGCGCATCGAGCGCCCCTTCAGTCGCCCCTGATCTTTGCAAAGCTGCGGATCGTCAGAAAGATCGACCATCCCAGGATAACAAACGCGATCAGGATGGCCCGTGTCATCTGCCCCGGCAGCATCAGCATATGCGCCACCGCCACGAGACCGCCCATCATGCCCCCCGTGAACGCCCATACGACAATGTTCCGGACCTTGGCGAGCAACAGGATGATCACCCCCAGCACGCCCAGCGTCAGGGTGAACGCATAGCAGGCGCCAAAACTGATCACCAAAAACCGCTGTGTCAGCACCAGGGTTCCGTCCAGATCGGGTTCGGTAAGACCGGCGATGATAAAGGCCAAGACGGTGCAAACGACTCCCCAGATGAAGGGTGCCGCAAAAATGGCGAAAACCAGCTGTTTCAGCGGGTTGCGCACGGTATCGGGCCACAGACTGCGATCGATCAAGACCATGACGCAAAACTATCGCCCGCGGCCGCGCCGTGCAATGCGAAAGCGCGTCGGGCCCAGGCCCGAAGCTGTCCCATTTCTGGACATTTCCTATCTCAGCCCCAGTTTTTTCTTCGCCGCCACAATGGCTTCGTAATGGGCCATGGTCATGGCGAAATGTCCGTCGAGATCCGCTTTCGAAAGGCTGCCGTCCTGCACCAGTTTCAGGTCGGTTTGCTGAAACTCGCGGGTGCATCGGTTAATCAGATCCTGGCCGTCGCTGTCCGGATGGCCGCGCCCGGTTCCCTGATCGGAATGCCAGTCTTGTACGGCACGGCTTCCGGCCCGCGCCAGAATCTTTTTTGCGGCGACAAAATCGCCAGACTTGATTGTCATCGCCAGGCCCACTTCAGCGCAATCAAACGACAACCGCGCCATAGGAAGCCAAACTACTATCCCGGTCGCAGTGGCGACAAGACAAATTCACTCGATCCTGAGTAATGGCGCGGAACCCGTCGCGTCGATCGCGGTTGCCCAGGCGTGATCGCAGGAGTAGGGTCGGCGAAGAAAATTTGGGAGATCTGCGCAATGAATGCCCCTTCGGCGATCAAACCCGCCCGCTTTGACTGGGCCGACCCTTTCCTGCTTGAAACCCAACTGACCGAAGAGGAACGCATGCTGCGCGACAGCGCGGCGGCCTTTTGTTCGGATACGCTCGCGCCACGGGTGACCAAGGCATTTGCCGAAGAGTTGGCCGACCCCGGCCTGATGCGTGAGATGGGGGAGGTCGGCCTGCTCGGCGTCAATATCCCCGAAGAATATGGCGGGCTCGGTGCCGGCTATGTCAGCTATGGCCTGCTGACCCGGGAGCTGGAGCGGATCGACAGCGGGTATCGCTCGATGATGTCGGTGCAGGCCTCGTTGGTCATGTTCCCGATTCACGCCTATGGCTCGGAAGAACAGCGCGAGAAATATCTGCCAAAGCTCTGCACTGGCGAGCTGATCGGCTGTTTCGGCCTGACCGAGCCCGATGCGGGCTCTGACCCCGGCGGCATGAAAACCCGCGCGTCAAAGGTGCAGGGCGGCTATCTGCTCAATGGCGCCAAGATGTGGATCTCGAACTCACCCTTTGCCGATGTCTTTGTGATCTGGGCCAAGTCCGACGCCCATGACGGCAAGATCCGCGGGTTCGTGCTGGAGAAAGGCACGAAGGGCCTCTCCGCGCCCAAGATCGAGGGCAAGCTCAGCCTGCGTGCCTCGACCACGGGCGAGATCGTGATGGACAATGTCGAGGTGCCCGATGACGCGCTGCTCCCCGGGGTCGAGGGGCTGAAAGGCCCGTTCGGCTGCCTGAACCGGGCACGGTTCGGCATTTCGTGGGGATCGATGGGGGCGGCAGAATCCTGCTGGCATGCGGCGCGGCAATACGGGCTCGACCGAAAACAGTTCGACAAGCCGCTGGCGCAAACTCAGCTGTTCCAAAAGAAACTCGCCGATATGCAGACCGAAATCACGCTGGGCCTTCAGGCCAGCCTGCGCGTCGGGCGCCTGATGGAGACGGGCTCGTTTGCGCCCGAGATGATCTCGATCGTCAAGCGGAACAATTGCGGCAAGGCGCTCGACATCGCCCGCATGGCCCGCGACATGCATGGCGGCAACGGGATCAGCCAGGACTTCCCCGTGATGCGCCACATGATCAACCTCGAAACGGTGAACACCTATGAGGGCACCCACGACGTGCACGCGCTGATTCTGGGGCGCGCGCAAACCGGCCTGCAGGCGTTTTTCTGATGCGCCGGGGTCTTGCAGCGCTGGGCGCTTTCGGCCTGATCGTTCTGGTCGCGGCACAAACGGTCGCGGCTGAACCTCCCGCGACGCTTCGGGTAACCGGGACCGGGACGGTGACCGTGGTCCCCGACCAGGCTCAGGTCTCGCTGGGCGTTGTCACCATCGGCGCCACGGCGGCCGAGGCGATGGCCGCCAATTCACCCAAGGTCAAGGCGATCATCGACCTGCTCAAGCAAAAGGGGGTCGCCCCCGCCGATATCCGCACAAGCAATCTCAGCATCCAGCCGCGCTACAACAACCGGCAGGACGGGCAGGCGCCCACGATTGCCGCCTATCAGGTCTCGAACATGGTCGATGCAAAGATCTCCGATCTTGCCGATCTGGGGGGGATCCTCGATGCCGCCATCGGCGCCGGTGCGACCAATGTGAACCAGTTGACCATGGGATACAGCGATCAGGACGGCGCGATGGACAAGGCGCGCGAAGCGGCGGTCAAGGATGCCATCGCCCGGGCGGGATTGATCGCCGAGGCGGCTGGGGTGACGCTCGGCCCGATCCTGTCGATCGACGACGGCGCGGGCGGCTCCCCGGGCCCGGGCCCGATGCTCGCGCGGAGCACGGCGATGGAGGCTGTCCCGATCGAAGCGGGCTCTACCGGCATCACCGCCCGGATGACACTCGTCTGGCAGATCTCGACCGCGAAATAGGCCCGCCGATGCGCCTCGCGATCTATCAGTCCGAACCGGTTGCGGCGGATGCCGGGCAGGGCCTGGCGAGGCTCGCCGAGGGGGTCGCCCGGGCCGCCGATGCCGGCGCCGATCTGGTCGTCGCGCCCGAGATGGCGCTGACCGGCTACATGATCGGGGCCGAGGCCTGTGCCCGGCTGGCCGAGCCTCGGGGCGGCCAATATCATCAGGCTGTGGCCGCGATGGCGCGCAAGCACCGGATCGCCGTCGCCTTTGGCTACCCCGAACAGACCCCAATGGGGGTGCGCAATGCCGCCGCCCTGTTTGATGCCGGGGGCACCCATCTGCTCGACTACGCCAAGACGCATCTCTGGTCCGATATCGACCGCTCGCAATTCATTGCAGGCGATACCGTCTCGTCGATTGTCGAGTTTCGCGGCTGGCAGGTCGCGTTCGGCATCTGCTATGATATCGAGTTCCCGGAATACGCCCGCAAGTTAACGCTTTCGGGGGCCAACCTGATCCTGGTCCCGACCGCGTCGGCGATGCCGTATCTCTCGGCGCCGCAACGGATCGTGCCCACCCGCGCCGAGGAGAACGCCATCGTTGTCGCCTATGCGAACTATGCGGGGGAAGAGGGGGGCACCCCCTATGCCGGCCATTCCTGTGTGGTGGGCCCTGACGGCGAAGACCGCGCCCGCGCGGGCTTTGACCCGGCCTTGATCGTTGCCGATCTCGACCGGTCCGCGATCGCGCAAAGGGCAGGCGAAATCCCCTATCTCGCCGATCGCCGCCCCGACCTTTACTCGATCTGAGCTGCAATGTCGGAAACGACAGCCGGCATCCGCTTTGCGCTATTGGCCATGGTGTGTTTCGCGGCGCAGGATGCGCTCTCGAAACACCTCGCTCACAGCTATCCGATCCCCTTTATCGTGATGATCCGGTACTGGGCGTTCGCTCTGTTCGTGATCGTGCTGGCGATGCGCCAGCCGGGCGGGATCCGGGCAGCGCTCCGCACCAAGATGCCAGTGCTCCAGATCGTGCGCGGCGTGATGCTGGTTCTGCAGATCCTCGTCTTTGTCAACGGGCTCTATCTGTTGGGCATGTCTCCGATGATGGCCCTGTTCTCGCTCTATCCGTTGCTGATCACGTTTCTGGCCATCCCGATTCTGGGGGAAAGCGTGGGGTGGCGCCGGGTCTTGGCGGTGGGCACCGGGTTTCTGGGTGTTCTGGTCATCCTGCGCCCCGGGCTTGGTGTCTTTGACGAGAAGGCCGTGATCGGGCTCATCGCGGCACTGGGGCTGGCGCTCTATTCGATCTTCACCCGGATCGTCACCCGTGCCGATGGCAGCAGCGGGCCGGCGCTGTTCTATACCGGCGTTGTGGGGGCAGTGACGATCTCGCTGATCGGCCCCTTTTACTGGACGCCGATGGCACCGGCGGATTGGGGCTGGATTGCCGTTCTGTCGATCGCGGGGCTCACCGGGCATTCGCTGCTGATCCGGGCCTATCAGGCCTCTGAAGCGGTGCGTATTCAGCCCTTTACCTATCTCCAGATGGTCTTTGGCGTGATCCTGGGCTGGACGATCTTCGGCGAACCGGTCGATCCCTGGATGGTGATCGGCATGGGGATGATCATCACGGCCGGTCTTTATGCGCTGTGGCGCGAGATGCGGGCCGGATCGTGAACGGGCGGCGTGGCGCAACCGCCCGACGGTCCGATGCGCCGCGTCAACCTTGTGCAGGTGGTGGGCGCACCGCCCGCGGCGGGCGGCGGACGTTTCGCTGATGTCACCGCCGCCTGCCGCCTGCGCCCGACAAAGAGCCGGACAGTAGCCACGCGCCGCGGGCGGGAGTTATGCAGCTTTGGTCCGTTGACGCGGCGCTTTGAGGTGATTGCGCCCGGTCTCTGATCAGAGCACCCGATCGAGATCTGCGATCAGGTCCTCGGGATTCTCCAGCCCGACCGAAAGACGGAAGATGCCATGGCCGGCCCAGGCTCTGTATGCCTCGGCCTGGGCACCGTCGAGGCCGAAGGAGTTCGAGATCATGTCCTCGCTCGGCATGTAGCAGATCAGGGTCCGGTGATGCCCCAGCGACACGGCGTAGTGGATAAGCCCCAGCTTTTCGGCGAACCGCTCGGCGGCGGCACGCCCCCGGGCGGCATCACCGCTGGGCTGAAAGCTCAGCATGCCCGAGAAATTCTGCATCTGCACCGCGGCAAGGTTGTGCTGCGGGTGCGAGGCCAGTCCCGGCCAGATGACACGTTCGACCCGGGGGTCCGATTCCAGCCATTGCGCAACCGCCCGCGCGGTTTCCTGATGCGCCGTCATGCGCAGGGGCAGAGTGGCCGCCCCGCGCGAGATCAGCCATGCGTTAAACGGGCTCATGACCCCGCCGTAGTGGACCGTGGCCTCAGAGATCAAGGGCCGGATCAGCTCGGCCTTGCCGCACACGATCCCGCCCACGGCGTCGCCATGACCCCCGATATACTTGGTCGCGGAATGCATCACGTAATCGGCCCCAAGCGCGGCAGGGTTGCACCCCACCGGGCTCGCGAAGGTGTTGTCGACCGCGACCCGCGCCCCGCCTTCGCGGGCAATGCGCGAGATGGCGGCGATGTCGCTGAGGCGCATCAGGGGATTGTTTGGCGTATCGATGAAGACCAGCCGCGTTTCGGCGCGCATCGCGTTGGCCACATTCGCGGCGTCGGAGGTGTCGACCTTGCTGACCAGGATGCCCATCCGGGGCAGCGTGTCGCGCGTCAGCTCGGCGATCCCCGCATAGGCAACATCCGACAGGATCAGGTGATCGCCCGATGACAACGCGGTGAACAGGATCGCATGCGCCGCCGCCATGCCCGAGGCAAAGGCCGCGCCTGCCTCGCAGCCTTCCATCAGCGCGATCTTGCGCTCGAGTTGGGCGACCGTCGGGTTGCCCCAGCGGGTATAGACAAAGGGGCTCTCTTCGGTGAGTTCGCTGGCCGAAAACCCCTCCGGCTTGTCGGTCACATAGGTCGAGGACATCACGATGTTGGGCGACGAGGCGCCGGTCACGGGATCAGGTTCTTCACCGCCATGGATTGCAAGCGTCTGCGGGCCGGCGGTTGCGGGGTCGAGTGACTTTGCCATGAAAGCTCCTGCACAGGTCTGACCCGCATTGCTCGAACCAAAACCCGCACAGGTCAAGGCCTCTCAGACGCGGTTGGAGATCTCGATCAGGTTGGCGTCGGGATCGCGCAGATAGATCGAGGTGATCGGGCCGGTGGCACCGGTGCGCGGCACCGGGCCTTCCTCGATCTCGACGCCCATCGCCGCGAGCCGCGCCGCGATCTCTGCCACCGGGATCTCGCTCAGGAAGCACAGATCGGCGGAACCCGGGCCGGGGTGCGCCGCCTTTGGCTCAAACTCCCGGCCCGCCTGGTGCAGGTTGATCTTTTGCGACCCGAATGCGAGGGCGATGCGCCCCGCGCCAAAGCGGATCTCCTCCATGCCCAGCACGCCGGCATAGAACGAAACGCTCGCCTCGATCGAGGCGACGGTCAGGACCAGGTGATCAAGGCTCTGGATCAAGGGGCGCGACATCGGCTAACCCTAACCCACGCGCAATCAGCGGAGCAAGACCATGGCGCCAGCCGACTGGATCGGACGCAGCAAGACCCTGACCGACGCGATGAGCCCCTGGCCCGCGCAGGCCATGTGCCGCATGCTCGAGCTGGACCGAGCCGAGCCGGGCCCCGGCGAACCGCTGCCCCACTTTTGGCACTGGATGTATTTCCTCGAGGCAGCCCCCCGCTCGGCCCTCGGGCCCGATGGGCACCCGGCGGTGGGCGGCTTTATCCCCGCCGTTGCGCAGCCACGGCGCATGTGGGCGGGCGGCAGGCTCTGGATGCACGGCGCGCTGCCGATCGGCCAACCCGCCACGAAAACCTCGACCATCGCCAATGTAACCGAAAAGACCGGGCGCGCCGGGCCGATGACCTTTGTCACCGTGCGCCACGAGATTGCCGGTGCCGCCGGGCTCGCTATCACCGAGGAACAGGACATCGTCTATCGCGAGGATCCAGACCCGAATGCGCCCAGGCGTGCGCCCGGCCAGGCCCCGACCGACGAGACGCATCTCCGCGAATGGAGCTGTGACAGCACCGTCCTCTTTCGTTACTCGGCGCTGACTTACAATGGGCACAAGATCCACTACGACCTAGACCATGCGACGCGGGTCGAGGGGTATCCCGGTCTGGTCGTGCATGGGCCGCTGCTGGCGACGCTGTTGTTGGAGCTGGCGCATCAGATAGGCCCCGTCGCCGAGTTCTCCTACCGCATGACGGCGCCGGTTTTCGCCAACGAGCGCTTTGCGATCTGCGCGAGGGAAACCGATACCGGCCTCGCCCTGTGGGCGCGGGGTGCGGATGGGCGCCTCGCGATCGAGGCTTCCGGCAAGTGACGGGCCGGTCCAGCCTGTTCGGCCGGGGTGCGACCCCCGGGCGCGCCATCGCCCGGCGGATCATGGCGACTCCGGGAAAAATGCATCCCCTTTGCATCCCCTAAGCATCCCCTTTGCGGGGAGGTGAAAATCGGCCCTTTTACGCCGATCGAACCCTCGGGGTTGTTCCGGCAAATCCGTGCACGTCCGGTGACATTGGCCAGGTGATTGCGAGGGTGGTCGACGGCTGGCCCCTCGACCGCTTCAAGCGCCGGTTCTCCCGGACAATCGTGACGGGTTTTGCCGGGATCGGCGGGATGGGCTGTGCGGTCACCGCCGTTGCGACCGCTCCGCTGCCAAAGATCGCTCTGCCGGTGGAGAGCTGCGACCCCCGCGCTGGTTGGCGCCGGAGGGGCGCTGTTGATCATGAAGGCGATCAAGATGAAGCACGCCCTGGTTGCCGCGCGCCGGATGGTCGGGAGAGATCTCTCGGACTTTACTAAAAATCCATGAAGTAGGCGCAGTCTGCTTTCCGGCGCGGGCGTCGGACAACCACTTGCCGGGCGCGCGTCACCCGCCGGCCGGGATTGCCCGAACGGGCTCCCACGGCGGATTTTCTGCAACGAGAACCAAACCGCTGGCTGGCCCTGTTGGGCCCGTCCGGCAAGGGGGCAAAGAATGAAAAAAGAAGAAGCGGATACGCACAATGGTTGGGCTTTCAACCGGTTGTTGCGCTTGCGTGACGGCTGGATGCTGCTGGTTTTTGTGGTCAGCGCTGCCTTGTGGGTCGACGGGACGGTCAGGACGATCCTGATTCTGCCCGAAACGCTGGGGCGGCACTCGCAAGATCTGCAGGCAATCGAGTTGCGCCTGTCGGCTCTGGAGTATCTTGTGGCCTCAGACCGATGCCTCGGCTCGCCCTGCCTTAACCGCAGGATTTCCTCGGCTTTCTGAGGGGATCTGTCCGCGCGAACCCTGTCGGGCCGGGCGACCGGCCCGTTTTTTTTTGTGGAGGGTGGCACCACCTGTGTTGGGGGGGGTCACAGGTGGTGCCTCGAAAGAGCTGAGATATTTTCCGGAGTTGGTCGGTCCGGGTGCCCCTTCGCTGGAAGGAATTTGGCAAAATCTGGGCAAAAAGAGAAATACGTATTCTGGATTTGTTTATAACCCACACCTTTAAATCAGGGATTATTCTGAAAATGTACAGCTCAGGAGCCGTCTGCCCGAGATTTTGTGCAGCGCAATGCATCGTGCCCTTGTGCCGCTGAGAACAGTTTGCTTATCTGAAATGTGACGATAGATGTATTGGGGATACGCATGGATGCCTTTGTTGAGTTCTGCCGGGTGCAGAAGAGTTATGACGGCGAGACGCTGGTTGTCAAAGACCTGAACCTGGAGATTGGCAAGGGTGAATTTCTGACCATGCTGGGCCCGTCCGGCTCGGGCAAGACGACTTGTCTGATGATGCTGGCGGGGTTCGAGACGGCCACCCATGGCGACATTCTGCTGGGCGGCAAGGGCATCAACAACATCCCGCCGCACAAGCGCGGCATCGGGATGGTCTTTCAGAACTATGCGTTGTTTCCGCATATGACGGTGGCTGAAAACCTCTCCTTTCCCCTGGAGGTGCGCAAGCTTTCAAAGGCGGATCGCGAAGCCAAGGTAACCCGCGCCCTCGACATGGTGCAGATGGGGGCCTTTGCAGGCCGGCGCCCCGCCCAGCTTTCGGGCGGGCAGCAACAGCGGATCGCGCTGGCGCGCGCGCTGGTGTTCGAGCCGGAACTCGTGCTGATGGACGAACCGCTGGGCGCGCTCGACAAACAGCTGCGCGAACATATGCAGTATGAGATCAAGCATATTCATGAAAGCCTTGGCGTCACAGTGGTCTATGTGACCCATGACCAGTCCGAGGCGCTGACCATGTCGGACCGGGTCGCGGTGTTCAACGACGGCGTGATCCAGCAACTCGCAGACCCGGCAACCCTGTATGAACGCCCCGACAACGCCTTCGTCGCGCAGTTCATCGGCGAAAACAATCGCCTGACCGGCAAGGTGACGGGCATCAGTGGCCAGGAGGCCCGCGTTGCCCTGCAAACCGGCAAGGAAGTCGGGGCTGTCGCAGTGAATTGCGGTGGCGAAGGCTCGGCGACGCAGCTGTCGATCCGGCCCGAGCGGGTGGTGATCGGCGATGCGACGATTCCCAATTCGCTCGAGGCGAAGGTGCTGGAATTGATTTATCTCGGCGATCACATTCGCTGTCGCATGAATGTCGAGGGCAATGAAGATTTCATTGTAAAAGTCCCCAACAGCCAGCAGCATGCCATCCTGAATGTCGGCGAAGTGACACCCATAGGTTGGTCGACCGATGATTGCCGCGCGCTCGATGCGGCCTGATCCGGGGCGCAGATAGCCCGCATCGCTTGAACTTCGTCGGTTAAATCGCTACCTTTCAGGTGGTTAGGTGCTTCTGATGAGGCAGAGACGGCTTTGACCGGCGCAGCGACATGATCCGTTTACTCGCCCTATTGGCGATGGCCATTCCGGCGATGGCGCAGGCTTGCCCGGCGCCGTCGGAAACGGTTCTGTTTCATTCGTGCTGGGGCGAGGCGCAGGCGACGAGCCTGTTGCTGCCCGAGGAGAGCCCGGTTCCCAAGACACCCGCCGAACGCCTGGTCGTGACCGGGGGCTATACGGGCAAGGATGTCCGGGTGGATGAAAAGCCCAATCCCGTCGGCATGTTCGTGCACCGGGGCCAGGTCATCAATCCGACCCTCGCGCGGATGGACGGGATTGTCATCCTGACCAGCAATGGCAATCTGGAGGTTCAGCACCGCATGCGGGCGGGGTTGGCAGGCCAACGCTTTGACCTGACGGATCTCGACCAGCGCCGGGCGTTTCAGCAGGCGGCGCGCGACAGCGGCGCGACGGTGTTTCAAAGCCACCTGCTGATTGTAGAGGGTGCGCTGGATATCCGGCCCCCTGAAACGCCCAAACGGGCAATCCGGCGTATCCTGTTCACCGATGGGGCGGGGTACGGGATCTATCAGACCAAGAGCATTGTCAGCCTCTATGATGCGGCGCGCGAGGTGGCGGAGGCGCTGTCTCCGACCATGGCGATCAATCTCGACATGGGCAGCTATGACTATTGCCTGGCCACACGATCCGGGATCGAGGTGAATTGCGGCGTTCTCGCGCGCGAAAACACGCAGAAACTGTCGAATTTGCTCGTCCTCAGCCTGCAGCCCCGAGGCTAGGGCTTAAGTGAAGTAGATTCCTTCTGGCTCTGGGGAGGGTATTGACGTGACTCGCCAACTCTTTTTCTTGACGGCGGCTTTCGCGATTCTATGCGTCGTATACATCGCCCTCTCGGTCTATTCACGCTATGTCGAGCGCAAGCGGCTGGAAGAAGAACATGCCGCCGGTGCCGGTGGTGGTGTGGGCCGCGAGGACTATATCGACAGGGGAATGGTCGTCTATGAACGGTCTTGGCGCAAAAAGCTGCTCTATGGCATTTTCGTCTTTCCGCTCGCGGCGGCCGTCATTCTGATCATCATCGCAAACCATTCATAAGGCGGAACTCCCGATGACAAAACTGCGCTGGGCTGTGGGCATCGTGCTGTTCGCGATCGTTGCGGTGTTTCTTCAGTATTACCTGCCCGACCGCGATATCGTTCAAATCGTGGGGACGGATGTGGTCCGCATGAACAAACAGGCAAAGGACGGGACCGACCTGACCGCCGATCAGCTTCGCATCAACGGGCGCTGGCCCGACGGATCGAACATCGTCTATCGAAATGACGATACCGGGTGGGGCTGGCCGCCCTATTTCAAGTTCGACAGCGCCGATGTGCAGGCCAAGGCACAGGATTTCGCCAATGTCACCGGGTCGGACCGCCCCTGGGTGGTCGTGCGCCACTATGGCTGGCGGATCCCGATGTTTTCGGCCTTTCCCAATGCGCTTTCCCTGCGCGTCGCCGAGGGGCCGGACGAGGAGCTGATCCCCTGGTTCAACATCGTTCTGATCAGCCTGCTGATTCTGACGGTGCTGGTGATCCGGCGGTTTCTGATCATGCTGTTTGACCGCCATGTCTCGCCGGTGATCGACGACATCGATCAGGAAATGGACGATACGGGGGAGCGTATTGCCGAACAGTATCGCGGTGTTCGCGGCTGGTTCCGGCGGCTGTTCGGAGGTTAACAGCGGTCCAGTTGACTGCGATAGGTATCGGCCTGTTTGGCGACCTGACCGGCGGCGCGCTTTAGCCAGGCCTTGTTGCGCCAGTTGCCCCGACGATAGCCGGTATGGCCTTCGTGATAGTTCAGATACTGGTGAAACGCGTCGAACATGCTGACCCCGTTGGACCGCACGGTGCGCGTCATGTACCAGCCGACGAAATCCGCCGCGTCCTCGAAATCGTCGCGGTCGGCACCGCTGTTGCCCGATTGCTCGATATACCAGTCCCAGGTGCCGTCCAGCGCCTGGGCATATCCATAGGCCGACGAGACGCGTCCCGTGGGGATGATCCCGGCGGCATAGGTTTTCGGCGGGCGGGCCTCGGCGCGAAAGCTTGACTCGCGCCAGATGATCGCCATTTGAACTTCGACCGGGGCCGACCATTTGACGGCGCTGGCCTGGATGGCATCGCGCCATTCGGGGCGTTGTGCAAAAATGGCACAGATATCCCCCTGCGATTTTGGGGGATCGCTATAGTCGCCAGACCCGCACGACGCGACGAACAGCGCCAGCAGCGCTGTTGCAACATGTCTGAGGGCGGCGGTTTTTTTCTGCTCGAAGCCTGCCATCGGGACGGAAAATACCACGGTGCGGCCGGGATTTCCACTCGATTTTTGATGTTCATGGGCGGCGTATTATTAATAATCCCGCGACGTGATGGATCAATCTGGCGCATAGACTTGAACATCCATGGTGTGGACACATTGTAAAACTAACGATAAGAGCCTCGTTTAGTTTGTGTGTCCGATGAGGAACAAAATGGCTGTAAGCCGTGATGCAAAATTTAGGATCGGTCAGATCGTTAAACACCGCGTGCACCAGTTTCGCGGCGTGATCTTTGACGTTGATCCGGAATTCTCCAACACGGAAGAATGGTGGCAATCCATCCCCGAAGAGATCCGCCCCGCAAAGGAGCAGCCCTTTTACCACCTCTTCGCCGAGAACGAGACAAGCTATTACGTCGCTTATGTCTCCGAGCAGAACCTGCTGCCGGATTCCTCAGGCGAACCGGTCGATCACCCGGAGGTGCCGGATTTCTTCTCTGATCTCGACGGGGATCATTATCGCTTCAACCGGGGTCAGTGCCACTGATCCGGTCAGGCCGAGGCACGGCCCGGTCAGTCGATCGCCTTTAGAAGCTTGCGCTCGAGAATCTTGAGCACCTGCGACAGGTCGTGCCCGCGCTTCAGAATGCGCCCATCCATCCCCGACACCGAATAGGCGCCCTGTTTGCGCGCGTCTTTGGGGCGTTTTTCAATGCGGAACATCGGGGTCTCGGCGGCGCGACGAAAGATCGAGAAAACGGCCCGGTCTGACAGGTGGTCGATCGCATAATCCTTGCCGACACCTGCCGCGACAAAGCGGCTGTAGATACCGAGAATCAGGCTGAGTTCTTTGCGGTGAAACGCGCAGTAGGCGGGCTGACGCGCGAGTGCTGTAACAGTTTGATCCATTCCCATACTCCAACCATGGCATTCACCGGCTAACAAACGCAAGATCGAAAAACTGGCCCGAAATCGGTCAGTTTCTTGGGAAAACCACCTTGTTCCGGCCATTCAATCTCCTTGGTCATGGGCAAATATTCAATTGCCTTACGGCGGCCCGGTGCTTCTGATTCAGCCCCCTTTAGGATCAGAACGCCGGGTTACTTTTCTTTGCAGGGCCAAGGGATCGCGCTTCGGCTGCTCATCATGCCCGCCAAACAGCGCCCTGTGCTGGTCTCCTTCGATATCGTCATACTGACGCGCGTGCAGCGACCACAGGAAAGCCGCGAGCCCCAGGCCGCCCAGAAACAGCGAGATCGGGATCAGCGCGCCCAGAATGTTCATT
>JBCCHW010000043.1:0-20401 GCA_039028555.1 Pseudomonadota bacterium | reverse complement strand
CGCCATGTCCGTCAAAGACGGACCGGGAGGATCTTCCTCCCGCTGCGCGCCTGCGCGCAGATGGCGGGCTGGCTCTCCTTTGGCGCAAGTGGTCGCCATTTGCGATGTCGCAACAGCGCGGACTGCGGAAGCTATGCTAAGAGTTGCCGGGATCGGCGCCGGTTACTTCAGCCGATTTCATTATGATGCGTGGCAACGGATCGACGGCGTCGATCTTGTCGGCGCCTGCGACCTGGACAGCGCGGCCTTGCGGGCCGAGGTCCCCAATCTCGCCCATTTCAACGATGCCAGCGTGATGCTAGGCACGCTCGATCCCGATATCGTCGATATCATCACACCGCCATCCAGCCATGCAGGGCTGATCCGTAGGGCAATCGACCAGGGCGCGCGGGCGATTATCTGCCAGAAGCCCTTTTGTCGCGATCTCGCAGAGGCCCAATGCGTGGCCACGGCCGCCCAGGCTGCCGGCATTGCGCTGATCATCCATGAAAACTTCCGCTTCCAGCCGTGGTATCGGGCCTTGGGCGGGATGATCCGCCAGGGAGATTTCGGCGACGTGATGCAAGTCACCTTTCGCCTGAGGCCGGGTGATGGACAGGGTCCGCGCGCCTATCTCGACCGGCAACCGTATTTTCAGCGGATGCCACGTTTTCTCATTCACGAGACTGGTGTTCACTGGATCGACACCTTTCGGTTTCTGCTGGGTGAACCTGAGGCGGTCTGGGCTGACCTGCGCCGGATCAATCCCGCAATCGACGGGGAGGATGCCGGCATCGTGGTTTTTTCCTATTCCGGCGGAAGACGTGCGGTCTTTGATGGAAACCGCCTCGCCGATCACCCCGCGACGAACCGGCGGCGCACCATGGGAGAGTGCCTGGTCGAGGGGACCGATTTGATCGCGCTGCTGGATGGCGACGGTCGGATCAGGTGCCGCAAATTCGGCGACAATGCCTGGACGGATAGTGGCCTGATCGCGCCAGAGACCGGTTTCGGCGGTGACTGTGTTCACGCGCTTCAATCTCATGTGGTCGAGGCGCTAAAGAATGGCACGCCATTCGAGAATCTGGCCCATGACTATCTGCCGGTCATCAGGGCGGAACTGGCGATCTATGAGAGCCATGAAACAGGTCGGCGGATCCCGCTTTGACCTCACGAGCGAAAGGAGCAGTACCATGACACAAACCCATGAGGTTCCCGCCCGTCGCGGCCGTGCCGTGCGCCTGTCACGCGGGCAGGCGATCAAGATGATCAACACCCACGGCCATCAGGTTGTCGATACATGGGCGTTTTCGGCGGAGGACATTTCGGAGTATTTCTCGGTCGAGCACTGGCGTCCGACAGTTACCCATATCTTTCCCCGCATTGGCGACAAGCTGGTGACAAACCGGCGCCGGCCCATCCTGACCTTTGAGGAAGACACCTCCCCGGGAATTCATGACACGCTGATGGCCGCGTGCGACAGCTATCGTTATGGCTTGCTCGGCTGTACCGAGTACCATGACAATTGCACCGACAATCTGTCTGCCGCCCTGCGCTCGATCGGGATTACCGGGCACGAGACCCCAAGCCCGCTGAACATGTGGATGAACATCCCCGTGGATCCCGACGGCAATACCGGCTGGGGAGAGCCCGTCTCGAGACCCGGCGACTATGTCGTGTTGCGCGCCGAGATGGATTGCATCATCGCCATGTCGAACTGTCCGCAGGACATTCTGCCGATCAACTCGGGCAAGACGGTCGAGACACACTATCAGATCTTGTCCTGAGCATCGATCCTGGCGCGGAAAGCGGCCAACGTCGCCTCGGCAGGGGCGCCCCAGGGCGCCAGCCGGCTACGCCAGAGATTGGCGGTCGAACTGAGAATCGGGCCGTCATCCAGCACCCGCAGATGGTTTGCACGCAGTGTCGCCCCGGTGCTGGTGATATCAGAGATGATTTCGCAGGTGAGGTTCGCGGGGCCCGCCTCGGTTGCGCCCTGACTGTCGACAAGGCGGTAATCGGCGATCCCGTGGCGCTTGAACCAGCTCCGGGTCAGGTTGTGGTACTTGGTGGCGACGCGCAGCGCCATGCCATGGCGCGTGCGGAAATCATCGCAGACCGCATCAAGGTCTGCCATGGAGTCGACGTCCAGCCAAAAGTCGGGGACCGCGATGACCAGATCGGCATTACCGATACCCATCTTGGCCAGGCTTTCGACCCGGTTTCCCGATTCGTGAATGCGCTCGCGGATCATGTCCTCGCCGGTGACACCGAGGTGGATGCGCCCCGCCGCCAGTTCGTGCGGGATCTCTCCGGCCGAAAGCATCACGATCTCGAGACCATCCAGGCCCTGCGCCTCGGCACGGTACTCACGTTCCATGCCGACCTGGGCGATGCCGATGCCGCGCGCGGCAAACCACTCGATGGTGGCGGCCATCAACCGGCCCTTGGACGGAAGACCCAGAACTAGCGCCATGAGCGCGCCCTCGCCACGGTTTCGGGTCGGACCATGGCGCCAACCGCCGGGTGGCTTGCCGTGGCTCCCAATCGCGCGGTGATCGAGTCGTATCGCCCACCGCCCGCCAGCGGGGGAAGCGTCTCGGCCCCTTTCGCAACGATTTCAAAGACAAAGCCGTCATAGTATTCGAGGTTCCGGCCAAAGGCCGCTTCATACCGGATATCGTCGAGGTTGATGCCTGCTTCGTCCAAGGCGGCAAGCCGAACCGAGAATTCGTCAATTTCAGCTGTGAGATCGACCACCGTGCCAATCGTGCGGGCCAGGCGTTGGGGCGCCTCGCGCGCCGAGCAATCGAGCTTGAGCACCGCCTCGATCAGGGCGATCTGGGAGGCTGGCATCGGCGCTTCGTCGCGCGTGGAGGCAAGCGCTTCGGCCCGTTCCCGGATGCTCGACAGGCTGCGCAGGCCGACGACATCTCCGGCCCGTGCAACAAGGGCGTCGAAGCGATCATCCGAAAGCGCCGTGAACAGCGCGGCGCGCCGTTCGCTGGGTGCGGGCTGCGCACGGCCATAGGTATCGAGCAACTGGTGAAACCGGGCCGGGCGCCAGATATGACGGCGCAGCTGACGGCGCCGGTTCGCAGGCATCTCGAGCTTGTCGAGAAGGCCCAGCACGATGCCGAGATCGCCGATGGTGGTCCGGCGGGGCGGGGCCGAGAGCGCATCGAGCCCGCGTTGGATCAGTGCGAAGACGCGTGCATCCGCAGCCGCCCTGTCTGCGCCGCCAAGGTCTTCAATCCCGGCCTGCACATACTCGGTGGGTCTGTCGATCCCCGCCTCCTGCTGGCGGAAAACCGGCCCCCGATAACAGTATTTTCCCGGCCGCTCCCATCCCTCGGCGCCATGGGCGATGGCAACAGGGACGGTGAAATCGGGGCGCAGGCAGAGCTCGCCGCCATGGGCCGGGTCGGGGAAGAGATAGGCGCGGGCGCGGATGTCCTCGCCATACAAGTCCAGCAGCGCTTCGGCAGGGAAGAGATGCGCGGGCTGCACCGGCGCATAGCCCGCATCGGTGAAAATCGTCGAGAGGGTCGAGAGCATGCCCTCGATCTCGGCAAGTGCCGCCCCGTCCAGGACTTCCGCCTCGGTCACTTTGCGCGGGCCAGCATGGTGCGGATCTCCGCGACCAGATCGGAGCGTTCGACGGTGACCTGGGCGGGCTGTTGCGTCCACTCCTCACGTGTCTCGATCTCGGCAGCAAGACGGGCGCCAAGGGCCAGATCCTTCAGCGTGACCTGCCCGGCGGCGAACTCATCTCCCCCTTCGATCACAGCAATGGGCGAAGCCCGCTTGTCGGCATATTTGAGCTGTTTGGCCATGTTACCGCCGCCGAGAAAGACTTCGGCCCGGATGCCGGCATTTCGCAGCTCGGCACACATGCTCTGGTAATCGGCCATGCGATCGCGATCCATCGGCAGGATCACCACCGGACCCGCCGTCTCTGCCTGCCCGGCACGCCCGATCTCGCGGAGGGCGGCGAGCAGACGGTCGACCCCGATCGAGATACCTGTCGCCGGCACGGCCTGACCGGTGAACCGCTTGACCAGATCATCATAGCGCCCACCGCCCGCGACCGAGCCGAACTGACGCTTGCGGCCATCCTCGTCGGTGATTTCAAAGGTCAACTCGGCCTCGTAGACCGGGCCTGTGTAGTAGCCGAGGCCGCGCACCACCGATGGGTCGATTACCGCGCGGCTGTCATAGCCCTGTGCGGCAAGCAGCGTCGCGATTGTTTCAAGCTCGCGCACGCCCTCTGTGCCGCTTTCAGAGGCACCAACCAACTCGGCAAGCCGGGCACAGGTTGCGGCACCGGTCACGCGCCCGGCTGAGACGAAGCCCATCACCAGATCGGCCTGCTCGGCGCCCAGGCCCGCACCTTTGGTGAAATCACCGCTTTCATCCTTGCGCCCTTCGCCCAGCAACAGGCGGACGCCCTCCTCGCCCAGCCGGTCCAGCTTGTCTATGGCACGCAGGACGATACCGCGTTCGGCGACCAACTCCTCCGGCGCATCGGGTTTCAGCAGGCCGGCGGCCTCCATCACACCGTTCAGCACCTTGCGGTTGTTGATGCGGATGATCACGTCGTCGCGGCTGATCCCGACACGCTCCATCGCGTCGGCCAGCATCATGCAGATCTCGGCATCCGCGGCGACGGTCGGTGTGCCCACGGTGTCGGCATCGCATTGATAGAACTGGCGATAGCGGCCCGGGCCTGGCTTTTCGTTCCGCCAGACCGGGCCCACCGCATAGCGGCGATAGGGCGACGGGAGCACCTCGCGATGCTGGGCCACCACGCGGGCGAGCGGCGCGGTCAGGTCATAGCGCAGCGCCAGCCAGGTCTCGTCCTCGTCCTGCCAGCCGAAAACCCCCTCGTTCGGGCGGTCGACATCGGGCAGGAACTTGCCCAAAGCCTCGACCGTCTCGACCGCCGAGGTTTCGAGCGGGTCGAAACCATACGCATGATAGACCTCGCAGATCGCGTCGAGCATGGCCCGACGCTCGGCGACCTCTACTCCGAAATAGTCACGAAAGCCCCGGGGCGTGGCGGCTTTTGGTCTGGGCTGCTTCTTGATCTTCTTCGCCATGGCGGGGCGGTCTTTCCAAACGTGGGGATTTGCGCCCCGTGCCCTAAAGGATCGCGCCGCATTGGGCAACCCGGTCGGGGGGATCCCGGCGCAAAGAAGCAAGCACCCATGTATCGCTGACCCATTTTACAGCCACATTCTTTCGCTATAGGATCGGGCGATAGATAAGCGACGCGACAGATCAGAAGGATCACTGTCTCGCACAGAAGAGCAGGCAAAATCACACTGGCCAGACGGCGTTGGGAATCCGTATGAGCGATCAGACGAGCGACGGAGAGAACCCGGTTCGGCGCGGCTGGGACATCGAGAGATACCGTATTCACCCCAGCGGCGATGGCGCGGGCCACGATGGGGCCCCGCCCGAGCAGGCTTTTGTTCCGCCCGCTGGTTCCAGACACCCGACAAACCCGACTTATGCAACGGATTCTTGGGTGCTGTTCTGGACGGCGCTGAGCATGTCTGTGCTCAGCATCGCCACCCTTGGCATCTATCGCTTTTGGATGGTCACGCGGCTGCGGCGGCATTACTGGAGCGGCATCCAGATCATGGGCGATCCGCTGGAGTATACCGGGCGGGGGATCGAAAAGATGCTCGGCTTCCTTTTGGCGATCGTCTTTCTGGCCGTCTATCTGGGGCTGATCAATCTGGGCCTGACATTCATCGGCTTTTCCTATGCCGGGGATGACCCGGTCACGGCTAACCTGCTGATCAATCTCTCGGTGATCGCGACCGTCCCGCTGATCTTTTTCGCCCAGTACCGGGCGACGCGCTATATGCTGTCGCGCACCAGGTGGCGCGGCATCCGCTTTGGCATGGAGGCAGCCTCGTGGGGCTATATGTTCCGCGCAATCCTGCTGAGCATTCTAACATTGGTCACGCTTGGCCTCGCGTATCCCTATCAACAGTTCAAGCTGGCGCAATACATGACCAACCGAAGCTGGTTCGGGACAATCAAGTTCGAGCAGGAGGGCAGCTGGATCGAGCTGTTCGCCTCTTGGATCTGGATCTACATCATGCTGTTCTTTATCGCGCTTGCCGTTTGGACCATGCGCAGCGCCGATTCAGCGAGCGATGGCACCAGCATCCTGCTGGCGGTGATCATCTCTATCATCTCGACGGTTGTGTTGTATCTGACGTTTCTGCGTTATCGGTTCCACGCATTCCGGGTATTGTGGTCGAACCGCAAACTGGGGGGCTCCCGGTTTGACAGCGAATTCAACACGTCAGAGGCGGTCAAGATTTTCATTACCGGTTCGGTCGCCATAAGCTTGACTTCCTCGATGGTGTTTTCGATCGCGACGATCGCGATGGCGGTGATCTTTGCAGGTACGTTATCCGGCGAGGATGCACCGCAATTGAACTTGGGGACTCCATCGTCGGGATGGGATTTCATTCTCTTGATGATGGAGCAATGGCCCGTCCTCCTTGGCTTCGCGCTCACCTATCTCTTTGTCATCGCGCTGGTCTTCGCGTTGAGCCAGGTCCTGTTCACCAATCGATTACTGCACCGCAAGGTTTCGACTCTGTCGATTTCGAATGCCCGATTGCTCACGTTGAGCCAGCAACGCGACAAGGACAACGCCGTCGAGGCCGGCGGGTTCGCCGATGCGCTTGGCGTCGATGTCGGTGCCGGCTTTTAATGACAGCGCTTGACAGATATGCCCGGCTCGAAGCGCCGGGTCGCTACTTTGACGGCATCTCCGCCCAGCCAAAGAACGTCGCGCTCAGCTTTGGCGAGCGTACCTTGGTGATCATGAGCTATGGCAACGACGTCAACGCCCATTGGCCGCTGGCGAGCCTGCGCGGCAACCCGAGCGCTGACGGTGCCACCTATCAGATCATGCCCCATGCCGATAGCGACGAGCGTGTGGTGATCGACGACCCCGACATGATCGCGGCGATCCGGGCTGTTTGCCCCGATCTGACCCGGCGCGAGGTCGATCGCAAGGGGGTGCGCCGCGCGGTCTTTTGGGGCGGTGGTGCAGTCTGCGCGGTGCTGTTGATGGTCTTTGTGATCGTGCCGGCACTGGCAACTCACCTGGCTCAGATGATCCCGCCCGCCCGCGAGCAACAGGTCGGCAACGCGGTGGCAAAGCAGGTGCAGCGGATGTTCGAGTCCGATGGCGGGGCGCGTTACTGCGAGTCGGCCGAGGGCCTGGCCGCCCTCGATACCATGCGCAGCCGACTGACAGAGGATCTCGACCTTCGATACCCCCTGCGAATCGATGTGCTCGATCACAAGCTGGTCAATGCCTTTGCGCTGCCTGGGGGACGGATCATCCTGTTTCGCGGCCTGCTCCACGAGGCCGACAGCCCCGAGGAAGTGGCCGGCGTTCTGGCGCATGAGATCGGCCATGTGATCCACCAGGATCCAACGGTCGGGGTGCTGCGCGCCGCCGGCACGGCGGGGATGCTGGGTCTGCTCCTTGGAGATGTCTTTGGCGGCACGGTGGTCGTTGCGGCCTCAGACGCGGTGGTCAATGCGAGCTATCAGCGCGAGGCGGAGCAACGCGCAGATGAGGTCGCCTATACCATGCTGACCGAGGCGGGCTTGCCGACCAAGCCTTTCGCCTCGTTCTTCGAACGGCTTGCCAAAG
Organism: Pseudomonadota bacterium; assembly: GCA_039028555.1. Classification (GTDB taxonomy): domain Bacteria; phylum Pseudomonadota; class Alphaproteobacteria; order Rhodobacterales; family Rhodobacteraceae; genus Thermohalobaculum. Next base: position 12,723 of record JBCCHW010000043.1, on the reverse strand, counting down.
AGGGGAACGAGCGCACGGGCATCCTGAAATACCTCGCGTCGCACCCGGATCTTGCCGTTCGGGCCAAGAGGGCGGCGGCCGCGGATCAGATCGGCGATCAGAGCTATACCCCCATTCTCAGCGACCGCGATTGGGTTGCCCTGCGCGAGATCTGCAACTGAACCCCGGTTAGACGAGGTGGAACTGGGCGTCCGAGGCAATTGCCCCCCGGGCGTCGACCTTGCCGTCCTCGATCATCCAGATCAGCGTCGAGAGCACATTGCGCCGGGCGGCGGGCAACAATTTGGGATCGACATCCGTATAGATGCGCCGGGTCAGCGTGGCAGGGTCGGACGGGCCTTGCTCGAGTGCCTGCAGCACCTGACGCGCCCGCGCCTTGCGGTGCGCGGTTTGATGGGCGAGCATGCCGGCGGGATCTGTCACCGCAGATCCATGTCCTGGCAGAAACACACGATCCGTCCGCTCTGACAACCGCGCCAAAGAGCCCATAAAGGCGGCCATGTCGCCGTCGGGGGGAGAAACCAGTGTCGTTGCCCAGCCCATCACCGTATCGCCCGTAAACACGATCCCGGTATCGCCAAGCGCAAAGGAAAGATGGTTCGACAGATGCCCGGGCGTGTGCAAGGCGCTGAGCGACCAATCGCCATGGGCGACCGTTGCGCCATCGGTCAACCTTCGGTCAGGCACGAAATCGGGGTCCGCCCCTTCTCCACCGCCAAGATCGGGCAATCCGCGCATGACCGTCGACATCCCGGCGCCATGCGGGCCGAAGGCAAGCACCGGCGCACCGGTACGATAGGCCAGCCAGGTGGCGCCGGGGCTGTGGTCGAGATGTGAATGCGTCACAAAGATATGGCTGATCCGCTCATTGGGCTCGAGTGCCGCAAGAAGGCGGCCTAGATGTCCGTCGCGCATTGGGCCGGGATCGATAACCGCCACATCCCCGCTGCCAACCAGATAGCTTTGGGTGCCCGTGAACGTCATCGGCGAGACGTTATCGCAGGTCAGGCGGCGCACTCTGACGCTGGCGTCGATCGCCAGATCCTCTGCCCGATCATGGTCGACCCTTGTATCGCGGTTGAAGGGATCTGCCATGGTGCTTGAACCTTGGTTGCCTGCTCAATAGCTTCCCCTAATGCTGAGAGCCGGAAAACTCCTCAAGCCCTATTTGCCGAACAGCCTGTTCTGGCGGGCGTTTTTGATTCTGGTTGTGCCCATCCTGTTGCTGCAGGCGGTCATCGCCGTGATCTTTATCCAGCGCCACTATGACGGGGTGACCGGGCAGATGGCGGCCTCGGTGGCGCGTGAGATCAACTTTGCGATCGATACGGTCGATAATTCGGTTTCGGGGGATCATCTCGACACAAGGCTGGATCAAATAGGCCGGTCTCTCGATCTGACCATCGGATTGGATGAGGGGGCCTTGTTTATCAGCCCCGACTCGCGCGACATCTTTGATCTGACCGGCTCGGTCATCGCCGAGACGCTGCGCGACAATATCCGCAACCGCGTGACGCTCGACTTCGAGAGCATTCGCAAACATGTCGATGTGCGAATCGATACCAGCCGCGGCGTCTTGCGGGTGCTGGTGCCCAGGCGCCGCATGAATGCCGCCAATCCACATCTGCTGCTGGTCTGGATGATCGTCACCGCATTGGCATTGACGACAGTGGCCACGGTCTTTTTGCGCAATCAGGTGAAACCGATCCGCGATCTTGCGAAGTCAGCCACCGCCTTTGGCCACGGGCGCAGCGAAGAATTCCGGCCCACGGGCGCCGAAGAGGTGCGGCGTGCCGGTCAGGCTTTCCTCGATATGCGCAGCCGGATCGAGCGCCAGATCGAGCAACGCACGCGCATGCTCTCGGGCGTCAGCCACGACCTTCGGACACCTCTTACGCGGATGCGCCTCGCCCTCGCGTTTGTCGAGGAAAATCCCGAGACGGCGGAACTGGTCCGTGATGTTGACGAGATGGAACACATGCTCGAAGCGTTCCTCTCGTTTGCCCGCGGCGAGGACCGGGAGACCTCCGAACCTTGCTCCCCCGTTGAACTCGCGCAAGAGGTCGCGGATGACGCGCGTCGGCAGGGACATGCCATCAAGTTGTTCACCGAGATCGAGACGCCCGACAAACGCGAGGTGGATATGCGCCGTGCTGCAATGAAGCGTTGTTTGACAAATCTCGTGATCAATGCCGCTACCTATGGCACAAAAGTCTCGCTCACAACCCGGCTGACCCGGCGCTATATGGAATACATCGTCGAGGACGACGGCCCGGGAATTCCGCCCGAGAAACGCGACGAGGTCATGCGGCCCTTCACCCGTTTGGATGAGAGCCGCAATCAGAACATCGCCAGTGGCGTCGGGCTCGGCCTGTCGATTGCACTCGACGTGGCGCGCAGCCACGGCGGCTCGTTGCGCCTGGGTGACAGTGCGGAGCTGGGCGGGCTTTCGGCGAGCGTCGTGCTACCGCGTTAGCGCCCGGCCAGCGGATAGGTGTTGTTTGGCAGGTGGCGCCAGGCACGGGCCAACAGATCGCTCGTGAGCACCGGCTCGCTCTGCTCCTTTGCGCAGATCGACAAGGCCTGCTCGATCAGGCATTTCGGATCGGCGGCACAATAGCTGCGCCCGGTTGCCTCGTAGAGATCGTCCATCACGAAATCGAGCAGATCATCGTCGACGGTCACCTTGAAGGATTTTGCCGTAGACCTGAAGATTCGGAGAAAGGTCTCCGGATCTGGGCGTTCCAGCGAAATCCGATGTCGAAGCCGTTGCAGCGCCGCGGTATCTGCGAGATCGCTGGGCGTCTTTTCGGACGCAAACACGACCAGCACCTCGAACGGCACTTCCACGTGGTGGCCGGGCCCGAGCATGAGCCTGTCGGTTCGCGTTTCCAGCGGACCGAGGAGCCGGTTGATGATCTCTTGCGAGGCTCTGGGCCCATGCCCGAGATCATCGAGCACCAGCACACCGCCATTCGCTTTCATCTGGAGCGGAGCGCGATAGGTACGATTCTCAGTGTCATGGTGTAACTCGAGCATGTCAGGCGTCAACGCGCTGCCGATGACGAGCCCGGGGCGTTTGCAAAGCACATAGCGCTGATCAAAGCTGAGCGTGTTCCGCAGACCCATCACGGCGTCATTTCCATCGGCGACAGGCTCATGCAGATCGGGGTCAAAGACACGGATGATCCGTCCGTCAAACAAAACTGCATGGGGAACCAGGATCAGGTCCTGATAGGCTTCGCACATCGCCGCGGCAATCGATGATTTTCCGCTGCCCTGCGGGCCGCAGATAACGATTGAGCTTGCGGAATCGGCCGCGGGGCCAAGTTTGCGCATCAACGCGTCGGGAATGATGAGGCCGCCAAAGACTTCTTGCAGGCGCTCGCCCGTCAATGCCTCATGACGAAGCGACTGCATCCCCACGACCCTGATATAGCTTTCAATCGGAACCGGCGCTGCACCGGTCCAGCCGCATGTGTCGAGCGCCGCTTGCGCCCGCTCGCGGCCCTTTTCCGTCAGAGTATATCGTTTGCCGGATTGCACATCGGCGTCGACCGGGTCGATCTGATCGACGAGACCCTCATCCAGCCCGATCGCGAGGATCTGGCCAATCGTTCGGGTCGGCAGTTTCAACGCCTCTCCCATTGCCTGCGGGTCCGCATGAACGTCGCTGAACACCGCTTTCAACAGGAGATCGAGCAGGAAACCTGCCTCTAACCCGGTCTCGCGAAGGCTGGCAGGAGACGCCGCCGCCGGAAATCTGCGAATATTGTCGTTACCCGGTAAATGTCTTTCAAGCGCAGACATCGATTGCTCCGCGTCACCCACATCAAAAAAACTGCCCCGTCGCGGGACGAATGAAAAAGAGTCTACCTCGAAAGCGGTGCAAGAATGTGGCGCCGATTTGACAACTTCAATGCATGCGCGCGCCGTTGGGAACCTGCTGGTCGGGGCGCAGCAGGACAATACCGCCCTGCGTGTCGCTGAGGCCCAATGTCAGAACCTCCGACATAAACGGGCCGATCTGACGCGGCGGGAAATTGACGACACCAAGGACCTGACGGCCCACCAGCGCCTCGGGTGTATAGTGGTCGGTGATCTGGGCAGAGGTTTTGCGCTCGCCGATCTCTGGCCCGAAATCGATCCACAGTTTGATCGCAGGTTTACGCGCCTCGGGGAACGGTTCGGCTCTCACCACGGTGCCGACCCTGATGTCAACTTTCAGAAAATCGTCGAAAGTGATTTGATCGCTCATCGTTCCCTCCTTTTGCGGCCGGACACGATTAGGCCGCCTGCCTCGACAAGACAAGCGGCCAGAGCGTTCTAGGATCCGTCTTTGGGGGATGGCTCAGGCAGCCATCGCCTTCTTGACTTCGGTAAGTGCGGTATCAGCCCGGGCTTTGAGGATTTCAAAGACCTCGACATTGGTCTTGTGCGCGGCTTCGAACAGGTCCTTGGCTTCACCAGCTGCCTTCTCGACTGCCAGCTTGAACTCCTCGGCCTTGGCGGATGCGGCATCCATGGACACCGGCTCGGGCTTGATGTTCGACAGCTGGCTCTTGGCGTCGGCCAGATAGGCTTCGACAAGCGTTGCCTGACGTTTGGCCAGATCCTGATAGCCCGCGACAGCAGCCTTGTTGGCTTCGACAAGGGCGGCGAAATTCTTTTCTTGGATCGACGCAAATGCCTTTGCATCGAAGAATGGGAATTGAGTGGTCATTGCGTTTCTCCTGGGGCAAGTTTTCTTCTGCCACTGATATTGTGCACCGCAACATCCAAGTCAATAGGAAATTGTGCAGTGCACAAATTTTTATCCGAGCTCCCGCGACCTTTCCGTGGCGGCGGCGACTGTTCGGCGCATCAGTTCGGGCAGCTCTGCCATCAAAACGTCGAGCCCCGCGGCTGTCGTGCCCGCCGGCGATGTGACGTTGATGCGCAGTTGTTCGACCGAGTCCCCGGATGCCGAGGCCAACATGCCCGCCCCGCACACCGTCGATTTCGCAAGGTTCATCGAGAGATCCGGCGGCAGCCCCTGCGACACACCCGCCCGCGCCATCGCCTCGATCAAGTGAAACACATAAGCCGGGCCCGACCCGGACAGACCCGTCACGGCATCCATCTGCGACTCGGTGTCGAGACGCACGGTCTTGCCCACGGTGGCCATCAGTGCCTCGGCGATCTCCATGTCTTCGTCGCTCGCGGCCTGGTTGCCTATCAATGCCGATATCCCCTGCCCAATGGCCGAGGGGGTGTTTGGCATCGCCCGGATCACCGGCGTCTTGGCGCCATACATCTCTTCGAAGGCGGAAATCCCGGTCCCTGCCGCAACTGACAGAAAAACGGTCTTTGAGCCTGCGAGCGTCCCGAGCGTGGGCGCCGCATCCCGGATCATTTGCGGCTTGACAGCCACAACGGCAAACCGCGCCGGTCCTAACGTTTCGGGGTTGATCGTAACACCCGTCTCCCGCAACCCGTCCGAAGGATACGGGTCAACCACTGTCACATCACCTGGCCTAAGCCCCGACGCCAGCCAGCCCTGGAGAAGAGCGCCACCCATTTTGCCACACCCCAGCAAAATGAGTGGCGCTGCCCCCGCCCCCTTACCTCCAAGAACGGCCATCAGGCCGTGCCATATGCTTCTTCGATCGCCATCTCGGTTCCTGCCTCGGCCGTCGCATTCCCCCAGCAGACAAGCTGGAATGCCGGGTAGAACCGCTCGGCAAGGCTGATTGCGCTCAGCACCATGGATTCCACCTGCTCTGGCGTCGCATGGGCACCGCCTGCAAGTGTCAGCCCATAGCGGAAAGCCACCAGTTTCTGTTCCGGCCAAAAGGTAAAACTGCCGCCCCAGATCCGATCATTGGCCAGGTTCAGCAGGCGATGGAACTCATCCTGTCTTTCCTCGGGAGGGTTCAGTTCGAAGGTGCAAACAAGGCGCAGCATGTCATCGTAATTTGACCATGCAAGCGACAGTGAATAGGTGCGCCATAGCGCCTCGATGGCCATGGCAATCTGGTTTTCGCCGACCCGGTCGAAATCCCACTCGCATTGCTCGGCGAGGGTTTCAACCATGTCGATGGGATGGATATCGCTGTTGTAAAAGTCTTGCTCTATAGCGGTCATGCCTCTTTCCCCCATTTTCTGGTGGTCCTGAGAGGCGGGCCCTACAGGATGCACCCAGGGTTGCCATTGGTCGTGTGCGGAATGCCTTTGACCTACGAGATATGGTGGAGCAAACGATTCGCTGCGTAAAGAGCAAAAGATCAGGAGTCGCAAAAGATTCGCATGCCGCCCACTTCTGGCCGGCGCCGCATAGGCGGAATGTCCCGCCCCCAACAGCCTTTCAGGATTTATTTCTTTTCAGCTTCCAAGGCGTCGAGCCGCGCCGCGAGCGCGGCGTTTTCCTCGCGTGCCAGAACCGCCATCTCGCGGACCGCGTCGAATTCCTCGCGCGTCACCAGATTGCTGTCGGCTAGGACCCGTTCGAGCTGGCTGCGAAAGGCAGTCTGCGCCTCTTCGCGCATGCCCTGGGCCATGCCCGCCGCATTGGTCATCAACTGGCTCATATCGTCCAGGAACTTGTTCTTGCTTTGCATCGCGTCCTGCCTCGTGAATGCGTGGAGTTCTAATATGTAGTCACGATGACAGATCTGCAACTATGACGAAAGTGATCCCGATCTGTCGGCGAGGGTCGCATCAATTCTGGAAGTAGTCCTCGCACTCACCTTCGCGATAGACATCCGCGGTACAGCAATGCAACCCGCCGCCGAAAGCATAGGCGTCGCGCAATTCGACCGGGACAACCTCTTGCCCAAGTTTGTCGAGCTGTTCCATCTGCCAGGTCTCGCTCGCCTCGACACAGACGGTTTTGGGGTCCAGCACCAACACATTCATCGAAAGCCAGGTGGATGAATAGCAAAGCGGGGGCGGCGCATTATGCGCGGGTTGCGCGGCATCGACGATCTCCCAGCCATTGCGCTCGAACATCGCCCGTTGTTCTTTTGGCAGTCGACGCTGTGGGTTGTTGAGGATCAGGCCCGGTCGGATCGGGGTAAACGTTGCGTCGATATGAATCGGGTAGGGATCGCCCGGAAAATTCACCGCATGGACACGGTGGTTGGCATAGTGGCGCCGAAGCCACTCGATGCCCTTGAGGTTTGTCGTGAAGCCATGCTGCACAACCAGATCGCGCCCGAAACGCAGCACATCGGCGGCATCGAAAAGAGGCTCTTCCTCGGTCGTTACAAAGAACTTTTCGGCAGCCCATTCCAGACGCTTCTCAACCCCGATGGACTCAGAAAGATAGTCCGTCCGGTAATCCGCATCCGTAAGACGCGGCTTTGGCGCGGTTTCATGGCGAAAAGCCGGGTCTTCGTCGAAATAGCGCTGCATGAGCGGGCGATAGTTCAGATACTCGAACCAGCGGCAGCGATAGGACATCGTCGCCTCTAGGATCTCGTTGCCGACAGTCAACAGCACGTCGCGTGGCGGCATGCAGCCGAACTGGCTGTCGGTATGAAAATCGGGCGTGGTGACGGGCTGCGAGTGGTCGATCGGGTCCGGCCGATCGACACGGATCCCGCGTTTGCGCAAGAGATCGGCAAAATTGTCGAGGAGTTCATCCCCCCGGTCGATCGTCTCCTGCGGGCGCATACCCCACTGGCCCCGCATATCGCTGTCTTCGGGCACCTTGGCGTCGAGGGCCGGTTCGGGGGGTGGGATATGGCATCCGGTCGCGCGGCCCACGATCACATGGCGCAGGGGATCCCACTCGTTCCAGCTGTTGACTTCGGTTTTCTCGGGCGACCAGGGCATCGGCGCTTCTCCACATTGCGGCAACCGGGCTATCTGAGACGAGTTGACGCCTGCGACAAGGCCTTTTTTGGTTTGAGCGCGCCCGGATCGGATCGCGCGTGCCTTCGGCATCACCGCGATCTCCACCTGACGGGTCGGCACCCCTCAGATCGGTGGTTTCGGCTGACCGGGGACGGACTTCGCCGCGAGTTTCCGGTTGGAGGCGCGAAGCCGCATGATCAGGGAACGCAACCAGTCGATGGCCTTTTCGGGATCATTGCTCATCAGGTCGATGACCTCGTCCGCCGTATAGACTTCGCAGGCCGTAGGCTCGCGCGCGATTGCCGTCGCCGAACGGGGTGCGGGATCGATAATGCCCATCTCGCCAAAGATCTCATCTGGACCCAATGACGCGATCCGGCGCTGATCTCCGTCGTGGCCGAGGATCACGATATCGACCGATCCGGCCTGGATCCGATAGGTATGCGTGCTCGGATCTCCCTCGGAAAAGATCGTCTGCCCCGCCTCGAAGAGAACATTTTGCACCGCACATCCTCCACTGACTGCGATATGCCCGTCAAGGCCCTCACCCACCCGAGATCTAGTGCACGATTTGCGCCGTTTCCATCGGCAGTATGGATTTTAATGCCGGAATCGAGATCCCGGACCGGTCCGATCCATCACGCCGCCGGGCGACGGCTGACACCGTGAAAGGCGGGAAACCGAACCATCCGTTCCCACAGAAAGTCGCCATAGACAAAGGGCTGCCCACTTTCGGCGGATAGCGGTTTGATCACCGCATCCACCGCCGGCTCGAAAAAGAAGGGGACAGAGAAACGCTCCGACAGGCCGCCCAGCACCCGGTGCGGCGTCGCATGAATGCGCTTGCCGGACCAGTCTTCGAGCATTTGGCCAAAGTTGACGACCAGACCACCCTCGGCAGGCGGCACGTCGATCCAGCCGCCGGAGCGCGCCTGCGCCTGCAAACCGCCTGTCTGGTCCTGCCAGAGCAGCGTGACAAAGCCCGAGTCGGTATGCGCCCCGGTCATCACATAGCGCAAACGGCCATCGGGCCCGCGAAGATGTCGGGATTGGGGAATGCTGCCGGGATCCTGCTCGGGATAGCGGAACAGACGCAGGGTCGAGATCGAGCGCGTGAAATAGGTGTCAGCCAGCGCGTCATCAGCGCCGACCCCACGCAGCAGACTGCGTGTCAGGATCATGCCAATCTTTGACATGGCGTGATAATAGGCCGCCGCGGCCTCGGACCAGCCCGGCACGTCCGCTATCGGGGTCGGTTCGGTCAGCGGATCGCTGCCGTCACCGGCCATTGCGGCATCGGCAATGTCCGGCCCGATGTCATACCCCTCTAACAGCGACTTCCCCTCGGGATCCGGCGGAAAATAGCCGCGATAGACATGGCGCGAGGCGGGGTCGAATTTGTGGCGAACAACCTTCCACCGCGTCTGAGGGTCGGCACGGAAGAAACTCAGAACCTTGCGGCGAACACTGCCCAGTTCCAGCGCGTCGTCAACGCCGGACAGAGTCAGAAAGCCGCTGCTCGAAGCGCCCTTCATCACCGCATCATCGGCTGTTCCCGCGAGCAGGTCCTGGATCGCAATTGTGGGAATCATGCGTCTATCCTCCTGGAGAATGCACGCTATCATCATCCCGAACAGTTCGGGAAACACTGTATGGCCGATGTCGATGATCCGATCTGCCCGCTTTGTCTGCGCCCGATCCCGGCCGCGGCAAAGCAATCGCTGCATCACCTGGTACCAAAGCTCAAGGGCGGAAAGGGCGGTGCGGTCGTGCGCCTGCATCAGATCTGTCACAACGAAATCCACGCGACCCTGACCGAGGCAGAACTCGCCCGCGACTGGAACACCATAGAGGCCCTGCACAATCACCCGAGATTGGCCAAGTTCATCGCATGGGTAGCGCGCAAGCCGCCGACATTTCACCGCCGGAGCGCAGGTGGGCGGCGCAAGCGTTAGCGGGCGCGACAACGCATCGAGCCGCAGCGCGTGGCCCGACAAGGGGCAATTCCGCGCGATCCGCGCATAGTGTTTGGCGCGGGCGGGCGCGTCTGTTACTTCCCCTCTCCCATGACACAAAAAACGCTTCTCATTACAGGCTGTTCGTCGGGCATCGGCTATCACGCGGCCCATGCCATGACGCGGCGCGGCTGGCGGGTTTTCGCAGCCTGCCGCCGCCAGGAAGATTGCGACCGACTGATCGGCGAGGGGCTGGAAAGCCCCCTGATCGACTATCAGGACGAGGCCAGCATCGTGCGCGGCCTGGATGAGGTTCTCGAGGCAACCGGCGGCCAGTTGGACGCCCTGTTCAACAATGGCGCGTACGGGATGCCCGGCGCCCTGGAGGACTGGCCAACCGATGCAATTCGCGAATTGTTCGAGGCCAATTTCTTTGGCTGGCACGAACTGACCCGGCGCGTCATTCCGCTGATGCGCAAGGCGGGCACGGGGCGGATCATCCAGTGCTCGTCGGTCCTGGGCTTTGTCGGGTTGACCATGCGCGGCCCCTATGTGGCATCCAAACACGCGCTTGAGGGATATACGGATGTGCTGCGCATGGAGCTCAAGGATACCAACATCCAGATCGTGCTGATCGAACCCGGCCCGATCCGCACAATGATCCGCGAGAAATCACGCCCCCACTATGAACGCTGGATCAAGGACAGGCCCAGCCCGTGGGCGGCGTTTTACAAGGAGACCGTCGAACCGCGCCTCTATGCCGAAGATCCTCCGCGCGATTGGGGGGAGCTGCATTGCGATGCGGTAACCGCGAAACTGATCCACGCATTGGAAAGCCCGCGCGCCCGGCCCAGATACTACGTGACCCAGCCCACATATGTGGCAGGGTTCATAAGACGCCTCCTGCCGACGCGTGCGATCGACCGGATTTTGGGCTGACACGAAAGGAGCCGACATGTCCGGTGCACTCTTCTATTTCGGGATCGTCTTTTGTTTCCTGACCGTGGCTGTCCTGCTAATCGGCCTCTTGGGTTTCGGGACCGGCCTGACGTCGAGCCGGACCTCGAACAAACTGATGACATTCCGGATCCTGTTCCAGTTCATCGCCGTCGTCCTGATCGTGGCCGCGGCGGCACTTGTCAGCGGAGGAAACTGATGGTCGTTCTGAACAAGATCTACACCCGGACGGGCGATCAAGGCAAAACCGCGCTTGGCGATGGGAGCCGGGTGGCCAAGAACGCGGCCCGCGTCGACGCCTATGGGACGGTCGATGAAACGAATGCCACGGTGGGCCTCGCGCGGCTGCATGCAACGGGGGTCATGAATACCGCGCTTGGCCGTATCCAGAACGATCTTTTCGACCTTGGCGCCGACCTTTGCCGGCCGAACATGGAGAAGGACGCCGGCTCCGAGTATCCCCCGCTAAGGATGTCAGCTAGTCAGGTCGACCGTCTCGAGGCGGAGATCGATGAGATGAACACCGAATTGGAACCCTTGCGCAGCTTTGTTCTGCCCGGAGGGTCGGAGCTTGCCGCGCATTTGCACCTATGTCGTACAGTAAGCCGCCGGGCAGAGCGCCTGACAGTCGCCCTGGCAGCGACGGAGAGCGTGAATGAGGCCGCGGTAAAGTACCTCAATCGTCTCTCGGACTGGTTCTTTGTGGCTTCAAGGATCGCCAATGACGGCGGCAGGGACGATGTGCTGTGGGTCCCGGGCGCAAACCGCTGACCGCCGCAATCCGGCCTGTGGCGTCTGCGCGCCAAGTACCGCTATCTGTCAGTCATGCGCGAGGCTCGGGCGCGGGTCGGCAAGAACGGAACCGGTCCGAGATGTTGTCCGGGCGATCTGTCGCCGCGGCGATCATCCTCGGCTTGACCCTGGCAGGGCCCGCATCCGCCGCCGACCCCGAAGACACAATAACCGTCGATCAAATCTGCGATCTGATCGCCGGAGCGGCTGAGACCCACGGCCTGCCAAAGCCGTTTTTTACCCGGCTGATCTGGAAAGAAAGCCGGTTTGATGTCAAAGCGATCAGCCCGGTCGGCGCCCAGGGCATCGCGCAGTTCATGCCCCAAACCGCCAAGATCCGCGGGCTGGAGGATCCCTATGACCCGGTGCAGGCCATCCCGGCCTCGGCCAGCTATCTCGCCGATCTCAAGGCGCAGTTCGGCAATTGGGGGCTCGCGGCCGCGGCCTATAATGGGGGGCCGACCCGTGTGGCTGCCTTTGTCAGGAAACGCGGCGGTCTGCCTTATGAGACCCGCGACTATGTGCAGTCGATCACCTACCGCCCTGCCGAATGGTTTCGCGTCAAGGGGCGCGAGGTCGAACCCCGCCCCCTGGACCCAGAACTGGGCTTCGACGAAGCCTGCCGGCAGATCCCGATCATGAAGACCCGGACAATCCTCGCCGCCGCGACCCGGCACCCCTGGGCGGTTCAGGTGGCGGCCGGGATAAACTATGCCGCCGCCAAGCGCAGCTATAACCGGGCCAAGCGTCGGTTTTCACGCGTTATTGGTGGACTGCCGGTCGATATCAGGCGCGTCAAGACAGGCGGGATCCGGCGCTATATCGCGCGCTTAGGCGTGCCAAGCCATCGCGAGGCGCTCAAGATTTGTGTCCAACTCCGCCGCTCTGGTGGCCACTGCGTCATACGACGCAATTGACTGCAATGGCCGAAAGCCCAGCTTTGTCACCATGGCGGGATTTTATCGCTTGAACCCTGTGTCGGCTTAGCGCACACCGCATTGCGCAGCTTGATGGCGATTCCTTGTCCCTCCGCGTCGTTTTTATTGGCGTCGCGCTCAGTGAACCCGCTATGCAACGATAGAATTCGGGCAGATTGCGCCCTTAACTGAATGGAGACAACGCTGATGAAGGTCCTGGTGCCCGTCAAGCGCGTGATTGACTACAACGTGAAGGTTCGCGT
>JBCCHW010000042.1:0-20446 GCA_039028555.1 Pseudomonadota bacterium | reverse complement strand
CTGTTGTGGTGACACAATGACACGCGTCCGTCGAACTCCTTGGTTGATTGGATGATCAGCACGATCGGCACCCATTCCAGCGGCCAGCCCAACAGGAAGATCAGGGCCAGGATGATGATCAGGATCAGCTCGGCCGAGAGGTCCCAGGCCAGCAGCAGATCGGTCAGCATCGTGGGCGTCCCCAGGCGTGAGAACACCGCGCCAAAGAAGTTGGACGCCGCGACCAGGAACATGATCAGCACCGTGATCTCGAGCGTTTTGATCAGCGCGTCATAGAAACTCCCGACGCTCAGCTTGCGATAGGCGAGCGAGAGGAAGATCGCGCCAAAGGCACCGCAGGCCGCAGCCTCCGCCGGTGTCGCCCAGCCCGCCAGGATCGAGCCCAAAGCAAAGGCGATCAACAGCGTCGGGGGCACCAGGCCCAGGAACAGCTCCTTAATCAGAAAGCCCCTGTCGGTGATCCGGTCTTCCATCGGCAGGGGCGGGCCGAGGCTGGGGTCGATCCACGAGCGCACCAGCGCATAGGCCATGTACATGAAGGCCAGCATGATGCCCGGAACGATCGCCGCCGCGAACAGCTCGGTCACCGGCACCTCGAGCACCGGGCCCATAACGACCAGCATGATCGAGGGCGGGATCAGGATACCCAGCGTGCCGCCCGCCGTGATCGAGCCTGCCGCAAGGCGTACGTCGTAGCCCGACTTGTTCATCGTGCGCGCCGCCATGATGCCCAGAATGGTCACAGAGGCGCCCACAATCCCGGTCGCCGCCGCAAAGATCATCGAAACGAAAAGGACCGCGATAAAGAGACTGCCCCTGGTGCCGGCGGCAAGCTGTTGGATGGCCGAAAAGAGCCGCTCCATCAGGCCCGCCTTCTCCATCAGGATGCCCATGAAGACAAAGAGCGGGACGGCCACCAGCTGATCATCCAGCATCGTCGCGTTGAACTGGAAGGCCTGCAGATAAAACGTAAGCTTTGCCCCGAACCCCCAGGCGCCAAAGACAAAGGCCAGAAAGATCAGCGTGAACGAGATCGGGAAGCCGACAAAGATCGCGAACAGCATCACCGCGATCATCACAATGCCGATGGTCTGTTGCGAGACGTCGCCGATCGCCGTGGTGCCGATCAGCGCAGACCACCAGGCCCCGACCGGAACCACCTTTGGGAAAACGACGCCAAGGAAGATCACGCCAAGGATGATGATGTAGACCGGCAGGAATTTGAGAAACTGCCGCCGGCGCCGCTCGGTCATCTCGTAGAGCGATTTCAACAGCTCGCTGATGCCCTGCAACAGCAGCAAGGCGGCGCAGATCGGCATCGCGGTGCGCGCCGGCGCCAGCGGCGCCATCATCGCCGTGTCCATCGAGCGTTCCCAGTTCATCCACGCCTTGGCCGTGAAGTCGTAGCTGACCCACAAAAAGAACAGCATCGCCGGGAAATAGAACGCCAGATACAGCAGCGAATCGACGGTCATCTGGGTTTCGCGCGACCAGCTGCGATAGATGAAGTCGGCGCGGATATGAACGCCGCGCATCAGGCCATAGCCTGCCGCCAGCATGAACATCGCGCCCGACAGCATCCGGCTGAATTCATAGGAATAATCGGTGGGGGCGAGGAACAGCTTTCGGCTGACAACCTCGATCACCATCACCGCGATGATCGGCACCACCAACAGACAGGCAACGCGCCCCACCCACAGGTTCAGCAGATCGATCGACGACACGATGGGCCGCATCCAGGGCGTCATGTCGTCGGGCGTCTCGCCGGGGGTGAATGCGTTGCGCTCGGCGATCAACTCATCCGTGATCTCGAGTTCACCGATATCTTCGTCCGCCATGGTTTCCCCCAGAATATGATTGCCGTCCGTTCGGTAATGCGGGACGGGAGTCCCTCCCCCAAAAACGGGAGAGGGATGTTGCCTGGTCTTTGCCCGTTACTTCAGGCTGTCGGCAAAGGCCTTGCCGAGCTGTGCGTTCGACTGCTGCGCGCCGGCCCAGAACGGAACCGCGATTTCAGCAAACGCTTTCTGGCTGTCCCAGACTTCCTTGAAGAACTCGTTTTCTTCGGCGTTCTTCTCGAGCGAGGCCCGCGCCGCGTTCATGTAGGCCGGGAAGTAGTCTGCCGGCGTGTCATGCAGGATCACGCCGTGGTTCTCGGTTAGATCCTTCAACGCCTTGCCGTTCTCGATGATCCGGTACGACATGGCCTTGGACAGCGATGCATTGGCCGCAACCTCGATTGCCTTTTGCTGCGTCGGGGTCAGCGAGTCCCAGACATCCTTGTTCAGGTACAGGTCGGCGTTGACGACCACCTGGTGCAGACCCTGCAGATAATAGTGCTTGAGCACCTTCTGAAAGCCAAAGACCGAGTCAGGCTTTGGGCAGCACCACTCGGCCGCGTCGATCGTGCCTTTCTCGAGCGCGGGCAGGATGTCGCCGCCCCCCATCGCGACCGAAGCCACGCCGATATCCTTGTAGGTCTGGCCCGGAATGCCCGGCGGGGTGCGGAAGCGATACTTGCGGAAATCATCCATCGACGCGATCGGTTCGGAGAACCAGCCGAGCGCCTCGGGCCCCACGGGTTGCAGCATGAAGCCTTTGACATTCACGCCCATTTCGTCCCAGAGCTGGTCATAAAGCTCCTTGCCGCCGCCATACTGGAACCAGCTGAGGAAGGCGATGTTGTCAATTCCGACACCGGCACCCGCAACGGGCGAGCCGAACAGCATGGCCGCCGGGTGCTTGCCTGACCAATAGTGGGTCCAGGCAAAACCACCGTCGACCAGCCCCGTATCAACAGCGTCAAGCGTATCGCGCACGTTGACGACAGCGCCTGCGGGAAGGATCTCGAACTTGACCTCGCCATCGGTCAGGGCTTCGACGTCGTTGGCGAATTCCTGAAGCATATGGACTTCGTCCGCCTTGGTCGGGATGACCGATTGGACGCGGATGACCGTTTCAGCCCAGGCCTGACCGGCCAGCGTGATGGTCGCGACCGCCGCTCCGGCAGCCAGTTTCTTTAAGATCGACATATGGTTCCTCCCTTATTGTCGATTTGTTGCGCCGTTTGCCGATGTTCCCCGGCTGGGCGCGATTCCGGGCTCGTTTTGCCCTGCCTGCTACCTCCTCAACGGGCGTCCTCCAGAATGAAGTCGGACGCGCGCTCGCCAATCATGATGGCGGGTGCATTTGTGTTTCCCGAGACGATCTGGGGCATGATCGAGGCATCCGCGACCCTGAGACCGGTGACGCCATGGACGCGCAACCTCGCATCGACAACGGCCGTCTTGTCCGCCGCCGGGCCCATCTTGCAGGTGCCGGTTGGGTGGTAGATCGTGGTCGCCGTGTTGCGTGCCCAGTCCAGGATGGCCTCGTCGTCGTCATCGCCGATATCACCGCCGGGGCTATGCTCATCCGTGACCTTGGCGGCCAGGGGCGCATGTTTCGCGATCCGGCGGGCAATCTTGATTCCCTCCACTAACGTAGAGCAATCGGTCGGCGTCGCCAGATAATTCGGGTGAATCTCGGGATGGGCCATCGTGTCGGGCGATGTCACGCGCAGTTCACCGGCGCTTTCGGGGCGCAGCACACAGACACTGGCGGTGAAGGCATCAAAGGGATGCGGCCCCTCGGTCGGGCTGTCGGCCGAGAAGGGCTGGATGTGGAACTGGATGTCCGGGGTGTCGAGATCGGCGCGCGTCTTGAGGAAAGCCGCGCCCAGGCTTGCGGCCATGGTCATCGGCCCCGTGCGACGCGCAGCAAACTCGACCGCCATGCCGATCCGGCGCAACAGGCTGCGGGTCTGGGTATTGATCGTGGGCGATGTGCATTTGAACACCGGGCGGGCCTGGAGATGATCCTGCAGGTTCTTGCCGACGCCGTTCAGGGCGATCTGTGGGGTGATGCCCGCGTTCTTGAGCATTTCCGCCTCTCCCACGCCTGAATTCATCAGGATCTGCGGCGAGCCGATGGCGCCGGCGGCCAGAACAATCTCGTGGCGGGCGGTGATCTGCTCGAGGCTGCCGTTGCGGGAAATCTCGACCCCCGACGCGCGCCCGTCCGCCATGATCACCCGGGTGGTCTGGCACCCGGTCAGCACCGTCAGGTTCTGACGCTGGCGCGCGGGGTTTAGATAGGCAACCGCCGAGGAACAGCGCAGCCCGTTGCGCATGGTCAGTTGAAAGGGGGCGACCCCCTCCTGGTCGCCCGAGTTGTAGTCGCGGTTCTTGCGGTATCCGGCGGCGACGGCCGCGCGCTGCCAGTCGTCGATGATCTCGCGGCTCAGACGCGAGTGGGAGACCGACAGCGGCCCCTCGCCGCCGCGCTGCTCGTCCTCGCCGCCCTCCCATGTCTCCATGCGGCGAAAGACGGGCATGATATCGTCCCATGCCCAGCCCGGATTTCCCAACTGGCGCCAATAGTCGTAGTCTTGGGGCTGTCCACGCACATAAAGCAGGCCATTGATTGAACTCGACCCGCCCAGCACACGTCCCCGGGGCCACTTGATCGCCCGGCCGTTCAGGCCAGGATCGGGTTGCGTTTTATAGCACCAATCCGTCTTTGGGTTGTCCAAAGTCTTGAAATAACCGACCGGGATATGAATCCATGGATTGTTATCGCGACCCCCCGCTTCGAGGAGCACAACCTGATACGATCCATCTTCAGAAAGACGGTTTGCCAATGCGCACCCGGCCGATCCGGCGCCAACAATGATAAAATCGACTTCCAAAGCGCCCCGCATTGTGTATTTTGAGACAAAACTTATGATACGAGATCAAAACATCAATTTTGGGTCCTAACAACCCCTTTTTTTAGAGCGAGGTGCCGATGGCAAGTGATACCGATGACAGAATGCCCACCAATTTGCGTCTGCTTAAGATCCTGGAAGTGATCGCCACGTCGGAGCGCCCCCTCTCGGCCATCGAGGTCAACGAGCAACTCGGCCTGCCCCGGCCGACGATCCACCGGCTGTGCCAAACGTTGCAGGATGAGGGCTATGTGGTGCAGGAGGCGGGAACGCGGAAACTGCGGCCCGCACGCCGGATGCGCACCTTTGCCTCGGGCATTCTGAATGCCTCCTATATCCACATCGCGCGGCATCAGGTGATGACCCAGGTCGCGGGCGTTCTGGGCGAGACGGTCAACTTTGTGGTGCCCGAGGCACAGGGGATGCGGTATCTCGACCGGGTCGAGACGGACTGGCCGCTGCGCGTGCAGCTGCCCATCGGCTCGCATGTGCCGTTTCATTGCACGGCCAGCGGCAAATGCTTTCTGGCGAGCATGACGGCGAGGGCGACGCGGCGCTTTTTATCGGCGCTGACGCTGGCCCAGGCGACTGACCGGACCGAGACCGAAATCGACCGCCTGACGCGCGAGATCGCCCGGGTCCGCCGTCGTGGATACTCGACCGACAAAGAGGAGTTCATCGATCACATGAGCGCGGTCGCCGTGCCGGTGGTCAGCGCCGAGGGCCACTTCATCGCGGCGCTTGCGGCCCATGGACCCTCAAGCCGGTTGACCGAGGACAAGTTCGAGGAGATCTCCGCGGTTCTCAAAGAGGGCGCGGAGCGCATCGCCGTAAAGGTCGTCTGACTGGGCACGGCCCTGCCCGGCACGCCGTTCAGCCGGCGTGGCCCTCGCGTTTCAGCCGGCTGACCAGCTCGATCGTGGCGGCAGCGATCTGTGCCCGCATCACGGCGGGGTCGGCAGCCTGATCGATCGCGGGAAGCGTGCCGGGATCGATGGGCACCTTTTGCAGAATCTGGTCCAGCACTTCGCAGTTCCGACGGTTCACCTCGGCTTGATCGGGGCAGGAAGACACCGAGTAATCCAGTTCCGGAAACAGATCCGGGCGCTCGAGGTCGGGAAAATACCGCGCCCGGATCCAGGCATTACCGTCCGCGAACCGGCTCCGGATGACGCGAAGCTGATCCGGGGTGAAGAGAATCTCATTTGGTCGCTTGGAGGCGGCGGGGATCTCCAATCGAAACAGCAGATGCTCGAAAAACGTGTCATGCTCGTCTTCATACATCACGCGGCAATCATGGATGAGCCGCGCGATATGGACCCCATGGCTCACATTGGTCTCGTTTTTCGCGATCAAGTACTCTGCGGGGTCGAGCCCGACGATGTGGCAGAAATCTTTCACGACATCGCCGCCGTCAAGACTGGCGCGGTCAAAGAGCCGGACCGTGAAGCGGTGCGCTCCGACACTCTCCCAATCCGTGATCGTCTGTTTCCAGTCGCAAAAGAATCCATCAGTCCTTGCGATCCACTTGTCGAGATCGCCGTTGATCTTCATGAACCATTGCTGCCATCCCGACATGAACATTTCTTCCTGACGACGGATGTAGAGGACAATCTCAACAGCGAAATCACGGGGCAGCCCTTTGAAGATCTGAGATAGGCCATTCGGGTTCGACAGGTTTTCTGCGCTTAACAAGATAGTGGATCTTTGGGTTAGGTCCTCGCCCAAACGCTGACGTCGCATACGACTGTTGAACTTTACCCGCCTGAGATGAGAGGCCGCTTTAGCGGTCGAGCTTAAGACAAGATCTTGCGGCCATTCATCTCTTAGGTCGAGGCCTCCGCCGAGTTGATGAAAGAACCACACCTGATCAGCTTGCCCACCCAGATCTGATGTAACCGCGCTGTTGGGGACGATAAATCCACTTTTATCCAATCGGTTCCGATTGTCCGCCATAAAGTTCTGGATCGCCGTGCTGCCGCACTTCGCGCCGCCGATATGGACGATGAGCCGTGTTCGTGTTCCAGTCACTTGCCTTGACCGATCTCCGAGATCTCGAGGCCGAGTTCGAACCGTTGGATCAACTGCCAAAGCTCGTACTTGGAGTTGATACCATGGCTGCGCAGATACTCATAATAGGCGCCACCGCTCTGATCGATGGCCGCGTGGTGCGACATCTGCACGGTATCGACCACCGCGCACCGTCCCCCCCGCGCGCGGACCTGCTGGCCCACCAGCAGATCCAGGCCGAAGCCCGATATCGAGAGAGAAAAGGACGGGAGGAACGCTCTGAGCGCCGGCCCCGAAAAGCCCGGCGCCATGATCTCGACGCTGGTCGTTTCACGGATGTTGGTACCGCCCTGATGAAACAGCGCCGGCCAGACGCAATACGAGTTGGCTTCGACCGATGCCTGGAACAGGTCGAGCGTTTCGCGATTGGCAATCTCGAGCAGACGATCGATATCGCCATGCGCAAAGGTCAGATCGTCGTCGACAAAGAGGATCGAGTCGTATCCGTCGAAAAATCCCGGCAGCCGCCGCGCGGCCGAAAAGATCCCCGAAAACTTCGTGCCGCGCTGGTGCAGGATGATGTCCCCGACCGAGGGATCGGGTTCGCCCGTATACCAGTTCATCGCGAGGTCCCAAGACCTCGCCTCTTCGGGCTGGAACCATTTCAGGAAGTTGGACTCAGGCCCATGCTGGACCCAGACCAGGTTTTGTCGCCGCGCCGACGGGGCCAGCGGCGGTCGGATGACCGAAACCGCGACCTGATTCAGGAACGATCGCTGAACCCGGCAGAGATCGGCAGACCCCGCGGTAACGCCATGCTCGGCCCGCCAACCCGGGCGCAGCGCGATATCGAGGACGCCGCCGGGCCCCGGTTCGTGATCGAGTTGCCGTTTGAGAAGCGTCGTGTCGATCCACGGCGCAGGATCGATCGAGGCCGCGGGATCGGTGGCGAGATAATGTTCAAAGGGGCTGCTTGCGCGCGCCGCGTGCGGGTTCTGCCAAAGATACCACCCGGCATCAAAGGCGCGATGCGCATTCACGCCTGGATCACGTGCCGCACAGTACCGCGAGAACACGTCCTCGCGCGGCAGCGACGCCGGTATCCCCAGTTGCTCGCAGACATGAGCGGCGTCAAAAGACGCGGGCACACAACGCTGCGCCGGGGCCATTGGCTTACTTACCCGAAAAGATCCCACGCATCTTGCGAAGGCCTTTCGAGAACTCGCGGCTGACGCGGATATGAATTGGTTTCTTTTTCTTGGCGTGCAGGGCGGGCTCGATTCCGTGCATGAGGGGCGCCGGTCCCGGAGCAGCTTTGCGCGACTTGTTCGCCGCCTGATACCGCTGGGTGGCAGCGAACTGCGCTGCGGCCAGCGACACCTGGCCCAGATGGGCAAAATGGCGTTCAATCAGCGGGCCCGCCTGACGCTCATGGATCGACGTCAGGATCGGCGCCACCGGGTTTCCGGGGCCCAAGGCCAAAACGCCCAGGCCATGGGTATGGTGGAAATTGAACGAGGGCGCGATGTCCTTGATCTCGTCCCAGAACTGCCAGACCCCGAACCCGCGCTCATAGACATTCGTGTCATGAAACAGGATCGTCGCATTGTCGGCGAGTTTCGGCAGCCAGGTCTCGTAGTCGTGCTTCACAGCCTCGTAGGTATGCAGACCGTCGATATGGAGCAGATCGATCGAGCCCGGGGCAAATCGCTCGGACGCCTTGGTGAAGTCTTCCCTGACCGAGGTGCCGACCTCGCTGAATTTCGCGCGCAGGATGTGCGAAAAATTCCGATAGACGTCCTCGGTATAAAAGCCTGCGTGCTCATCGCCTTCCCAAAGGTCGATCGCGACCGCCTGGCTCGGCCCCTCCAGGCTCTTGAGCGCCTGGCAGGTCGCGAAGAAGCTGGCGCCGTTATGCGAGCCCAGCTCGACCACGCGGCGCGGGCGCATCTGGGTGACAAGCGCATACATGAACGGAATATGCCCGCCCCACGAGGTGGGCGTCAGGCACTCGATCGGCCGATCTGCCATGGCGAGGAAGTCGAGCAGCCGGTCGTTGCTTCCCGGCTGTTTGCGCCATGCTGGATGCGGGCCGGACAGCGTATCGAACCGATCGATATCTGTCGCGAGTGACAGACTGGCCGGTTGCAGCGTTTCGGCGGGTGCGCCGTCGAGGTACAGTTGCGCGCGCCCGGTATCGGGGTCGATCTCCACCCAGTTGGTGGCAGAGATCGTCTCGCCGCCCGGTGTGTCGGGCCAGTGTTTGTCGCGAAGCTCCGCGGCCTTTGGCGCCAATGCGCCATGCAGGACGGTGACGGTGTAGCCCTGGTCGCGCATCTCCTCATGGGTGAGCGACCATTGCGTGCCCAGATTGGGGTCGCCGTATCGCGCGGCGGCGAAATTCGCCATGGTGTCGTCAAACCCGTCGGACTCCATCGCCTTTTCGATTTCCAACCAGTGGGCGCCCAGTTCGGTGTCCCATTTCTGACCCATATCGCGATAGCTTTTCAGGCCGGCGGCGAGTTTTCTTTTGAGCTGTTCGATCGTGCGGATCGGGGCATGCAGCACCGGGAAGGCATCTGGCCCGCTCAGAAAGGCGCCGCCTTCAAAGGCACGAATCTCGTGGTTGCCCTGATCGATGATCACGGGCCAGCTCGACATCAGCTTTGGCTGGATCGCGATCTTGCGGTGGAGCGAGGGTTTTTTGGGTTGGAAGAATTCCCGGCGGATCAGGGTCTCGTCCTCGAATGCCGTCGGCACGAGGTTATGCCAGGGCAGCCGGATATAGGGCACGTTGAAATAGTGCCCGAGGGCGGTTTCGAACTCGCCCCTGGTCTCGAAAGGCAGCATTTCGTCGGCATCGAGGAGGAAGACCCAATCGGCATTGACCAGCGCGGGATGCGCCTTGCAGATTTCGGTCATCGTGGCCGACTGAAAGTACCCCTGGGACCGGAGTTCGACGAGATGCACCCCGGTGGTACTCGCGGCAAGATCCGCAAGAAACTCGGCTGTGACATCCGTGCTGAGATGGTCGATAAAAACAATATCGTCGAACAGTTCAAGAAGATGCGACGCGAATTCGTGTATAACAGCGCCTTCGTTCTTCACCATCGTTGCGCAGGAAATACGCACGTCGCTCTCCTTCTACGTCAAGATATCGGGTCGGATCTGTCAGCGTGTTAGGCGGCGCCCGGTTACACAACCGACCGGCGTGTTAGTCTACTCGTTCGCCGTCGTCCAGACAAAGTTCCACATTCATCAATGCGGCAATCCGCGCATGAGACCCCAAGCGCGCAGGCGGCCAGTCAAGCGGGCGGGGTGTCGTGGGGCGGTGGTGCGGCGCGTGCTTGGTCGTGAAACAATTGAAACCTTAAATCCGGGATTTGACATCTGCCGGAAAACTCTCGGGCCCATGGTCTGTGCAGCACGACGCAGGCTGTGTCGTTCAACTGGAAAGAGAGGTGCAAGATGACAATCCATGACCGAACACTTGACGTAAAGGCGCCAGACTTTGCCGCGATCAAGACGAAACAGCGCGTCGCCTGGGGATCGGGCGATTATGCGATCGTCGGCGTGACGTTGCAAATCGTCGGCGAGAACCTGGCGGAGGCCGTGGACATCCGCCCGGGCGACCGCGTGCTCGACGTGGCCGCGGGCAACGGGAACGCGACGCTGGCCGCCGCCCGGCGTTTTGCCGATGTCACATCGACCGACTATGTCGATGCGCTCCTCGACAAGGGGCGTATCCGTGCGCGCGCCGAAGGTCTCCCCGTCGATTTCCGCCATGCGGATGCCGAGGCGCTGCCCTTTGCCGATGGCCAGTTCGATACGGTGCTGTCGACCTTTGGGGTGATGTTCACCCCCAATCAGATGCAGGCTGCCGCCGAGATGATGCGTGCCTGTCGCCCCGGGGGCAAGATCGGTCTTGCCAACTGGACGCCCGAGGGGTTCATCGGGGCGCTTTTCAAGACCATCGGCAAATACTTGCCGCCGCCCGCTGGCGTGTCGTCGCCCGCCTTGTGGGGAACCGAAGCGCATCTCGACCGTCTTTTTGCTCACGAGGCAGAAACGATTGTCGTGACGCGGCGCGAGTTCACCTTCCGGTACCACTCGGTTGGCCAGTGGCTCGAGCTGTTCCGTGACTACTATGGTCCGGTGCACAAGGCATTTGCCGCCCTGCCGCCCGAGCAACAGGACGACCTTGCCGCTGATCTGAGCGCCTGTGCCCATGACTTCAACCGGGCCCGGGATGGCCGGATGGTCGTGCCCGGCGACTATCTCGAAGTCGTGGTGACCAAGCGCGCCTGACCCGCGCGAAGACACCGACCAGGCCGGCGGCAACAGCGCCGCCGGTTATCCATTGGCGAGGGGGGGGTCAGTTGCGCTGACCGAAAATGTACCCCAGACCGCGAACCGTCCGGATCACCTCGGGCTTGGAGACGTTGGGTTCGATCTTTCGCCGCAGACGCGAGATGCGGATGTCGATCGAGCGGTCGAACGGGTCCCAATCCCGGTCATGCGCCTGATCGAGCAACTGATCCCGGTTCAGGACGCGTCCCTTGTTTTCGGCAAACACCTTCAAAAGGCTGAATTCCATCGCGGTTATGGGGATCTCGACACCGTCCGCGTCGTATAGCAGGGCCGATTCGAGATCGAGCGTGCAGGTGCCAAACTGGACCCGGCCTTTCGGCACCGGCTCGTCGGCGGTCTGTGTCTGGCTCTTTCGGCGCAGAACCGTCTTGAGCCGGGCTTCCAGCTCGCGCAGATCGACCGGCTTTCCCAGATAATCATCGGCGCCCATTTCCAGCCCGATGATCCGGTCGACGACCTCGGCCGTGGCGGTGAGCATGACGACGGGAACATCGTTTTCGGCGCGCAAGGCCCGCAAGGCGCTCAATCCGTCTTCGCCGGGCATGTTGATGTCGAGGATGATCGCGTCGATCGGCTCGGCTGTTATCGCGGCGCGGAGCGCGTTTGCATCGCCTGCCGAGGTGACACGGAACCCCCGGCGTTGCAGATACTCGCTCAGCATGTCGCGCACATCTGCCTCGTCATCGCAGACCAGGATGTGGGCTTGCTCCGTTCCTGACATCTTGTCCCTCTTTTTCTTATGCCATCATTTCGGCGGCCATCCGTCGCAATTCGGCCGGGGCGACCGGTTTTTCAAGATAGGGCCGCCCGGCCATGCGCAGAAACCCGTCGACCCCGGCGCTGGCCGTATCGCCGGTGATAAAGCCGATCTTTTCAACCAGCGAAGGCCACTGGGCCCTGATCATCTCGAGCAGTTCCTGCCCGCTGATCCCGGGCATGTTCAGATCACTCAGGATCAGGTCGAATGCCCCGGGCAGGTGGTCGAGCGCGTCCTCGGCAGAATGAGCGACCACGACCTTGTATCCATCGCCAGTCAGAATCTGGGCGATCAGGGCGGCGATATCCTCGTCATCATCGATGACAAGGGCCACACCGTTGCGATGCCCGGCGGCGGGTTCGGGCGCGCCGGAGGGGCCAACGGCCTCGTGGGGGCCACAGGCATCCAGCCGGATGCTGAAACGCGCCCCGCCCTGCGCGCGGTTCATGACCGAGATCCGGCCGCCATGGGTGTCGATGATCCGATGACAGAACGCGAGACCGATGCCGGTTCCCTCGCCGATCGCCTTGGTGGTGAAAAAGGGCTCGAAGATCCGGCCCCGGATCTGCTCGGGGATCCCGGGGCCGTTATCCTCGACATCGATCATCACCCTGCCATCGCCCGAGAGATGCGTGTGGATGGAAAAGGCCCCTTCGGTGCCGAGAGCCACCAGAACATGCTCGGCATTCACGATCAGATTGGCGAACACCTGGGCCAGTTGGTCTGAGTCCCCCATCACGGGGGGCAGATCCCGGGCCAGATCCAATGAGACATGCGCACCGGTCCCGCGCAGCCCGTACCCCGCGACGTCCATCGCCGTCTCGATCACCGTATTGATCGAAATGCGCTCGAGCTTGGCCGGGCGCTGGCGCGCCATGGCCAGGAAGGTCTTGACGATGCGCGAGCACCGCTCGGCGGCGGCCGAAATCTTGTCGGTGCGCCCCAGCAGGGCAGGATCGGAGATTTCCTCCTGCAGCATCAGCGCATGGCCGACAACGACCGACAGCGGGTTGTTCAGCTCGTGCGCAACGCCGGCCAGCAACTCGCCCAGCGCGGAGAGCTTTTCGCTTTGATGGAGCATGTCGCGTTGCCGGTTCAGTTCCTCTTCCATGGCGATCCGGTCGGTCATGTCATAGGCGTGCGAGACGATCATCGGCTCGCCGCGGTAGTCGATCAGGCGGCTTGACAGTTCGACCCGCACCGGGGTGTCATCCGCGCCCTTGATGTCGAACAGGCGCAGATCGCGCCCGCCCTGCGCCTGGATATCGCGGGCCATGTCGAGCCCGGGGCCGACATCGACCCAATAGTCCGAGACCCATTCGCGGCGGCCAAAGCGCTCGACCGTATTGGCGCTGTGATAGATCACGCGGCCGTCATCGCTTCGGCACATCAGCAGATTGACCGGGCAGGCATCGAGGACCCGGCGCAGCAGGTCGTCGGCTTCGCGCTCGGCAGCCTCGGCCCTTTTTCGTTCGGTGATGTCGAGCCTGGTGATGACGAACCCGTTTTCGGAGGTGGGGTTGCGCGAGACCGAAAACCATTTCCCGTCATTGTGTTCGAATTCATAGCGTCGGGGCGCCCGGTTGATTTCCGGGTCACCACTTTGCAGGGTCCGTTCGATATCGCGCTGGCCGAGTTTTCCGCTGGCGATCGCCGCATCCAACAGCTCGCCATAGGCGACCCCCTTGCGCAGCCGGTCGGAGACATGGGCGTTCAACTCGGCATAACGCCGGTTCCAGAGCACGAGTTTCTCGTCGGCATCATAAAGCGCAAACCCCTCGTCGAGCGACTCGATCGCATCGTTCAGCCGTGTGTTCGCATCGGCGAGCTCTCGCCGCGCGCGGGCCTGTTCGGTCATGTCCGTGACGCTGGAGACAACCACATCCTCGCCGCGATAATCGACAATCTGCGCCGAGAACAGGGCGGGAAATTCCTGATCATCCGCATTGCGCGCCGTTGCCGCAAAATCGCGGACCCGGCCCGAGGCCAGCAGGTCGGTCAGGAAATCCGCCCATTCGACGCCGTTTGCAAACTGATCCCGCGCACTGGTTTCGCGTCCGAACAGCTCGGCACAGGCGGGCGAGCGATAAATCACCTCGCCGCTCCCGATCCGTGACATGCAGAGATTGGCGGGGCTCGCCTCGAGCGTTTTCGAGAGGAGTTGCTCGGACTCCCGCGCGGTCTGTTCGGCCAGCTTGCGGCTGGTGACATCGACCTCCGAGACGATAAAGCCGCCGAGCGTCGTGGGATGCACGGTGACCGAGAGGCACATGCCATCGGTGCGGTTGACCTCGAAGTTCTCAAAGTTCTCGCCGGCGCGCAGCATCTCGGCGACCCAGGCCGCTTCGCGCCCCTCGGCATGCGGCACCAGCCGCCGCCGCGCCATCTCGCGCAACAGTGTTTCCCAGTGCACCCCGCTTTCGATAAACTCGGCAATGGCGGAATTGATCTCCCTGTACCGCTCGTTCCACACGATCAGCCGCCCGTCTTCGTCGAACAGGGCGAAAGCTTCCTCGAGCGCGCGCAACGCGTCGGCCAGCAGCCACCGGCTCTCGCTGCTTTCCAGCCGGTGTTCCTCTTCGGGTTGGGACGCGTCGGCGACCAGCAGGCAATACCCATCTGCGGCGGTCTCATGCGAACAGAGCAACAGGGCGTCGCCATCCAGCGTTCGTGCCCGCAGATTGGCCCCGGGCGTGCGCCATCGCGCCAGAACAGCGTCCACAACCCCCGGAGCGGTCACCGCGTCGCCGTCAACCGAGGCGAGCCCTTTGACAAAGCTCGCGACGCCGCCCGTGCCGTCATCCAGGAAACCCGGTGTGGCGCGCAGCAACCGATGCGCCGCATCGAACTCGGCGAAGCGGGTCGGGCCGGGATTGCGGGACGTGTTCGGTTGCATGCTCTCAGTGCTACGCGGTCATTGTTTCAATCTATTTTCAACCATGGCCCCCTTTGTTTCAATTGTTTCAGGGATGTCGGGCCATGCCCGGCACGAGTTGCTGCAAGTAACTGATATATATGTCGAGTTTACGCTGCGCGTCGGGTTCGGCCATTGAAACAATGGAAACACTCGCCGCGGGGCATGGAAATTTGCCTGAAACGCAGAATGGTGAAAATGTCTTCGATGTTGTTTTGGCAGGTATTGACCATGCGTTGCGTGATGGGCTGTTGTTCCCTTGCAGGCCGTCGCCGTTCCCCGGGAACTGGCGCCAGTACGGAACCGTTGCTTTCACGCTGTTTGGCGATGCGCCGGGTCGGCGAACCTTTGTCTTTCCAATCCTTGTGGAGTTCTGCTTAGATGTTCAAAAGAGGTATCCATGGCTGAGAATCTTTACGAGAAGTATGGTGGTTTTGCGTCGATCAGCCGGGTGGTGATGGTGTTCTACGACAAGCTGCTCGATTCCGAGGAGGTCGGCCCCTTCTTTGACGATGTCGACCTGAAACGCCTGATCGACCACCAGACCAAGTTCGTGGCCTATCTGCTGGGCGGGCCGGCCGAGTATACGGGCGAGCGGCTTGCCCAGTTGCACGGCCATCTCGATATCGAAGGCAGCCATTTCGACGAAATGAAGAGCCTGCTGGGGGAGACACTGCTCGAGCACGGGTTCTCGGCCGAGGATTGCGACACTGTCCTGAGGGCGATCGAGGATCGCCGCAACCACATCGTGACGCCGCGATGAGCATCGAGGCCATCAACGAACAGTTGCTCCGCGCCATCGGCGCTGGTGTCGCAATCCTCGAGCCGCCGGATCTGCGGATCAGCTTTTTGAACGAGGCGCTGGGAGAATGGTTCGAGGCCGCCGAAACCGGTGCCCCGATCACCGAGGCGCTGCCCGATCTGGAACTGCCCGCCGTGATGGAGCAACTGGCCGCCACGGGCCGGTATGTGGGCGAGATGTCGGTGCGCCGCCGCCGCCGCACGCTGGTCGTCGCGCTGACAATCACCCAGGCGGATCCCAAGGTGATCGTGCTGGAATGCCAGAACATCACCCGGATCCGCGAGCTCGAATCGATGATCGAGAGCTACTCGGCCATGGTCGAGCGCAATACCCGCGACCTTCAGCGCGAAAAGGAGCGGGTTGAAAAGCTCCTCCTCAGCATCATGCCAAAGGCCGTCTACGAAGAATACAAGACCTTTGGCGTCGTCACACCGCAATCCTATGATCCGGTCTCGGTCCTCACCCTCGATTTCGTCGATTTCGACGCGATGGCCGACCGGCTCAGCCCGGCGGTCATGGTCAGCGACATGAACGATATCTTTGCCGCCTTTGACCGGATCGGGGAACAGTTCGGGTGCGAGCGGATCAAGACGGTGGGCGATTCCTATGTCACCGTCTGCGGCATGCCCGAGCCGATGGAGGGGCATGCGACCTCGATCGTCAATGCGGGGCTGCGTTTCCTGCGCTATCTCCAGCGCCGGAACGAGAGCCACCCCCAGGCATGGACCTGCCGCATCGGGGTCGCGTCGGGCTCGGTGATCGGGTCGGTCGTGGGGGTGCAGAAATACGTCTATGACATCTTTGGCCCGGCGGTGAACCTGTCGAGCCGCCTGCGCGATCAGGCCGAGCCGATGACGATTGTCTGCGGCGACGGGCTGCGTGACAGTCTGATCCAGGATTTTCAGATCTCGGATCTGGGTGCGCGCGAGATCCAGGACTTTGGCCCGGTCGGGCTTTACCGGGTCGATCAGGCGATCTGAGCCGGGCGAAAGCCGCGCGGTGGCGTTGGCGGTGGCGATGGCGTTGGCGTTGGCGTTGGCGTTGGCGGCTCGGCACGAAGAAAGGGCGGGATCGCTCCCGCCCTTTTCCGTTCTTGGGTGCGCGTCCTCAGGCCGCGATGGTGCTGGCACCGTCCCATGCCGCGCAGGCCGCGATATGCGCGCAGATGCGGGCATTCACCCGTGCCGGCGCGTCCACGGGGGCCATATGCCCGACACCCTGAATCTCGTGATGCCGCGCGGTGGGCACTGCCGCGGCGAACCGCGCCGCGAGGCGCCGCGCAAACTCGGGCGAGCGTGCGCCGGAGAGGACCATGACCGGCATCTCGATGCGCCGGAGGCCGGTTGGCGTGCTCGGCTCCCCAAGGCTGTCGACGAAATCCTGCATCAGATCGCCCGCGGTCGCGCAGAGCCGTTCCTTCACCTGCCGGTCCAGCCGTGCCCAGGCCCCGTCGCCGTTCCAGAAATCGATGAGCGGTGCCACGCCCGCCGCCGGCTCGACGCTGGCCAGGGCCGCCAACAGCCTGCCGCCGGCTGCCTGAAACCGCATGAACGCCCGCTGGTCGGCAGCGGATTTGCTGTTGCGGAGCAGGCCGATAACCGCAGGCTCGTACAGCGTCAGACTGCGCACCAGATCGGGCCGCGTCACGGCGATCCGAACAGCGATGGCGCCGCCAAAGGAGTGCCCGACCAGATGGGCAGCCCTGCCGGTCTGCTCGATCAGGCGAATGACCCGCATGGCCCGGCGGTCGAGACCCGCAAGGCCATCGGCCTCGCCGGGTTCGCCGCCATATCCCGTCAGATCGGGTGCCAGAACGGCCACGCGGGGCGACA
Organism: Pseudomonadota bacterium; assembly: GCA_039028555.1. Classification (GTDB taxonomy): domain Bacteria; phylum Pseudomonadota; class Alphaproteobacteria; order Rhodobacterales; family Rhodobacteraceae; genus Thermohalobaculum. The sequence continues at coordinate 3,013 of JBCCHW010000042.1, read as the reverse complement.
AGGACTGTTCCAGCGCCGCCCATTGGCGCGGGCCCGATGCCGAGGCATGCAGGGCGGCGACGGGGGCGCAGGGCAGGGTAGGTGCACTGATATCAGGCATGGTTCCGCCTCCGTTCCTGACGCTCGTTCAGGCAGACCGAGATGATCTCGCCCCGGCTCATGCCCATATCCCGCAACACGGCGGGGTGCAGACGTTCGAGCCGTCTGAGGGTTGCCAACCGGGTGCGCCGGTCGCTCCAGCGGCCGATAAAACCACCCATGGCTGTTCCAGCCCCGGCCATTAACGCAATACCACGTGCCATTTTTGTCTCCTGCTTTGGCGGGTTTCGATGGGGTGATATTCGCGCGCGGTTGTTTCAATGTGTTGTCTCGCGCGGCCCGATATTGTTTCGATTGTTGCAGCATTGGCGCCTGGAGGCCCGGCGGGCTGTGACGGGGCGTATCATTATCCTTGCACGCGCCCGGCACTCCCCGGGGGCGAAGCGATCAAACGGGGGCGTCATGAGCACGCGGTTCACAATCCATGCCGATATCGACCGCCCGGGTCGCGGGCAGGTCTATGACAGCATCCTCGAGACGATCGGCAACACGCCCATGGTGCGCATCGGTCGGCTGGCGGCAGAGGCGGGCTGCCGCGCCGAGATCCTCGCCAAGCTCGAATTCTTTAACCCCATCGCCAGCGTCAAGGACCGTATCGCCGTCTCGATGCTCGACGCGATGGCGGCAGACGGGCTGATCACCCCGCAAAGCGTGATCGTCGAGCCTACGGCGGGCAATACCGGCATCGGCCTCGCGGCCGCCTGCGCGGCCAAGGGGTTGCGCTGTCTGCTGGTGATGCCCGAGGGGTTCTCGATCGAGCGGGTCAGGCTGATGCGGTTCCTGGGCGCCGACCTGGTGCTGACCCCGCAGGAAAAGGGGATCGGCGGCGCGATCGAGAAAGCGATGAGCCTGGCGGCCGAGATCGACGGCGCGGTGATCCCCTGGCAATACGGCAACCCCGCCAATCCCGACTGCCACCGCGAAACCACGGCCGAGGAGATCTGGAACGATACCGGCGGCAAGCTCGACGCGATCATTCTGGGTGTCGGCACCGGGGGCACGCTGACCGGCGTGGGCGAGGCGCTGAAGGCGCGCAATCCCGCCCTGCGCGTGATCGCGGTCGAGCCGGCGTCGAGCGCGGTGATCTCTGGCGGCGATCCCTATCCGCACGGGATCCAGGGGATCGGCACCGGATTTGTGCCGGAGGTTTTGAACCTCGACATCATCGACGAGGTGATGACCGTGCGCGAGGAAGAGGCGCTGCAAACCGCGCGGCGGCTGGCGGTGCTGGAGGGGATCCCCGCGGGCATCTCATCGGGTGCGGCGCTGTTTTGCGCCTTGAGCTATGGCGCGCGAGACGACATGGCGGGAAAGAGCCTGGTGACATTACTGCCAAGCCCGGCCGAGAGGTACCTCACGACCGATCTTTTCGGGCATTTATAGAAATCAGCGATCCGGCGTGTCTGGCGCGAACCGAACACGGCACCTCTGGCGCGGCTGTTTCAATGGGCGCTAACGGGCCCCTTTATGATCGTTTCGCGATCTCGGCGTCGACGTTGCCCGCGAGCGACGCAATATGTGAGAGCCGGGCCTTCGCCTTGGCACTTTGCACCTCAAGATGCGTTTTCAGTGAATAAAGTTCTTCTTTCGACATGCCGGAAAGATCGACATCAGGTGCGGGTAAAAAGGACAATTCAACCTCCCGAGTTAATAATAGTTAACAGAGCCTATTCGAGAGCTTTTCGTTGGGCAAGCAGATTGGCGTGATCGTCCAGCATCGCGGTGAAGTCTTTGATCAGCTCTTGCGCCGCGCCCATGTCAAACCGGGCCGGTTTGACAAGAAGCGAGCCCTGCACCCCGCCGCCGATGCGTTTGAGCATGAACATCATCTCGGCGGTACTGACCGGGAACGGTGTGGAAATCTCCTGATCGTGGTCCATGCGGCAGAGGCTGAGGCCCTCGACGGTGACCTCGGGCTCGTAGTGATCGACAAGGCTGAAATAGATCTCTGCAAGGCACGCCGCGGCGCCGGGGTCGTGCGCGGCCAGTTGCCGGGTGACGACCTCAAAGGGGAGTTCCTGATTCGCATAGGCATCGAGGACGGCGTCGCGGACCGTTGCGAAAACCGCCTCAAACGCCCCGCCCGGCGGCATCCCGGTTCTGATCGCGGCATTGTTGGTGATCAGGCCCAGCATCTCTCCGGTATTGGGCCGCGCCCGGTTGGCGGCGGGTGTCGCGACGGTGATGTCATGCACGCCATAACGGGCGGCGAGGAACATCTTCAACAGCGTGAGGAGCGCCATGAACAGCGTGCCTCCCCGCCGCTCGGCCGCCTCGGTCAGCGCGGCCACGGTGTTGGCCGCGATCTCGATCCCGACCCGCGCGGTGGTGAAGCCGGCCCGGCCCGGCGCGGCGCCCCCGACCGGTGCAAAGATCGACCGGGCACCCGAAAGGCGGTCGCGCCAATAGGCCGATTGCTCCGCCGCCCCGTCGCCCCCGCACCAGGTGCGCTGCCATCTGGCAAAATCCGAAAACTGGAAGGCCGGTTCCGGTTTGGTGGGAGAGCCCCGTCCGATCAGGTCGCCATAATGCTCGAAGACCTCCTCGACAAAGGTTTTGACCGTCCAGTTGTCCATGATGATGTGATGGACCACAAAGACGAGGCCATGCTCGTCGGGCGCGAATCTCAGCAACCGCAGGCGAAACGGGGGCCGGGTTGTGGGGTCGAGCGGCTCCCACACCTCGCTCTCCAGGGCGTCGTTCAGAAACCCCTCGCGGAGGGCGCCCTTGGCCCAGGTCCAGTCTTCGCAGGCGAGGCGCATGTTGACACTAGCCGAGGGGATCGACTGCCATCGCCCGGCGATCTTTTTGAACACACAGCGAAAGGCCTCGTGACGCGCCAGCACGAGGCGCACCCCCTTCTCGAAGAGCGCCGGCTCCAGCGGCCCCTCGACCAGATAGACCAGCGGGATCG
>JBCCHW010000041.1:0-20717 GCA_039028555.1 Pseudomonadota bacterium | reverse complement strand
GCCCTCCTGGCTTGCCGGCTACATCCTTACATCGAAAATTGTTGTCGCCTTCCCGCTCATCAGCCGCAGACCTACGACCAAAGCTCTCAGGAAAGTCCGGCCAGTTGCCTTCATTCACGCGGCGGAAGTGTTGTACACTAAAACTGGCGGCCCTGCATAGCGACAGAACTTTGTGTGGCCATCTTTAAAATTTCCGTGCTTGTACAATTAAAACATTTCAGAAACCAACAAGCTTATACGTACCATTTTGAGCCGATTCATTGCCTCGAGGTACTCCATAGCTGACACCGAATGTAACACAACACCCAAACGAAACAGAATCAGCTAACGCATCTTGTTCAAACCTTGAAATGCTTGAAACATTCTCAAGCATGGTTTCTGTTGTGCTTTTCAATGGCCGGTAAATTGAATCTAGCTGAAATAGAACCTTATTTCTACCCTCAACGACTCTGGAAAACACATGACCGGCGCTCTGCTGAAATTGACCTTTGTTGCTGCGCGGAACAGTCGTGTTTTGAGAAAAATGACATTGATATTTTTCGATCACACCTCGAATGTTGATAGCTTGCGCGTATTGCAAATTCCGACGTGTGATCGCAAAAGCCGTTCCTCAAAACACCGCGCGGCCTCGATGGCGCTGGCGCTGGCGTCGGGGCTGCGCGAGATCAGCGCCAGGTCGAAACCGCCGCTGGCGAACCTCGCGGCCAGGGCGCTGCCCAGGCCTTCGCCCGCGCCGACAATTGCACATAGTTTTGCCATCACGCCCTCGTTCGGTCCTGGCGCACCCGAGCAGGTTTGCGCCTATCCCGCAAGAGGCAACCACCGTGCTTGCGGGCGCACTCTAAGGCGCGCGTCTTGTATCGGCCAGTTTAGAATCTATCTAAAGTATAGAGGACGACCTCTCCACAATGGTTGATATCTCGGGACGGCCCGAGGAACAGGAGGCTCCAATGGCTTGGGTGTTTCTTGCCATTGCCGGGTTGCTCGAGATCGTATGGGCGGTCGCCATGAAGCAATCCGATGGATTTACACGACTGATGCCGACCGCCGTGATGCTGGTTGCCATGATCGGCTCGTTTGCCTTGCTCGCCATGGCGATGCGGGCGCTGCCGCTGGGGACAGCGTACATGATCTGGACGGGGATCGGCGCGATCGGCGCCTTTGCTGTCGGTGTCGCCTTTATGGGCGATGCGCTGACCCCGATGCGCCTTGCGGCGGCAACGATGATCGTTGCGGGTCTCGCGGTGATGAAACTCGCCGCCTGAGGAGACCCTGGCGCAAAAACGGGTCTGACTGACTCAGTCAGATCCGAGGTCTTTGCTCGAACATCTGAGGCCGGGCCAAGATTCCTTTCCAACCCTTGTCAGGTTGAAACGATCTTGGTCTAGAGGTCGCGCCACGCCGGAATGCCGGCAATCGGCGCGGCCTCAAAGACCCCGCGAGTGATCGCACGGGCGATGCAATCGGCCCCCAGCATCCCGATCTTGCAAATGTCGAGCAGCGGGTCGTCCGACAGCGGCACCTCGCCGGTTGCCAGAACAATCACCGTATCGCCGTCCAGCGTCGAGTGCACCGGGCGGATCGCGCGGGCATAGCCGTCATGGGCCATCACGCCCAGCCTCGCGGCCTGGGGCCAGGTGAGGGCGGCATTGGTCGCGAGCACCGAGATGGTGGTGTTCGCCGCGGGCTCTCCCTTGACGATCTGCGAAAGCGTCTCGGGCATCGCCTCTGGCGCGCCCAGCCCGCCGAACTCGCCGTTTTGCTCCAGCGCCCAGGCCCAGAAGTTGCGCGAGCCGGGCATCGTGACCGCGCCCACCGGATTGGCGACCGAGAGCGCGCCCACCACGAAATCCCCCCAGACGAATGACGCAGTGCCGAGCCCGCCCTTGATCATGCCAGCGGTCGCACCCATCCCGGCGCCGGCATTGCCCAGCGCAAAGTCGGTATCGACCGCACCCGCGGCCTGTTTGCCCAGTTCCCACCAGGGCGGCGTGTCCCACTCGGCACCTTCACCGGTCAGCAGGTCAAAGATGATGGCCGAGGGGACGATCGGCACCCGCACCGGCCCGATGGGAAAGCCGCGGTCGTGCCGGCGCAGCCAGTCCATCACCCCGCCGGTCGCATCGAGGCCAAAGCCCGACCCGCCCGAGAGCACCACCGCATGCGCCTGTTGCACCGACGAGGTCGGCGCCAGCGCCTCGGTATCGCGGGTGCCGGGCCCGCCACCGCGCACATCGGCCGCCGCCAGCACCGCGTCGTCGGGCATGATCACGGTGGTGCCCGTCAGCATCCGCGCATCATGGGCATTGCCGACCCGGATACCCGGGACATCGGTGATGGAATTCCGGGGGCCGGGGTGGAATTCGGGGCTGGACATCCGGGGGCTCCTTGGTTGGTATTGTCAGACATTCAAGCGGCATCATGACCTTTGATTGTCGCAACATCATGGCATGGGAGGGGGCAATGGCCCAACCGCTGGCGGGCATCAGGATCGTCGAGTTCGAAGGCATCGGCCCGGGGCCTTACGCGGGCATGCTGCTGGCCGATCTCGGCGCCCATGTCACCCGCATCGCCCGACACTCGGCCAACCGGGGCGCGCTGATCGAGGATACCGGCGACGTTGTGCTGTTGCGCGGGCGCGAGGTGGTGACGCTGAACCTCAAGGAGGCCGGCGATCACGCCCGCGCCCGCGCCCTGATCGCAGAGGCCGACGGCGTGATCGAAGGGCTGCGCCCCGGCGCGATGGAGCGCCTGGGCCTGGGCCCCGCCGAGATGTGCGCCCTCAATCCCCGCCTCGTCTATTGCCGGATCACCGGCTGGGGGCAGGAGGGGCCGCTGGCGAAAACCGCCGGCCATGACATCAACTATATCGCGCTTTCCGGCGCGCTGGCGATGATGGGCCCGGCGGACCGCCCGCCGATGCCGCCCGCCAATCTGGTGGGCGATTTCGGGGGCGGCGGGCTGTGGGCCGCCTTTGGCATGCTCGCCGCCCTGATCGAGGCGATGCGCACCGGCCACGGCCAGGTGGTCGATGCCGCGATGCTCGACGGTGCGGCCAGCCAGATGGCCATGCTCTACGCGCTGGCCGCCAATGGCGGCTGGGTGCGCGAGCGCGAGGCGAACCTGCTCGACGGCGGCACGCCGTTTTACCGCTGTTACACCTGTTCCTGCGGCGGGCATCTGGCGATCGGCGCGCTCGAGCCGCAGTTCTTTGCCGCGATGATGCAGGGGCTGGGTCTGGCGGCAGAGGGCTGGGTGCAGAACGACCGCCCGCGCTGGCCCGCCCTGCGGGCACGTATCGCCGAGGTGGTGGCAGGCCAGAGCCGCGATCACTGGGCGGCGGTGTTCGAGGGCACCGATGCCTGCGTCACCCCGGTCCTCGACATGTGGGAGGCGGCGGCGCATCCCCATAACGCCGCCCGCGCCACCTTTGCCGGCCCCCCGGTGCAACCGGCCGCTGGCCCGCGCTTTCGCGCGCCTTAAGCAGGCTCAACGGCCCGGGTCGGGCTGATCCGAGCCCCGTGAACGGCAGCCCTGCGCGGCGGCGCCCGGCCCGAGGCTTGCCGGAAGATCCACCTGGCACCTGCGGGCGCGCGTTCGCCGAACGTGATGATTGTCGGCGATGACGTCGCGCCATGACCGCCCTAGAAACAGGAGCGGAACGCCCCCTTGCCAAAACAGGAACGCCCGGTTCCGAAGTTATGATAGGCGCCGGTGCCGGAGTTGTAATTCCAGTGGTTCCCGTCGGCGTCGCGACCCCTCATGCTTCCGTTCTGATCGATCGTCTGGTTCCAGCTTCGACCGGTGTGGTAGTTGTACCCCTGAATTCTGGCCCCGCCGCCGAACTTTGGTGTAACGCGGTAGCTGTTACCCGTACTGAAGTCATTGTGATTGCTGGAGCCCTGAAAGCCTGTAGAGGGCTGGAACGTCTTGTATTGCGCCTGTGCCGTCGTGGCGAACACCGCAACAACGACGGCGACTGCAATTACCTTCATCGAACATCTCCCAAAAAAATTGTCGGTATTGCGGAGCCAATCGCCCCGTCGGTCAGAATACGCTGGAACTCTGGCGGAATTGCGGGTGGCTTGAGCGAAGTGATGGGCTCCGCCGCGGCTCTGGCTCGTGCCGATGCGCGGGCAGGCAGTCGGGCGGGGATTGAGATGTTGTCAACGCCGCCGCCCGGGCGCTAGACTTGGCCAAAACGGGAGGAAAGGGGCCATGCGCGCCCTTATGCTAGCCATCGCCTTGCTCGTTCCGGGCTGGGCGAAAGCGATCGACTTCGGGCCGGGCGAAAAGCTCGTCTATCTCAAATGTGGCCGCTGCCACGTGATCGGCCCGTCGAACCGCATGGGCGGGATCGGCTCGACCCCGAAATTCACCGTGATGCGCAATTGGGAGAACTGGGAGGACAAGATGCGCGCCTTTTACGCGCTCAACCCGCATCCCGCCTTTACCCAGATCGAGGGGATCACCGACCCCTTTCCCGCAAACCGGCCCTCGCCCATTTCGCCCGTCACCCTGACCGAGAACGAGCTGGAGCTGATCATCGAGTACACGCGCGGCCTGGCCCCGGCGGATCTCGGTGCCGAGATCCGCTAGAGCATACCGGGCCAGACTGACCCGGTCAGATCCCGGGATCTTGCTCAAACGGCTGAGTCTGGGGCGGAGTTCTTCTCCACCCTTGGTCAGGTCGAAACGATTGGGGTCCAGCAGCAGACCGGACGGGGCAGGGCCGCGCCAATTCGCACTTCGCCGCCGTGACGGTCGCCTCGCCGCCCATGCCAAAGCGGTCAAAGGGGCCGCCCTGCGCCTCGCTCAGGAGCCGATCGGCATCCCCTTTTCCGCCAGCCGCGCCCAATAGGAACAGCCGAGCGGGATGGCGTCGTCGTCAAAGTCGAACTCCGGGTGGTGGCAGCCCGCCGTGTCGCCATTGCCGACAAAGATAAAGGCGCCGGGCCGCGCGTTCAGCATGAACGAGAAATCCTCGGCCCCCAGCTGGGGCGGCGTCGCGGGGTCGACCTTGTCCATGCCCGCCACTTCCTGCGCGACCCGGGTGGCAAAGGCGGCCTCGGCCGCCGTGCTCGATGTGACGGGGTAGTTGCGTTCGTAATCGAGCGTCGCCTTGGCGTCGAAGGCCAGCGCGAGATGCTCGACCATCTTGTGCATCTTGGCCTCGACCATGTCCTGCACGTCCGAATCCAGCGTGCGCACGGTGCCTTTCAGGCGCATGGTCTCGGCGATCACATTGGTGGCGTTGGTATCGGTCTCGAACATGGTGACCGAGACGACGGCGGATTTCACCGGGTCCACATTGCGCGCAACGATGCTTTGCAGGGCCTGGAGCATCTGTGCGCCCACCAGAGTCGTGTCGATGCAGTCATGGGGATAGGCCGCGTGCCCGCCCAGCCCGGTGATCGCGATCTCGAACCCATCCGCCGAGGCGAGCACCGGCCCCGGGCGCAGGCAAAACTCGCCCACCGGCGTGCCGGGATGGGTGTGCATGCCATAGACCTCTTGGATGCCAAAGCGGTCCATCATCCCGTCCTCGACCATGGCGCGCCCACCGCCGCTGCCCTCTTCGGCGGGCTGAAAGATCAGCACCACGGTGCCGTCGAAATTGCGCGTCTCGGCCAGGTATTGCGCCGCCCCCAACAGCATCGCGGTATGCCCGTCATGGCCACACGCATGCATCATGCCCGGCACGGTCGAGGCATAGGGCTTGCCCGTCATCTCGAGGATCGGCAGCGCGTCCATGTCGGCGCGCATGCCGATCACCTTGCCCGAGCCGGTCTCGCGCCCCTTGATCACGCCGACCACGCCGGTCTGGCCGATCCCCTCGACGACCTCGTCACAGCCAAAGGCGCGGAGCTTTTCGGCCACCAGCCCGGCGGTGCGGTGCACGGCAAAGTCGAGCTCGGGGTGCCTGTGAAAATCGCGCCGCCATTCGGTGATGTCGGCATGCAGATCTGCAAAACGGTTGATGAGGGGCATCGGAGCGCTCCGGTTGTCTGAGGGCGGGATGGCGCCACTCGACCCGAATTCGCCGCCCGGTTCAAGGGCCAAGGCGGCAGGCCGCCGCCCTATTGTCGCCCCGGCCCGATGCGATCATGCTGGGATCGATTGATCCAGGCGGGCCCGGCCCGTTTCATTCCAGGCAAAAGGATTTCCCCGCCATGCCCTTTTACGTCAGACCCTTTGGAACCGGCCAAGATCACCTCGTTGGCAAAGAATTTCTCTGGCGCGGTGCGACGCCAGACTTGCCTACGCTTGGAGATCTGTCCGATGTATACAAAAAGGGTGATCGGCTACTGAATCCTGAGGAAGTGCCCCGAAAGCTGGTGCTTTCGAAAAATCCCAAGGCACGCGGCGCCTTTGTGAGCACGGACGGCATCATGATCGTTCCTCAGCCGATCAAGGACCTGATCGAGGAACTGGACCCGGGCGTGCATCAGTTCTTTCCCATCGAGGTGACGCGGCACAATGGCACTGCATTGGACCATCCCTGTTTTATGATGAATGTTCATGTGCACCAATCCAGCATCATCGACGCGGAGTCTGAGGTAAGATGCGCCTATGGGCATGAAGAGGACCATCAGAGCATGAAACTGCCGGTGACGCAAAAGGTCGTCACCCTTGATCCCGCCGGGCTGTCCGGCGTCAATCTGTGGCGGGAGAACCGATACCGGCACAGCCTGATGCTCTCGGACGCGCTCGACCGTGAATTGCGGGCGCGGAAACTGAAATTCTTCGGCCGCTTCAAGGCCCGGCACGCGCGGGGCTGACCGGCCTGAACAGGCCGGGCCGGGTCGCGCCCGTCTCCGTTCAGTATGCAATAAAATTCTTGTGCGCCGCAGCGTACCTCTTGCCAAGCCCGGCGGATGGGGTCTTAATAATTTCACCAAGTTAGTTCAAACGAGGTTTTATTTGCCTGACGCAGCGGCAGGGCCCACCGAAACAGTGCTTGAGGTAGATGGCCTCGAGACCGTCTTTCACACACAGGATGGCCTGGTCCACGCGGTCAACGGTGTCAGTTTCAACCTCAAGGCGGGCGAATTGCTGGGCGTTGTCGGCGAAAGCGGCTCGGGCAAGAGCGTCACGATGATGTCGCTGTTGAAACTGGTGGCCATGCCGCCGGCCGAGATCACCCAGGGTGCTGTGCGCTTTGAAGGGCAGGATCTGTTGAAGATCTCCGACCGCGAGATGCGCCGGGTGCGCGGCGGCCGGATCGGATTTATCTTTCAGGATCCGATGACCTCGTTGAACCCGGTCTATAATGTGGGCTTTCAGCTGATGGAGCCCCTGCGCGTCCATATGGGGCTGAACCGGGCCGAGGCGCGCGAGCGCGCCGCCTGGCTGCTGGATCTGGTCGGCATCCCCTCGGCGGCGGAACGGCTGAACGACTATCCTCACCAGTTCTCGGGCGGCATGCGCCAGCGGGTGATGATCGCCATCGCGCTGGCCTGCGACCCAAAGGTGCTGATCGCCGACGAGCCCACGACCGCGCTCGATGTCACCATTCAGGCGCAGATCCTGGATCTGGTGCGCAAGCTGCGCCACGAGCTGGGGATGGCGATTGTCTGGATCACCCATGATCTGGGTGTCGTGGCCGGCATCGCCGACCGGGTCGCGGTGATGTATGGCGGCGCGATTGTCGAACAGGCCGCAGTGGAGGAGCTTTTCGCCAATCCGCAGCATCCCTATACGCGTTCGCTGCTCAAAACCATGCCGAGCATCGAGGCGGACGGGCCGGAAAAGCTCTACTCGATCCCCGGCCAGCCGCCGCATCTGGGCAAAAAGCCGAGCTCGTGCCCCTTTGCCCCGCGCTGCGCAGAGTCGTTCGAGACCTGCGCGCGCGCCAATCCGCTGTTGGCATCCATCGGGTCGCAGCATCTGGTCGCCTGCCACTGGAACCCGGTGACGGGAGGGCCGCGCCATGCTTGACGCCACCCCCCCCTCGGTCCTGTTGCGCGCCCAGAACCTGACCAAGCATTTCCCCATCCTGCGCGGGATCATCCGCCGCGAGGTCGGCCAGATCAAGGCGGTCGACGGGATCAGCTTTGACATTCACCGGGGCGAGACGCTGGGCCTGGTGGGCGAAAGCGGCTGTGGCAAGTCGACCGTCGGGCGCACCGTGCTGCGCCTTTACGATCTGAGTGCGGGCAGTCTGGTGTTCGACGGCGTCGATATCGGCGAGATGGATCAGGAAAAGCTGCGCGACCTGCGCCCGCGCTTTCAGATGATCTTTCAGGACCCGCAGGCCTGTCTCAACCCGCGCATGACCGTGGGCTCGATCATCGCCGAGCCGCTGGTCGAGCATGGGCGGCTGAACAAGCGCGAGCGTGAGCAGCGGGTCGAGGAACTGCTCGACGCGGTGGGCCTGAACCCCAGTTTCCGCAACCGCTATCCGCACGAGTTCTCGGGCGGGCAGCGCCAGCGGATCGGCATCGCGCGGGCGCTGGCGCTGGAGCCTGACTTCATCGTCTGTGACGAGCCGATCGCGGCGCTTGATGTCTCGATCCAGGCCCAGGTGGTCAATCTGCTCGAAGAATTGCAGGACAAGCTGGGGCTGACCTATCTGTTCATCAGCCACGATCTTTCCATGGTGCGCCATATCGCCGACCGGGTGGCGGTGATGTATCTGGGCCGGATGGTCGAGATAGGCCCCGTGGATGCGCTCTATCGCGACCCCCGGCATCCCTATACCCAGGCGCTGCTCTCGGCCGTGCCGGTGCCCGACCCAAAGGTCGAGGCGACCCGCCAGCGCATCATCATCGAGGGCGATGTGCCCAGCCCCGCCAACCCGCCCTCGGGCTGTGTGTTCCGCACCCGGTGTCCAAAGGCGATGGCCCGCTGCGCCGAGCAAGACCCCATTTCCCGCGAAATTGCCGATGGGCATTTCGCCGCCTGCCACCTGCTCGACTAGACGGGATGGCAGGCACACACCCAGCAGCAGAACCAACAGGGAGAATAAAATGCTGAAGCGAAACATTTTAATGGGCACGGCCGCCGCCGCGGCGATGCTCGCCGGTCCCGCGCTGGCAGAGCGTGGCGCCGATGGGCAGCTCAACATCATCTATTGGCAGGCCCCCTCGATCCAGAACCCCTATCTGTCGGGCGGGACCAAGGATATCGAAAGCTCGTCGCTGGTGCTCGAGCCGCTGGCGAACTACAACGCCGATGGCGAGATCGTGCCGACCCTGGTCGAGGCTGTCCCCACCGTCGAGAACGGCGGGATCAGCGAAGACCTCACCACCATCACCTGGAAGCTGAAATCCGGCGTCATCTGGTCAGACGGCACGCCGCTGACCGCCGAGGATGTGGTCTTTACCGGCGAATACTGCATGCATCCCGAAGGGGGCTGCAACGCCTCGGTCAACTTCACCGATGTGACCAAGATCGAGGCGCTGGATGATCTGACCATCAAGATCACCTTTGGCGTGCCCAAACCCTTCCCCTATGGGCCGTTCGTGGGCGCCACCGCCCCGATCATCCAAAAGGCACAGTTCAAGGATTGCGTGGGGGCCAAGGCGCCGGAATGCACCGAGGCCAATTTCGGCCCCGTCGGCACCGGGGCCTTCAAGGTCACCGAGTTCAAGGCCAATGACGTCGTCCTCTACGAGATGAACGACAAGTATCGCGAGGCGGACAAGCCCGCGTTTTCGAACATCCTGTTCAAAGGGGGCGGCGATGCGGCCTCGGCCGCGCGCTCGGTCTTGGAAACCGGTGAGTTCGACTATGCCTGGAACCTGCAGGTAGAGCCCGAAATCCTCACCCAGATGGAGGCCAAGGGCAAAGGCAAGGTGGTCAGCGCCTTTGGCACCTCGGTCGAGCGGATCATGGTCAACTTCACCGATCCCAACCCGGGTCTGGGCGACGAGCGCGGCACGGTCGCGCATCCTCACCCGTTCCTGACCGATCCCGCCGTGCGCAAGGCGCTCAGCCTCGCCATCGACCGCCAGATCCTGGTGGATGCAGGCTATGGCCAGGCGGGGCAGGTGACCTGCAACGTGCTGCCCGCGCCAAAGGCCTTTGCCTCGACCGCGAATGACTGGTGCAAGACCCAGGATATCGCGGCGGCCAACAAGCTGCTGGACGATGCGGGCTGGGCCAAGGGCTCGGACGGGATCCGCGCCAAGGACGGGATCCGGCTGAGCGTGCTGTTCCAGACCTCGACCAACTCGGTGCGTCAGGGCACCCAGGCTTTCCTCAAGCAGATGTGGGCGGAAATCGGGGTCGAGACGGAACTGCGCAACATCGACGCCTCGGTCTTCTTTGGCGGCGACCAGTCGACCCCGGACACGTTCCAGAAGTTCTTCTCCGATCTCGAGATGTACACCAACAACTTCGACGGGACCGACCCGGAGAAGTACATGGCGTCCTGGATCTGCACCGAGATCCCAGCGCCGGGGAACCAGTGGCTCGGCAACAACGTGCCGCGCTATTGCAACCCGCAATATGACGAACTCTCCGCCGAGATGAGCGAAACCGCGGAACTCGCCGACCGGGCGCGCATCGCGAAGGAGATGAACGACATGCTGATGGAGGAGGGCGCGATGATCCCGCTCATCCACCGCGGCCGTGTTGCGGCACAGTCGGTCACGCTGGGGGGCACCGCGATGAACCCCTGGGAACGCGATATTTGTACGGTCACGGAGTGGTATCGCCTTAATTACCGCACCCCGCGGGGCCGGGCGGGGGGCCGCGCACTCCGCCCCGATCCGGGGCCCTGCGTCGCAAGGCGCTGGTAATTCTCCCGATAAATGATGTAATAGACCCCGCCTGACCGGAGCACCAACTCTGGCACGAGCAAGAACGAGCGAGCGAGGCTGGATAGGCGTGGGACGATGTATCCCCGGTTTGACATCAATTGCGGCGAGCGTGCTCGCCGTCGCGATCCCGGTCACATTGGCGGTGTCGGCGCAGCCCGGCGCCCCCGCCAGCACCCCCGCCGGCACCACGGCCAGCACCCCAGCCGGCACCACGGCCAGCACCCTCGCCGCCACCCCGGCCAGCGCGCTGCCCAAAGCGTTGAGCGATCAGGATTTCATCCACGACGCCGCCGCCCCCCCCGCCCAGGTCGAACTGGGCCGGATGCTGTTTTTCGACAAGATCCTGTCGGGCAACCGGAACATCTCGTGCGCGACCTGCCATCACCCCGAAAACGCCACCGCGGACGCCGTTGCCCTGTCGCTGGGCGAAGGGGCCGAGGGGCGCGGGCGCGACCGCAAGGCGCATGGCGCCCCGGTGCTGGGCCGGGTGCCGCGCAACGCGCCCGCGCTCTTCAACCTCGGCGCCCGCGAAGTCGAGACCATGTTCCATGACGGGCGGGCCCAGCGGATCACAGCCCCCGACGGGACCATCACGCTCAAAACGCCTGCAGGCGATCAACTGCCCCGGGGGCTCGACGGGATCCTGGCCGCCCAGGCGCTGTTCCCGATCCTCTCGGCCACCGAAATGGCCGGGCATCCGGGCGAGAACCCCATCGCCGATGCCGCCATTGTCGAGCGGTTCGCCGGCCCCGGCGGCGCCTGGGACCAGATCGCCCGGCGTCTCGCGGCGATCCCGGCCTATGTCGCGATGTTCCGTGCCGCCTATCCCGGCACGGTCGCCACGGGCGCGGATATCCACATCACCCATGTCGCCAATGCCATCGGCGCGTTCGAGGCCCAGGCCTTCCGCGCCACGGGCAGCCCCTTTGACGCCTATCTGGCGCAGGGCGAGGCGGCCCCGCTGCCCGCGCCCGCGCGCCGGGGGATGGAGCTCTTTTACGGCAAGGCGGACTGCGCCACCTGCCATGCGGGCCCCTTGCAGACCGATTACGGCTTTCACGCCATTGCCATGCCCCAGCTTGGCCCCGGCAAGGATGACGGCGCCGATACGGGCTATGCCGAGCAGACCGGCTTTGCCCATCATGTCGAGGATTTCGGCCGCTACCGCGTGACCGAGCAGGAGGAGGACCGGTATCGCTTCCGCACGCCCAGCCTGCGCAATGTGGCGCTGACCGGGCCCTGGGGGCATGCCGGCGCCTATGACAGCCTCGAGGCTGCGATCCGCCACCACCTCGATCCGGTATCCGCCCTCGAAGCGTTCGACGCCGCCCGCGTGACGCTGCCGCCGATGAGCCGGGTCTATGACTATGCCGAGACGGGCGATGGCGTGCCGACCGATTTCACCCCCGTCGACGGCACCCGGATCGAGGCCTATAACAGCCGCGATTTCTGGGCCATGGGCGATCCCACGATGCGCCATGCCCTGGCCGCCGCCAACGAGCTGGCGCCCAAGGATCTGACCGATCGCGAGATCGCCGATCTCGTCGCCTTTCTCGCGACACTGACCGACCCGGCGAGCCGCGACATGGACGGGATCGAGCCCGACGCGGTGCCGAGCGGCCTGCCGCTGGCCGACTGACCGGGCTAGACCAAAATCGTTTCAACCTGACTCAGGTTGGAAAAGAATTTTGCTACAGGGTCAGACACTTGAGCAAAGTCCTAGGATCTGACTGGGTCAGTCAGATCCGTTTTTGCTCTAGCCCCGCGCCGCGATCGCGGTGCCCGCGGCCCAGCCCGACGACCAGGCCCATTGAAAGTTGTAGCCGCCCAGCCAGCCGGTCACATCCACCACCTCGCCGATGAAAAAGAGCCCGGGCACCCTGCGGGCCTCCATGCTGCGCGCGTCCAGCCCTGTGGTGGCCACGCCGCCCAGCGTGACCTCGGCGGTGCGATACCCCTCGGTCCCCGCCGGGCGCAGAGGCCACCGGGTCAGATGCGCGACGATCTCGCCCAGCCGCTTGTCCGAGCAATCGCCCAGCCGGTCGGTGATGCCATGTGTCCCGGCCAGATACTCGGCCAGGCGCCGTGGCAACAGCTCTGCCAGCACGGTCTGGACCTGCCGGCGCCCCTCGGTCCGGCGGCGCTGTTTGAAGGCGCCGAGCAGATCCTCCTGCGCCAACAGCGAGAGCACGACCTCCTCGCCCTCGCGCCAGTAGGACGAGATCTGCAGGATCGCCGGGCCCGACAGGCCGCGATGGGTGATCAGCACCGCCTCGTCAAAGGCGGCCCCGTTACAGGCGGCCCGGGCAGGCACCGCGACCCCCGCCAGCGGGGCCATCTGCGCCTTCATCGCGGGGTCTAAGGTAAAGGGCACCAGGCCCGCCCGCGTCTCGGTCACGTCCAGCCCGAACTGCCGCGCGATGGCATAGCCGAACCCGGTTGCCCCCATTTTCGGAATCGATTTGCCACCACAGGCCACCACCAGATGCCGCGCCAGCACATCGCCGCCGGACACGCCCAGGCGAAACCCGTCGCCATGGCGCGCAATCGTATCGACCGAGGTGCCAAGGCGCAGCTCCGCCCCCGCCATCTCGTCGAGCAGCAGCGCGATGATCTCCTTTGACGAGCCATCGCAGAACAGCTGCCCCAGCGTCTTTTCATGCCAGGCGATCCCGTGCCGGTCGACCAGCGCGACAAAGTCGTGCTGGGTATAGCGGCTGAGCGCCGATTTGGCGAAATGCGGATTGGCCGACAGGAAGTTTTCCGCCCCCGCATGGAGATTGGTGAAGTTGCACCGCCCGCCGCCCGAGATGCGGATCTTTTCCCCCGGCGCCCTGGCATGGTCGATCACCAGCACGCGCCCGCTGCCGCGCAGGGCATGCGCCGCGCACATCATCCCCGCCGCGCCCGCGCCGATGATGACCGTATCGTATCGTTCTGCCCGTGTGCCCATGGCCGGTGCCTAGACCAGATTGGCCCGGATCAACAGGCCTTGACTGCCCTCGATCGGGGCATTCGACGCCCAATTCCCTGGCATCCTTTACGTAATCCGCCCCTTTGGACCCAAATCGGGTCAAACCTATTGCCAAGATCGCATGATTGCTGCCCTACTGACATCAGCAAAGGCTACGCAAAGGGGAGCGCATGCTTCGCTATACGATCCGGCGGACACTGCTGGCGATACCGACGCTGCTGTTCATCAGTTTCGTAATCTTTGCGATCCTCGATCTTGCCCCCAGTGATCCGACCGGCAACCTGCCGCTGACCATCCCGGCGGAGGTGCGCGAACAGATCCGCCAGGCGCTGGGCCTGGGCGAGCCGTTCCATATCCGCTATCTCAAATGGCTCGAGCAGTTCTTTGTCAACGAACCGCTCAACATCATCGAGCAGAGCTTTGGCATCACTCTGGGCGACGGCAACCGGCTAAGGGTCACCTCGTGGGCCACCCGCTCGCCCATCGTCGACCTGATCGTCGAGCGGATGCCCCAGACGCTGTGGGTCGTGGGCATGTCCTATGTGGTGGGGATCCTGATCGCGATCCCGATCGGCGTCATCTCGGCCTATCGTCAGTATTCGTGGTTCGATCAGTTCGGCACGTTCTTTTCGATGCTGGGGTTCTCGGTGCCGACGTTTTTCACCGGGCTCTTGTTCATCATGATCTTTTCGGTGTGGCTGGGCTGGCTGCCCTCGATCTATGACACCACGCACGAGGTGACCGACTGGGCGAGTTTCTGGTTTCAGGTCAAACAGATGGCCATGCCGGTGATGGTGCTGGCACTGTTCAACGCGTCACAGCTGAGCCGGTTCATGCGCGCCTCGATGCTCGACAATCTCAACCAGGACTATGTGCGCACCGCCCGGGCCAAGGGGCTGAAGGAGCACGTGGTCGTCCTCACCCATGTGCTGCGCAACAGCCTGATCCCGGTGGTGACCGTGATCGCGCTCGGCGTGCCGCAGATCTTTGGCGGGGCGATCATCACCGAGCAGATCTTTCGCGTGAACGGCCTGGGCCAGCTGCTGATCATCGGCATTCAGGGGGCCGATATTCCACTGGTGCAGACGCTGACCTTTATCTTTGCGGTGCTGATCGTCTTTTTCAACCTGCTCGCCGATATCCTCTATGGCGTGCTGGATCCGAGGATCCGGTATGACTGACGCCCCCGCCACAACCGAGCCGACCGCCGAATTCGCCAAGGCGGGCGAGGAGACGATCGGCACCCACCGCTCGCTGTGGATGGATGTCTGGGTGCAGTTCCGCCAGCACCGCGGCGCGCTGATCGGGGTGGCGGTCTTTGTCTTTATCGTGCTGGTGGTCGCTGTCGGCCCGTTCATTCACACCATTGATCCGGGCTATCTCGACTACAAGGCCAAGAACCAGGGGCCCAGCCTCGCCCACCCGATGGGGACCGACAATCTGGGCCGCGATCTGTTTGCCCAGGTGCTGGCCGGCGGGCGGGTCAGCCTGGCGGTCGGGTTCGCGGCGATGTTCATCTCGCTGATCATCGGCACGCTGATCGGCATGATTGCGGGGTATTTCCGCACCCTCGACGGGCCGCTGATGCGGCTGACCGATCTGTTCCTCGCCCTGCCGCTCTTGCCGCTGTTGCTGGTGATCATCCTGGTCTTTCGCGACGCGCTCAGAAGCGTTTTCGGGCCCGAGATGGGGATCTTCATCCTGATCGTCTTTGTCATCGGCATCACCAGCTGGATGCAGACCGCGCGGATCGTGCGCGGCGATGTGCTGGCGCTGAAGCAACAGGAATTCGTGCTGGCCGCGCGCTCGATCGGGACACGCCCGCGCAGCATTCTCTCGCGCCATATCCTGCCCAATGTGCTGTCGCCCATCATGGTCTCGGCGACGCTGGGGATCGCCAATGCGATCATCACCGAATCCGCGCTCAGCTTCCTGGGCCTCGGCTTCCCGCCCGATTTTCCCACCTGGGGGCGGCTGCTTTATGACGGCAAGGACTTCATGCAGCTGACGCCCGAGCGGGTGATCTGGCCCGGCCTCGCCATCTCGCTGACAGTGCTCAGCGTGAACTTCATGGGCGACGGGCTGCGCGACGCGCTGGATCCGCGGATCCGGGGCCGGTAAGTCGCCTCGACGCGGCCGATGGGCGCATCGCGCGGCGCATGCGGAACCGGCCAGAGGCTCCGAGCGCCATTCATGACGGGGCCTCGCCCCTGTTCCGCACTGCGTTGGCCACCCCCTGCCACGATACCGCGCGCCGCGGCCGTTCACGGCGCGCGGCATGACTATCGCCCCGTTTGGCGTTAAACTGACCGCGGAGCCAGGGAGGGTCACACGGTCGGGAGGATCGCATGCGCAGTATTATGGTGGCGACCTCTGTCGCATCTTTCCTGTCAGGCGGCCTGCCCGCCGCCGCGCAGGGCAATGCCGATCTGGCCAAGGAGCTCTCCAACCCGGTGGCCTCGTTGATCTCGGTGCCCTTTCAGGGGAACTATGACGGCGATATCGGCGCGGCCGATGGCGACAAGGCCTTTGTCAACATCCAGCCGGTGATCCCGATCGGGCTCAGCGAGGACTGGAACCTGATCAGCCGCACCATCCTGCCCGTCGCCTGGCAACAGGATGTCGCTGGGCGCTCGGGCACCCAGTTCGGGCTGGGTGACACGGTGCAAAGCGGCTTTTTCTCCCCCGCCCGGCCCGTCGAGACGCCGGTCGGCAACATGACCTGGGGCATCGGTCCGGTGGCCGGCATTCCGACCGCGACCGATGATCTGCTGGGCTCGGGCAAATTCTCGCTGGGCCCGACCGGGGTCGCCCTGATCCAACAGGGGCCCTGGACCTATGGCGGGCTTGCCAATCATCTGTGGTCGGTCGCGGGTGACGGCGGTCGCGGCGATGTGAACGCGACCTTCCTGCAGCCCTTCCTTGCCTATACGACGCCCAGCGCCTGGACCTTTACCCTCAATTCGGAATCCACCTATGACTGGGCGCGGTCCGACTGGTCGGTCCCGGTCAACGCCATGGTGGCCAAGCTGGTCGATATCGGCGGGCAAAAGGTGCAGTTCCAGATCGGCGCGCGGTACTGGGCGACTGCCCCCGACAGCGGGCCCGAGGGCCTCGGCGCCCGCCTCGCGGTCACCTTCCTGTTTCCGGGAGGATAGGCGCGCGCACGCCGATTAGGTGTTCAAATTCGACGCGTCTCTTCCTAGAGTAGATCGTGTCGAGGTCCAGAGCCCGGGGGAAGCACGCCGCATGACAACACTGATCCGCGATGTAGGCCGCATCGCCGCGGCTCTGCTGGGCCTGATCGGGGCCATGTATGGCGCCTCGGGCGCGACGGCGGCGGAGCCCGACTTTTTCCAGACGGTGCAAGGGGCGGCGGCGCCGTCGCTCCAGGCCGCGCCCGGGGCGGATGCCGCGGCGCTCGGCAGCGTTCCGGCCGGCACCGATGGGCTGGTCAATCTCGGCTGTCAGGACACGTCCGCGGCCGATGATGCGACCCAGCCCTGGTGTCTGATCGGGTATGAGGAACAGGCCGGCTGGGTGCGGGGCGGCGCGCTGGCCGAAGGCAGCGGCGAGGATCCGCCCGCCACCGGCAGCGGGACCGCCGCGCTCAACCGCACCGAATGGCGCCCGGCGGGGCCCATCGTGCCGGGCGTCGAGCGCTATATCAGATTCGGCCCGCGCAAGGGGATGGGTGGCAGCGGTGGCTGCAACCAGTTCCATGGCCGGTTCGAGCAGGACGGCGAGGCGCTCTCGATCGGGCCCCTGGTGATCAGGCCCATCGCCTGCCGCGATCATCTGGTCGACGAGGAAACCGATTTCCTCTCGGCCCTCACATCAACCCATCGCGGGGTGGCGTTTCGCGATATCCTCGTGCTGTTGGACGATCAGGGCCTGATCCTGATGCACTTGGTCCGCAGCGACCGGGACTGACAGCCCCAGCCATGCCCCTGATCCGGCCTCATGCGACCGGCGATCTGCCGGCCATCGCCCAGATCTATTTCGACGCGGTCCACACCGGCACGGCGGCGCCTTACGATGCCGATCAGCGCCGCGCCTGGGCGGGTGAGGCGCCCCGGCCCGACAAATGGCGCGCGCGCCTGCAGGGCATGACAGTCTTTGTGGCCGAAGAGGCAGGGGTGGTCACAGGTTTCATGAGCATCGATGCCACCGACTTTCTCGACCTCGCCTTTGTCGCGCCCCGGGCGGCGGGGCGGGGGGTGGGCGGCGCGCTCTATTCCCATGTCGAGGCGGTGGCCCGCGATCTGGGCGCCACGCGCCTGCATGGCGAGATCAGCCTCGCCGCGCGCGCCTTTCTTGAACGCCGCGGCTGGCGGGTGATCCGCCGGCAATCCATCCGGCGGGCGGGCGTTTGCCTCACGAACTTTCAGATGGAAAAACCGCTGGTGCCGCCGGGCGCCCGCGCTTGACACCCCGGGCCCGGCCTGCCAATACCGCGCTTGACCGGGGCGCGGTTAAACCCTATACGCCACCTCTCGAATTCGATGCGCCGACTCGCGCGTCGGGGCCATGGGGCCGTCCGACCCGCCAGAGCCGCGCAGAACCAAAAGGATCAATCGCATGTCGCGCCGTTGCGAACTGAGTGGAAAAGGTGTGCAGACCGGCAACCGGGTCAGCCACGAAAACAACAAGACCCGGCACCGTTTCCTGCCGAACCTGCAGAACGTCACGCTGATGAGCGAGACGCTGGGCCGGTCGTTCAAGTTCCGCGTTGCCGCCTCGACGCTGCGCACCGTCGATCGCCGCGGCGGGCTCGACGCCTATCTGGCCAAGGCCAAGGATGCCGAGCTGTCGCCGAGCGCGCTGAAGGTGAAAAAGGACGTGGCCGCCGCCGCCTCGGCCTGAGCCACCACCCAGCCGTCAGATCACGGGCCGCCCCAGGGCGGCCTTTTGCGTCTCACGCCAGCAAACCCGCAACCCAGTCCGGCACCACCTCGCTGGCCGGGCCCAGCAGGCGCCGGTCGAACTGATCGGCCACATCCGAGGGTTCGAGATTGATCTCCAGCGTCTCGACCCCGCGCAGCCCCACCTCGGCCACAAAACCCGCCGCCGGATAGACCGCGCCCGAGGTGCCGATGGCGACAAACAGGGTCGCGCTTTCCAGCAGGGCGCCGATCTCTGCCATGTGATAGGGCATCTCGCCGAACCAGACGACATCGGGGCGCACACCCCCCGCCGCTCCGCAGGCCGGGCAGGCATGGCTCTGCGTCATCGGCCCCGTCCACGCCCACTGATGCCCGCACCCCGCACAGAGCGCGCGCATCAGCTCCCCATGCATGTGGATCACCCCCTCCAAGCCGCCACGCTCGTGCAGATCATCGATGTTCTGGGTGATCAGCGAGACCCGGCCGGGGAACGCGCGCGCCAGCCGGGCCAGCGCCGCATGGGCGGCATTGGGGGTGGCGGCTGCGCAGTTGTCGCGCCGCGCGTTGTAGAAGTCCAGCACCAGGTCCGGGTCGCGGGCATAGCCCTGAGGGGTCGCCACATCCTCGAGGCTGTACCGGCTCCACAGCCCGCCCGCATCGCGAAAGGTGCCCAGCCCGCTTTCCGCGCTGACGCCCGCGCCGGTCAGGATGACGATATGTTCCATGGCCTGCCCCTTTCCGCTGCGCGCACCTCGGCCTACCATGCCCGAAACCAAGGAGATTCCAATGCGCATCCTGTGTGTCTGCCTCGGCAATATCTGCCGCTCGCCCATGGCCGAAGGGGCGCTGCGCAAACGCGCGGCCGAGGAGGGGATCGCGATCGAGGTCGATTCCGCGGGCACCGGCGCCTACCATATCGGCCAACCGCCCGATCCGCGCGGCCTGGCAGCCGCCAGCGCGCGCGGCTATGACAACACCGCCCAGCGCGCGCGGCAGGTCGCCGACAGCGATTTCCACGGTTTCGACCTGATCCTGGCCATGGACCGCGCCAACCTGCGCGACCTCGAGGCCCGGGCCCCTGCGACGGCGCGCGCCGAGATCCGGCTGTTTGACGCGGCAGGGCACGAGATCCCCGATCCCTATTACGGCGGGCCCGAGGACTACGACCGCACCCTCGACATGGTCGAAGCAGCGACCGAGGCGATGATCGCCCGGCTTGGCCGGCCCTGAGTTGCACCCCCAAAGTCGCCCCCAAGTCGCCCCTGAGTCGCCCCTGGGACGGCACTGCGTCGCCGCGCAGCTGCCCCCGCGCCTCCCCCGCGATTGTCCGATATTGGGACATGTATCATTCCTCACTGATACGGCGGGCCGATTCGGTTAATCTTCTCTCCACTGCCACGGAAAACCCGGCGCCTGCCGCCGATCTCAAATGGGAGCGATCTGATGAGCGACGAAGAGAAAGACACGGTCAAACCAGACACCAAGCCCGATGTTATCAGCGATGATCAACTCGACGATGTCGATGGCGGTCTGTTCCTGAACAAGGTCTCGGTCACCGGGATCAACGAAGACACGATCAACGGGTTCATGAGTGCGCCCGATACGATCAACGCGGGCATCGGCCAGGACTTTCTGCGCAAACGCCCGGGCCGCACCAAGATTTAGACTGATCGCGGCGTTCCGCGTACCGGGGCGCCTGACGTGACCCCGGCAAATCTGCCCCGGCCGTGCCTGTCACAGCGCGCCGGGGAGCCTGCCCCGGAGTATTTCCCGGGGCCAGGCAATGCGGGCGGCTTGCCCGCCGGTGACATAACAGGCCTGACCGGGCTTTTTCCCAGGTCAGCCAAGCTCAAGGAGGAAGATGCAGATGTCGACTGAAAAGGATCCTCCCGCCGACACTAAAGCGCAGACTTCCAGCACCGCTGAAGAGATCAGCGATGACGATCTGATCGGCGTCGATGGCGGGGCCATGAATGCCGAGACCTTGTTCGCGGGCGGGCCTGAACGGGTCCGGCTGAATACGGCGGCCATTTCCGAAGTGGCGGACACGATCGAAGGCTCGGGCCCCAATTTTCACACCGCCTTTGG
>JBCCHW010000040.1:0-20841 GCA_039028555.1 Pseudomonadota bacterium | reverse complement strand
GAAACCCTATGTGGGGGCCTGGGGAACCGGGGCGGAAATGCGTGCGCTCTCCGCGATCGAGGTCGCGCTCTGGGATCTGGCCGGCAAACGTACAGGCTTGGCGCTTTGCGATCTGATGGGGGGACGGTGTCGCGATGAGATCCCGGTCTACAACACCTGTGCCGGCCCCGACTACGTCTCGAAAAGCGCAGATGTCCGTCCGGGCAATTTCGGCGCCGGCGCCGGGGATCTCGAGGACCTGACCGCCTTCATGGAAAATCCGGTGGATCTTGCTCAGTCGTTGCTCGACATGGGCATTACCTCGATGAAGATCTGGCCCTTCGACTTTGCCGAGGGTGCGGCGCATGGCGCCGATATCTCGGTCCCCGACCTCAGACGGGCGCTCCAGCCATTCGAGGCGATCCGTGGTGCCCTCGGCGACCGAATGGCGCTCAAGGCAGAGCTTCACGGCCTCTGGTCGCTGCCCGCGGCGCGCAAGATCTGCCGCGCGCTCGAACCGATCGAGCCCGATTGGGTCGAAGATCCGGTCTGGATGGATCGGCCGGATCTGATGCGGACCCTCGGCGAGGCGACGACATGCCCCCTCGCGGGTGGCGAGACACTGGGGGGCCTTGGCCAGGTCCACGCGCTGATCCGGTACGGACAGCCAGCCTATCCCATCATCGATGTCGCCTGGGGCGGGGGGATCGGGTTCGCCCGCGAGGCCGCGGCCCTTGCCGCAGCCGCGGGCCGCCCCATCGCGTTCCATGATTGCTCCGGGCCGGTGACGCTCGCGGTATCCACGCATCTTGCCCAGACATTTCCCAATGTCCGCGAACAGGAGATGACGCGTGCCTTCTATTTTCGCGTCTACCCACAGCTTGCCGACGGATTGCCCGGGCTTCGCGATGGCAGCCTGTGCGTCGCCGATCGGCCTGGCCATGGCATTTCTCTGCGCTCGGAGCTTACCGGTTCCCCGGATGTCGCCCGCCGCATCAGCGACCTTTCGCGCTGAGCGACGAGCTGCGCGCCGGGCGGGCCTCTGCCTGCCTGCAGGCAGCGCCGGGCCCTGGCCCGGCTTGCCCAACGGGCAGGCCCGCCGTTGAGCGGGTCGAGCTAGGCGCTCTCCAGTCCCTCGGTGATCACGATGGTTGCCACGCCGGCATCCAACCTGTGCGCCTTCGCCGCCTGATAATCCGCCGAGTTGTAACAATCGAGCGCGGCCTGATAGTTTGGAAACTCGATCAGCACATGGCGCTCACGCCCCATCTCGCCCTCGCAGTCGCTCCACGCCCCGCCGCGCGCCAGAAACGTCGCGCCGTACTTCTCGAACGCGGCGCGGGCGCCCGAAACATAGTCGGGATACTTGTCCGTATCGGTCACGGTCACATGTGCGATCCAATAACCCTTTGCCATTCTGGTCTCCCCTAGAAAAGACTGCCCTGATCGCCCGGGTTGGGCTTTGGGCGCTTTGGTTTCTTTGTTTGCACTGGTCGTTCTGCCGGTCGCTGATCATCTCCGCCGACGGAGAAGACTCCGTCGCGGAACTCGATTTCCAGCGCCGATCCCTGCCGGGCAGCAGCCGCATCGCCGACCACCCTGCCATCGGCCCGCACCACGGCATAGCCCCGGCTCAGCGTCGCGCGATATCCGAGCGTGCCAAGCATGCGGGACAAGGCCCCCAATCGGTCGCTTTGCCGGTTAAGAAGGCGCCGATGCGCCGGATCCAGACGAGCCCTCCAACCACGCAGCCGCTCGCCTGCGGTTTCGATCCTGTCCATCAGCCGCCCGGACTGCAAACGTCCCGCCTGCCGGGTCAGCGCGATCCGTCGATCCGCCGCAATCTGGCGCAGGCCACTGGGCAGCCGGTCGGCCAGCGCCGCCACCCGGTCGCGGCGCCGGTCCACCAGGTCGACCGGGCGCGGCAGGCGCAACACGGCATTGTCGAGCCTCTGCCGGCGCTCGTCCAACAGGCGCGCCGGCTGGGGCAGCGCGCGCATCAGATCGCCAAGACGCTGGCGCGCGCGCTCCTGCAGTCCCAACAGCGCACGTGTCTTTCGGGCGCCCAGATCAGTCAGTGTCGCGATCAGTTCGGCGCGCACCGGCACTGCGCGTTCTGCCGCCGCCGTTGGTGTTGGTGCACGCAGATCCGCGGCAAGATCGATCAGCGTCGTATCCGTTTCGTGACCCACAGCCGAGATCAGGGGGATCGGACAGGCCGCGGCGGCCCGCACCACCGCCTCGTCGTTGAAACCCCACAGATCCTCGACCGAGCCGCCACCGCGCGCAACGATCACCAGATCGGGACGCAACGGACCCTCGATTGCCGCAAACCCGTTGATCGCGCTGGCGACTTCGGGGGCCGAACGCTCTCCCTGTACGGCGACCGGCCAGACCAGCACCCGCGTCGGAAACCGCTCCGACAACCGGTGCAGGATGTCCCGGATCACGGCGCCAGAGGGCGAGGTCACCACGCCGATCACGCCGGGCAAAAAGGGGATCTTCTGTTTGCGTTCGGGATCAAACAAACCCTCGGCCGCCAACTGCGCCTTGCGTTTCTCCAGCATGGCCATCAGCGCGCCGACACCGGCGGGCGCGATGTCGTCGATCACGATCTGGTACTTTGACTGGCCGGGGAAGGTCGTCAGACGTCCAGTCGCGACCACTTCCATACCTTCTTCGGGCTGGGTCGTCAGACGGCTGGCGACGCCCTTCCACATCACGCCCGCCAAGACGGCCCGGTCGTCCTTCAGGTCGAGATACACGTGGCCCGAGCGCGGGCGCGAAACCCGACCGACCTCACCACGTACCCGGACATGGCCGAATTCTCCCTCGACCATGCGCTTAACCGCGCCCGAGATTTCCGAGACCGAGAATTCCGGTGTGTTGACGCCTTCCGGAGCATCATCGATAAGGCTCATCTGCTGAGACCCTCCTGGCGCTTAGACCGTGTCAGATTTCAGGACAGAGTGCGAGATGCCCTTCTCTACCGCAACCCTTATCATCCTGTTGCTATGGGTGGCGTCGGGTGGGCTGTTGATCAGGAACATCCAGCTTCGCCGGCGTTTGCGCAAGGCCCGCGCCGAACTGGCACAGAAACCGCGTGTCGTTCATGTTCCGCATGTGGTGCGGGACGCGCCGGTGCCAAAGCAGACCCATCGCGAGGCGTTACTGGCCAAGCTCGGTCTGGAGGCGGCAGACCTTCCCGCCGGTGGCGACTGGCGCGCGGGGGACGATCTGCTCAATATCCTTGTCGATCACATCTTTGACGCCTGCCCGGATTTTGTCGTGGAATGCGGATCCGGCCTCTCCACCGCTGTTCTGGCACAGGCATTGAAACTTAATGGCCAAGGGCACCTCTTCACGCTCGAGCACGACATCGTCTATCTTGAGGAGACCAAAGCGCTGCTCGATCGATTGGGCGTCGGGGAGCGCGTTACCCTCATCGAAGCGCCACTGGTCGACTACGGCCCAACGGGTAAGTGGTACGATCGCGCGGGCCTTGAGCCGCTGCCTGCGCGGATAGATCTTCTTTTGGTTGATGGGCCACCGGTCTTTGCCGGCAAGGCGGCACGTTACCCGGCGGGACCGGAACTGTTTGCGCGGCTTTCCCGACAGGCGATCGTGATTCTGGATGACGGTCGGCGCAATCGTGAACAAAAGGCGCTGCGCATGTGGCGGGGCGAGTATCCCGACTTGCATCAACAAGCCGCCGGAACGCAAAAGGGCGCCGTGGTACTGCGGCGCGAAGGAGATATCGAATGAAGGTTCTGATCCTTGGAAGCGGCGGGCGTGAGCATGCGCTGGCCTGGGCAATCGCCAAAAGCCCGATGCTGAGCGCACTCTACGCCGCGCCCGGGAATGCGGGCATCGAGGCGCTGGCAAGCTGTGTCTCGCTCGACATAATGGACCCTGCGGGTGTGGCCGCCTGGGCCGTGGACAATGCCATCGATTTCGTGGTCGTCGGGCCCGAGGCCCCGCTCGCCGCCGGCGTCGCAGATGCCATCGCGGCGGCAGGGATTGCGGTTTTCGGGCCTTCGGAACAGGCAGCGATGCTGGAGGCATCCAAGGCCTTCACGCACCAGGTCTGCGATGCCTGTGGCGCGCCAATGGCGGCCTATGCCCGGTTTGGCGATGCCGCTGCGGCAACAGCCCATATCGAGGCCGAGGGCGCCCCCATTGTCGTCAAGGCCGACGGTCTGGCGGCGGGCAAGGGCGTCGTCGTCGCCGAGACGCTGGATCAGGCCCGTGCCGCGGTCGACATGATGTTCGAAGGCCATCTGGGCGCGGCGGGCGCCGAAGTTGTCATCGAGGAGTTCATGGCGGGCGAGGAGGTAAGCTTTTTTATCCTTTCCGATGGCGAAACGGTCTTGCCGCTTGCCAGCGCCCAGGATCACAAGCGCGCCTATGATGGAGATACAGGCCCTAACACCGGGGGTATGGGCTCTTACTCACCGGCGCCGATCTTTACCGCAGATGTCGAGAAACGCGCCTTGCAAGAGATCATCGAGCCCGTGATCGCCGAGATGGCCGCGCGCGGCACTCCGTTCCGCGGCGTGCTCTATGCCGGGCTGATGATCGAAGACGGCGCCCCGCGTCTGGTCGAGTTCAATGTCCGCTTTGGCGATCCGGAATGCCAGGTGCTGATGATGCGTCTGGGGTCGGACTTTCTGCCGGTGCTGCATGCCTGCGCCACCGGCCGCCTCGGGGATGTCGCTCTCGACTGGCATCCCGAGCCTGCGATCACGGTCGTGATGGCGGCCAATGGCTATCCGGGCAGTTACCAGAAAGGCACGCCAATCATGGGCCTCGACGCGGCGGATGCGCTCGAAGGGGTCACGGTGTTTCACGCCGGCACAAAGCGTGATGCGGGCGGCATCGTGGCGAGTGGCGGCCGGGTTCTGAATGTCTCGGCCACCGGTACCACCCTGGCCAATGCGCGAGAGCGTGCCTATGCAGCGATCGAACTGATCGACTGGCCCGACGGGTTCTGCCGCCGCGACATCGCCTGGCGCGGCTTGTCAGGTGAGTAACCGCACCTAGAAACAGGATGGATGCGGCCCGAGATTGTTGCAGACGACGACCTGGGCGAAGTAAAGCAGGATCAAGACCAGCATCGGGGTGAAGTCGATGCCCCCCATCTCTGGCATCAGTCGGCGAATGGGGCGATAGATTGGTTCCGTGATCGCGTTTAGTCCCTGCCAGATCTGGCGGATCAGCGGTTGCTGCAGATTGATCACCTGAAAGGCGACCAGCCAACTGAGGATCGCCTGTATGATGATGATCCAAAAGGCCAGATTGACCAGGAAATTGAAGATCGTGAGGAAGGAGCCCATCACCCTTTTCCTTGCTTTGTGCGAGTGCTTTGAAGAATTGGTACCGACAGCGCCTACCGCTGGCAATATGGTGGTGCGAAACTCTTGCGACCGTTTCGCGTTTCTGCGCTCGTCATGGATGCCACGCCGCACCCGATACAACCCAGACTTTAGCAGGGGTGTCTATCGCACGCTAACCTTGAAACGGATCCAGTCTCGACAGGTCGAGGAAGCGCGTCGCCCTATTGCGGCTGCGGCTCCATGCCACCGTCGCTTTCGGGACCGCGGCGGGGTTTGCCGGTCTTTGGAATGGCCGCATGCCCGCCAGTGCCGGTGGCGGCGGGAGGCACGCCGTCGTCATCCGAGCGGTCGAGCTTTTCGCCGTTGATCACCTTCTGGATTTCGTCGCCCGTCAGGGTTTCATACTCCAACAAACCTTCGGCAAGGCGGACGAATTCGTCGTGCTTCTCGGTCAAAATCCGCTTGGCGGTTTCGTAGCCGGTATCGACCAGCTGGCGGACCTCGGTATCGATCAGCTTTTGGGTCTCGGGCGAATTGGTCGAACCGCCCTGATAGGCGCCCAGGAAACTCTGTTGTTCGTTCGCATAGTCGATATTGCCGAGCTTGTCCGAGAATCCGAACTGCGTGACCATCGCGCGGGCGATTTTGCTGACCTGCTGAATGTCCGACGTGGCGCCGGAGGTGACGTTCTCCTCGCCAAAGGTCAGTTCCTCGGCGACCTTGCCGCCCATGGCCATCGCGATCTTTGACTCGTATTTGGTCTTGGAAACCGAATAGTGATCGCGCTCGGGCAGGGAGAGAACCAGGCCCAGCGCCCGACCGCGCGGGATGATCGTCGCCTTGTGGATCGGGTCGTGCTGCGGCACATTCAGGCCGACGATGGCGTGACCCGCCTCGTGATAAGCCGTCAGTTTTTTCTCGTCTTCGGTCATGATCATCGAGCGCCGTTCGGCCCCCATCATCACCTTGTCCTTGGCCTGTTCGAAATCCTCCATCGTCACCACGCGCTTGTTCGCGCGGGCAGCGTGGAGTGCCGCCTCGTTCACCAGGTTCGCCAGATCCGCACCGGAAAACCCGGGGGTTCCGCGCGCAATGACCTTGAGGTCGACATTCGGGGCCAGCGGGGTCTTGCGGGCATGGACATGCAGGATCTTCTCGCGCCCACCGATATCCGGATTGGGCACCGTCACCTGTCGGTCGAAACGACCGGGGCGCAGCAGGGCGGGGTCGAGCACATCCGGGCGGTTGGTCGCCGCGATCAGGATGACGCCCTCATTGGCCTCGAAACCGTCCATCTCGACAAGGAGCTGGTTCAGCGTCTGCTCGCGTTCGTCATTGCCGCCGCCATAACCGGCACCGCGGTGACGTCCGACAGCGTCGATCTCGTCAATGAAAACGATGCAGGGCGCGTTTTTCTTGGCTTGCTCGAACATGTCGCGGACACGGCTGGCGCCGACGCCCACAAACATCTCGACGAAATCCGAGCCCGAGATGGTGAAAAAGGGCACACCGGCCTCGCCCGCGATCGCGCGGGCCAGCAGGGTTTTACCCGTCCCCGGCGGGCCGACGAGCAGAGCCCCCTTTGGAATCTTGCCACCCAAGCGAGAGTATTTGCCGGGATCCCGCAGGAACTCGACAATCTCTTCCAGTTCTTCCTTGGCCTCATCGATGCCGGCGACATCATCGAATGTCACCTTGCCCGCGCGTTCGGTCAGCAGCTTGGCTTTGGACTTTCCAAAACCCATCGCGCCGCGCCCGCCGCCCTGCATCCGATTGAGAAAGAAGATCCAGAAACCGAAGATGATCAGGAATGGCAGCCAGAAACTCAGCGTCGAAAGCAGGCCGCCCTGCTCCTGCGGTGTCACGTTGATCGCGACCTTCTTGTCGCGCAGATGTTCCACCACATCGGCGCCGCGCGGTTGAATGGTTTGGAACCGCGTATTGCCCTGGGTTATGCCGGTGATCTTCTCACCATCTATCGTGACCTCCGCCACATCGCCGCGCTCGACCCGATCCATGAAGTCGGAGAACGAGATCTTGTCGCCGCCGCTGGAGCTGTTGCCGTCCTGAAAAAAGGTGAACAAGGTGATCAGGATCAGGATCAGGATTGCCCAGAAGGCCATGTTTCTCGAGTTATTCACCGTGGACGACTCCGTTAGGTGCGAGCGATCTTTGTGACAGAACCTTGTAGATAGTTCGGTTCTAACCGAGATTAAAGCCTGCGGGAGCGACGAAACCGCGCGGGCAGGGGGGCAAGGCTGACTGTCTCTCCCCTCTCGATAATCCCGTTTTGTGGCAAAAAACCGGCGATAGGTGCGGCGATCAGCTCATTGGCGTCCCAAATTGCAGGTGTTGTGGCCCGGGCAGACCTGGGCGCCGAGCGCCAGCCGCGCGGGGACCGGGCCGCTGGTTCAAGCGAGTTTTTGAGGATTTCCAGGCCTTTTTCGCCCAGGGGCCCGATCTCTAGCCCCGCCTGATTCGGCATCGATACCTGCCAGCGCTGGTCCCAAAGGGGTGCTTGGCCAAGCGGTTGACGCGGGGCTACGGCGCCGGGTTCGCGGCAGATGACGAGCTTGTCGCGGCGCAGAATTGTCAGGCAACCACCCAGCGTCCGTCCGTCAGGCGCCCGCCAGAGGTCGGTCAGGGAACGAAACCTGGGCCGATAGGTCTTGCCGCCGACCCAGCCGAGTGCATCCGCCAGAACGGCATATCGCGTATCCTCTTCGGCGGCCTGGAAGGCCGCATGGTCAAGGATCGCTTCGCCGCAATGCCCGATCTCGACCGCGAGGCCTGCCAGCCGGTCGCGATCCTGTTCCAGCACCCGGCGCTGGCGCGTCAAATGCGCGGCACAATCCGCCAGGCGCGTTGGATCCAGCCCAAGGGTCCCGATCGCCCGGCGCACATGCACGCGGTCATAGGAGGTGTCGTCGTTTGTGGGATCATCGACCCAGCTGATGCCGATCTCGCGCAGAAAATCCCGCAAAGACTCGCGCCGCACGCCCAGCAAGGGGCGCAGCCAGGCCATGCCGTCGATCTGGGATGCCGGTGCCATGCCTGAGAGACCGTCGGCCCCCGATCCCCGCATCAGACGCATCATCACCGTCTCGGCCTGATCGTCCAGTGTGTGGCCGAGCAGGATGGCCCCGACCCGATGTCTGTGTGCCCAGTCGCGCATCAGTTCCATACGTGCGGTCCGGGCGAGCGCTGACAGATTGCCTTGACCGGCCCGCGCGGCGGGGCCCTCGGCCCAGGTCAAGATATCATGGGGGATCTCGAGGCCGGCGCAAAGATCGCCGACACCCAGTGCTTCCTCGGTGCTTTCCGGTCGCAAGCGATGGTCGACCGTCACGCAGCGAACATCCGGGTTGCCCGCCCATTGCACCGCAAGCATCAGCAGGGCGGTGGAATCGCTTCCCCCGGATACCGCGATGCCCAGCCCACCGGGCCGGCGCCGCGCCAGCCGGTCGAGCGCCGCGAAAACCTCTGCAACGAGATCCGCCGTCTCAGGCGCAGCCAAGGCTCGCCTTTTCGCTGCGCACGCCTTCCAGAATCGTCGCGCCTGCACCGGGGAATTGGCGCGTGACTTCGTTCAGGGTTTTGCAGGCGGCATCCATCTGGCCCAGACGCCCAAGCGTCACGCCAAGCTGGAACAGGTTTTCAGGGGCGTATCCGCCGCGGGTGTCGGATTTGTATCCGGCAAGATAGGTGCTGGCGGCGAGGGGGAATTCGCCGCGCACGAAGTTGCTTTGGCCCAGCCAGTAATGGGCTTCGCCGACCAGGGAGCTCGACGGATAGTCCGAGATGAATTTCTTCAACCGGCCCTCACCCTGATCGAACCGGCCCTGCTGGATGTCGAGCTTGGCGCGGTCGAGATCGGATTGCTCGCTGAGAATGACGGGCGCCTCGGTTTGGGTCGTCTGGCTTGAGTCGAGCACAACTGGCGCGGATTGCGTGGGATCCCCGCCTTCCAGTTCGGTGACGCGATAGATCAGATCGTCGAGCTGGCGTTGAAGCTGCTCCTTAAGCTGACGGTTCTCGAACTGCAACTGTTCGACCTGGCTGGTGAGCCGCGCAACCTCGGCCTCAAGCCGGCTCGCATCGATCGAGCCCGTTCCCGTTGGTGCGCTCGATGATGCGCCCCCCAGGCGAGCGCGGATATCGGAGAGTTCCGCATCCAGCAGATCCAGGCGATAAAGCAGGTCGCCGGTGTTCTCGGCCGTCCCGGTCCAGGTCTGGGCCGCGGCGGCCCCGTGAAGGGTGATTGCCGCGGCAAACGGCAGGGCAAACCGGGCCAGTTTTGGCAGGTTAACTACATACATTGTCTTTTCTGACCTCTCAATTTGCCGGTGCCGTCAGGCGTGATCAGCTGCCGGGTGCGCCAATGACGACGCTGACCGCACGACGGTTCTGAGCCCAGCTTTGCGGGTCCGAGCCCAGCGCGATGGGGCGCTCCTTGCCATAGCTGACGGTGCGGACCCGCCCGGCATCAACGCCTTTCGACACCAGATAATTCTTGACCGAGTTAGCCCGCCGCGCGCCGAGCGCAAGGTTATAGGCGCGGGTGCCGCGTTCATCGGTATGGCCTTCCACCGTCACGGTTGCGGCGGCGTTCGAGATCAGCCATTGCGCCTGACCGTCGAGCGTGATTT
Organism: Pseudomonadota bacterium; assembly: GCA_039028555.1. Classification (GTDB taxonomy): domain Bacteria; phylum Pseudomonadota; class Alphaproteobacteria; order Rhodobacterales; family Rhodobacteraceae; genus Thermohalobaculum. The sequence goes on along the minus strand of JBCCHW010000040.1, from coordinate 10,877 downwards.
GCGCCGCCGTGTCGATGTTGTAGCGGTCGGTGTCAAAAAAGACCCGGTCGCCGACGACCTGCCGGAAGTATTCGACCGTGTTGGGCGCCGGGCCGGTCACGACTTCGGTTTCGGTGACCGTCGTTTCGAGCGCTTCGTCGTCGGACGAACAGCCGGCGAGCGCCACGGCTGCGATCACGAGGATCATGGGGGCCAATCTCATATCACTAATCTCCATCTTTCCGTTTCAGGCGATCAGACGCTGGGGGAGTGCCGATCGGGTTTCAGGCAATTCAATCTTGCGCCTGACTAACTGTTGGCAGGCCTGGGTACAAGGAACGCAACCGGTTACTTTCGCAATGGTGACCACGCAGGGTCGGAGGCCGCATTGGGCGTCTCGATAACACGCAGATTACGCCCGGTTACGTCGACCGACATCAGCATTGGCTTGCCGTTCTGCCCCGCGCTCTCGCGATAAAATGTCAGAACGCGCCCATTTGGGGAGAAACTCGGCCCCTCTTCGAGAAAACTTTGCGAGAGCAACCGCTCTTCGCTGCCATCCGGGCGCATAACGCCGATATGGAACCTGCCGTTGAGGATCTTTGTGAACGCGATCATATCTCCCTTTGGTGACCAAACGGGGGTCGAGTAAGTCCCCTTGCCAAAGCTGATGCGCTGTGCCGGTCCCCCCAATGCCGGGGCGATGTAGAGCTGTTGCTTGCCGCCGCGGTCGCTCTCGAACACAAACTGGCTGCCATCGGGCGAGAACGACGGCGAGGTGTCGATGCCCGGATGCCGGGTCAGACGGCGCAGCTGACGGCTGCTGAGGTCCATGGCATAGATATCGGTATTGCCGTCGCGGCTGAGCGACATGATCACGCTGGATCCACTGGGCGAAAACCGGGGCGCGAAACTCATCCCCGGGAAGTTTCCGAGCCGCTCGCGTTGCCCGGTATCGAGGTTCAGCATAAAGACCTGCGGCTCGCCGGTATCGTAGGAAATGAACAGGATCGACTGATCATTCGGCGAGAACCGCGGCGTCAGAACCAGCCCGTCAGTGCCTTGAAGGTAGCGTAGATTGGCGCCGTCCTGGTCCATGATCGCGAGCCGTTTGTTGCGATCGCCCTTTGGCCCGGTCTCGTCGACAAAGACAAAGCGGCTGTCGAAATAGGGGCCTTCACCGGTCAGCTTGGAGTAAACCCCGTCGGCCACCTTGTGCGCGACCCTGCGCCAGTCGGCCGGATCGGCGAGGAACTGGAGCCCTTCGAGCTGCTCCTCCGCATTTGTGTCGAACACGCGGAACTGCACCTGGAGCCGGCCATCCTGTGCGCGAAACACCTTGCCCGAGACCATGGCATCCGCATTGATCGCGCGCCAGTTTGCATAAACCGGTGTCGTGTCGAAATCCGAGAGCTGACCGATAAAGGCATCCTCCGGCAGCACCTTGAAGAGACCCGAGCGTTGCAGATCGTTCGAGATTACCCCCACCATGTCGCCGGCAATCTCGTTCAGTGTGGGATCTGTCGAGATAAAGGGGGTGATCGCGATCGGCAGCGGCTCGAACTGTGCCCCGTCGATATCAAGCTCGAGCGCGTTGGAGCTTTGCGCCTGGATCGGTGTCTGAGCCAAGGCCGCCAGTGTAATGACTGCAGCCGCGAGGAACCAATGGAGAGATCTGACAGTCGTCATGAGGCGAATCCGATTGCATCTGGAGTGAATCTGACGTGGATCAGTTTCCACGCGTCGTACTTGTCTGCAGGCAGTTTGCCGAACTCACCCGCCGTTTGGGCCTTGTAAAGCGCGCGCACGCCCGACCGGAAAAGCGCGTCCTGCGCTTGCTTGTTGCCACCCGCTGCGCTCAGCAATTTCGGCTTGCCCTGTATCTGTCCCTGTTGATCGACCTGGATCTCGATCTTGACGACAAGTCCCCGATCGCGCGAGCCGTTATACACGAAATGGCGTTTTATGCCGATCTGAAGAGCATCCTTCTCACCACGGGTGACGCGCTGGGCGAAGACCGATTTCGAGCCGCCGGCAGGGGCTTTGGGTTTCTCGGCTTGTGGTTCCGGCGTCGTCTTTTGTTCCTCGGCGGGGTCTTCGGCCTCGGCGACTTCCTGCGAGGATTGTTGCGACTCGCTCGCGGCGATGGCTGCCTTTGCCTTTTCAGCGGGTTTCGCGATCGGCAGCCGTGCTTCCTGTGGGGCGAGGCTTTCCGGGGCATCGGGCTGAGCCTCGGCAACCTCTTGTGGAGCCTCTTCCTGCTCTTCCGGCTCCGGTTCGGGTTCCTCGGCGACTTCAGGCTCCGGCTCGGGTGGCGGGAGGGGGCGCGGCGAGGGTTCCGGTGCTGCCTGCGAGGCGAGCGGTTGCAGCGGCTCGGTAGCAGCAGGGCTCTCTGGCTCGGTCGATTGGTCTGGCAACACATCGGGCGACGGCGCCTCGGCGATCGAGGGGCGGGCCAGTTCGCTCGGGATCACCGTGGGCGGGGTCGGCAGATCAATCGTCGGGATCTTCGGCTTTTGCGGCGGTTCGGGTGAGGCTTCGATCTGTTCCTGCGCCTCGGCTGCGGCGACCTGTTCCTCGGGTTCCGGCGTGATGTCGGGGGCACTTTCTCCTTCCGCGGGTTCGCTCAGATCCGCGGGGCCCTGGTTGGGCACGATTGGAGCGGTGGAGTTCTGGGCGTCAAAGATCTCGCCATCGATCAGCGCAACCTCGGTGACCCGAAACGGCTCGGTGTCTTTCCTGGCAAACCAATCTGCCCCGAACAGGATGGCGATCAACGCCGCCCCGTGCAGGATGCCAGAAATGACATAGCCAGACCGCATCGCGCCTCACTCGTCCGCCCGCGGCGCCTGATCCGTGATCAGACCGATCGCATTGAACCCGGCATTGCGCAGTTCGGCCATCACCTGCGCCACGCGTGCATAGGCAAGACCGCCATCGGCGCGCAGGAAAACCTTCCCGCCCCCTTCGCCCCGCGCCTCGCGGATTGCAGCCAGCTTGCCGGGCAGCACGGCATATTCGACCGGTTCCTCCTGCAGATAGACCCCGCCATCTGCATCGATGTTCACCGTGAGCGGCTCTTCCTGTTCGGTTGGCAGGGCTTCGGCAGTGGTCTTGGGCAATTCGAGCGGCACACCGACCGTCAGCAGAGGGGCGGCAACCATGAAGATGATCAAGAGCACCAGCATCACGTCGACAAAGGGTGTGACGTTGATCTCTGACATCGGCGCAGACCGGGTGCGCCCCCGCCGTGACCGGCTCTTTGGCCCCGTGACAGCGGCGCCCATCACGCGTCCTCCCGTGCCGTGCGCGCGATCTGGCGGCCGAGAATGGTGGTGAACTCGTCGGCGAAGTTGTCGAGCGCGTTGGTAAGCTTCTCGGCATCCGCCACCAGCCGGTTATACGCGACCACGGCGGGGATCGCGGCGAGAAGCCCCAAGGCGGTGGCCAGCAGAGCTTCGGCGATGCCGGGGGCCACAACGGCCAGGTTTGTGTTCTGTTGCGTCGCGATGCTTTCAAATGCGTGCTTGATGCCCCAAACCGTCCCGAAAAGGCCGATGAAGGGCGACACCGAACCGACGGTGGCGAGAAACGCCAATCGTCCGTTGATCGACTCACTCTCGCGCGAGATCGCGACATTCATCGCCCTGTCGATCCTTGCTGTTGTTCCCGGGATCAACCCGCCCGAGCTTGCGAAGGAGCGGCGCCACTCGGTCATCCCGGCGACAAAAATCCGTTCGATGGCGGAGCGTGGCCGGTCGCCAAGCCTGTCGAACAGCTCATCCAGCGGCTGCCCGGACCAGAAATCATCCTCGAATCTGCCGGTTTGGCGCTTCAGCCTGTTAAAGCTGATGACCTTCTCAAAGATGATCGCCCAGGACCAGAACGAAGCGAAAACGAGCAGCACCATCACCGCCTGCACGACCCATGTCGCGCGGGCGAACATGGCCCAGACCGAAAAATCAACCGCATCTGCCGCTTCGGTTTGCCCGATCACGGCTGTTTCACCCACTGCCTGGGCGAAGGGGACCATATGCGCCATCCCCATGGCCATCACGTCCATGATGTCATCCTGCTCACTGCTTGCCCGACCGGAGTATCTGGTCGCTGTAACGACTCTCTGTCTCCGCAGGCCCCCTTATGGGGCATTTTCGCACAAATTTCGACTGAAGATATTGTGTCCCTCTCCTCGGCACCCGCCAGAACAGACCAGAGGCCGCCTGGGGAGTGATACTGATCAGACGCCGATTTCCAGCGCGGGCGTCGCGCAACCTCTAGAAAGAATAGCCGATACCGGTCGACACACCGCTGACATTCTTGCCATAGACATAGCGCCCCATAAGGCGGATCCGCTGGCCAGGCAACCAACTGATGGCGCCGATATCAAACTCGACACCTGCGCCGAGCTGCACGAGATACTTCGACCCGATGGCGATCTGTTGATCGCCGAGCAGGCCGGAGGCGCTGAGTTCCCCAACCACCCGGAACGGCCGGTCAAAGAGGTGCAGACCAGTCGGTACGCGCAGCCTGGACCAGAGCGCAATCGTCTGCGCATCAGATGAGGCCGAGAAATCAGTGAAGCTGCTGTCGAAGGATTTCAGATGGATATGGGTATAACGCAGCTCGGCGTCGATCTCGTAGTCCTCGACATAGTGGGCATAGTCGAGCATCAACGAACCGCCATAGCCATATGCGTTCAGTTTGCCCCCGTCGATAAAGTCGAGATCGAGGTTGGTCCTGGCTGCTAGAATGCGGGACGCGACCGAGATATCGCTTTCCACATGGCCATACGAACCGTTTATAATCGGCCGCAGAACCAGATCATCGGTGATGTTGAAATCCCAGCCAACACCGATCGTGCCACCAAAAGACGTCCATTTCAGCGGCAGACGGCGCGAAACCTGCCCTTCGCTGAGGATAAAGCTCGGATCATAGCGTGAAGCGCCCAAGAAACCTTCGAGGTAGAGTGGGAAGGACTCGCTGACGGTAAACGCGCCGCCGAACTGGGTCGCCGCAAAACCGGTCCGGTCGCTGTTGCCGGTGCTGATCGAGAGCGTGCTTGCCGTCTCGTTCGGTACAAGCGAGATGCCCAGAACGCCCAGCGCCCCGTAGGCCCGGCGCGATGTGTCCCGGTTCAACTGACGAGCCTGCAGGTTTTCCTGCAAGGTCTGGCGCTCCGCATCGGTCAGTTGCGCCACCGCTGGCCTTGCAGCACCCAGGCAAACCGCGCCGAGCAGCAGGCAACAAAACGCAAACTTCAGCATACGCCCCCGGTCGGCCAACCATAAGAATCCTAATAAAGGCGCAACATACCCAAAAGTACTCCCGTGGCAATGCAGTCAAGGTGCCGCATTGTGTGGTCTCATCTTGCCGCAACTGTCCCCAACAGGCGTCGCAATTTGTCAGGCATCCGTTTGGGCTTGCCCGTCGCCGTGACGACCGCGAGCCTGATGCGGGCCCGAAACAACACGCTGTCGTCGCGCCGGATCTCCTGTTCTACGAGCAGCGAGGCGGCGCCCGTCTTTTGGATCCCTGTGATTACTGCCAGATCATCGCCGAAACCGGCAGGGCGCAAATAGTCGGCCTCGATCCGGCTGACGACGAACATGACGCCGTGGTCGCGCAACAGCGCCATTTGGTCGATGCCGCGATCGGTCAGCATCTCGGTCCGGCCACGCTCGATGAAACGCAGATAATTGGCGTAATAGACGATCCCCTGCAGATCCGTGTCTTCATAGTAGACGCGGCATCGGAAGACATGTGGCGAGTTGGCGGGTTGGTCGTGCATTGGCGCGGTCATCCGGCTTTGGCCATGGGCAACTGGGGTGGGCCTTTGCGTATCGGGCTTTCCTTCTCTGCATTCAACACGGTTTCGATCTCGCGGGCAAAGGCGCGGCGATCCCGGCCCGGCGGGATTGCGGGCAGCAAGCGCGAGGTGATGAGCGCGGGCCGCTCTATCGCAAAACCTGCGGGCCAATGAAGCCCGGCATCGGGAACAAAGGGCACGACGTCGGCGTTGCAACCCTTGCAGAGCAGTTTGAAACCACGGGTGAATCTGCGTCGCTCTGCCACCGGAACACGGCCGCCTTCAGGGAAGACCGGCAGACTGCGTCCCTCGCGGACCGATGATCTGCCCAGACGCCGCATACGGCGCAGATTGCGCCTCGGGGCGCCCCGGTCGATCGGGGTCTTGGGGGCGTGCCAGAGACCCCAGCCAAAGACCGGGATCGACATGGCCGCGCGTTTGGTCACCACGTTGATGTCGAAAAGGTGCGTGCGCCCAAAGGCGATCACGTCCGCCGCCAGATTTGGTGTTCCGTCAAATCTCGCTGAAACACTCATGGCCTACCGCTTGGCTCGCGCGCAGCGCAGTCCCGCGGCGCCTGGGCAATCACTCTTCGCAATCCGAATATCCTGTCATGCACAATTCTCAACCTCGTGACGGCGCGCAGTCTACAATACCCGGAACGGTTTCGTCCCGATTGAGGATGAAGCAACCCGGCGGATCTGCCAGAATACAAGCGCCAAGTCCCTTGCTCCGCGAAAGTATCTGAACACGTGACAAAGGATCTGAACACGTGACAGAAAATCAAAGCCCTTCGTGGTCGGTGACTACTACAAGACGCCGTCTGAAAAACAGACCTTCCTGCGAAAAATTTCTGACCGGACTGCCCCGTCCTGTGAAGGAATAGCCCGCTGGGGCTGGTTTGGATCCGGCGGGATCTCCCGGCGCCGTGCCCTGTTGCGCAACGGCGTGACACCGGGGATGGGCGTGATCGATGTCGCGTCTGGAACCGGGCCGGTTATCCGCGCACTGATGGAGATTCTCGACAACCCGATCAGATCGTCTGTGTCGAACCCTCGGCAGGTATGATCGCGGACTCCCGCCAGACAGTGCCCGCGGCGCGTTACCAGTCGACCGCCGGGGCGCTGCCAGTGCCGGATCAAAGTTTAGATTATCTGACGATGGGTTTTGCCCTGCGCCATGTCGACAGCCTGGACAACAGTTTCCGTGAGTTCCACCGGGTCTTATAGGATGGTGGGACGGTGTTTATCATGGACGTCGCCATGCCAGACAACCCGGTAGGGAAGGTGCTGCTTCGAGCCTATTTCAAACATATTCTTCCGTTCTTTACCCTCGTTTTCTCATGTGGCCCCCCAGGCTTGCCGGCTAATGAAACACTATTGGGACACGATGGAGCAGATGACCGACCGCGACGAGATCACCGAATTCCTCAGGCGCGCGGGCTTGCGCAACGCCTCCCACAAGATCTATCCGGGCTGCTTCTGAGAATATGTTGCGACACGCTAGGCCGCCGAGCGGATGAGCGGGCATGCGGTCGCGATGATCCCTGCGCATAACGAGTCGCTCACGGTTCGCGAAGTTGTCGCCGGAACCTTGCCCCATGTCGACGAGGTCATCGTGGTCGACGATGGCCCGACCTGCGCGACCAGCGCAGCGCTTGCCGGATCCGGCGCACGGGTGATCCGCCACGAGGTCAATCTGGGAAAAGGGCAGCGTCTGACCGACGGTATGGAAATGGCCTTTGGCGAAGGGGCCGCAATGGTCATCACGCTGGACGCCGACCGCCAACACGATCCCTACGAGATCCCAGCCTTTCTTGCCGCGGCCTCCGCACCCCCCGGGGCACTTGTGATCGGAGAGCGCTCAGCCAGCATGCCCGCGGCGCCGACCAGCCGCGCCGTGGGGAGCAGATTTGGGAACTTCTTCATCGGTTGGGCGTGCGAAAGGCGGGTTCCTGATGCGCACTGCGCCATGCGCCTTTATCCCACCCGGCTGTGGCGCGAGGTAACGGTTCCAAATCAACGCCGCAAAGGGTTCCTGTTCGAGGCGGCGATCCTTCTCTACGCCGCCGAAGCCGGCATCCCCTTTGTCTTCGTACCGGTCAAAGCGCGCTACCAAGACGATGTCCTGCGACCCAGCCATTTTGACCCGATCCGCGATTTCTGCCGCCTGTTCGTGATGGCTGCCCGTTTTCTGGTCGGCCGATGGGGACGGCCGGGGGTCTCTTGATCGCTCTCGGCCTGCTGCGGCGATACAAGGTGCAAAATTGGATAGGAGGATCATTACCATGTTCTCGCGCGCTCTCATCTTCCCCGCTCTGATTGTGACGGCACTTGCATTGGCCGGTTGCCGCCAATGTCTGACGTGAGCGCTTATGGGTCCAATCAGGTTATCTTGATAGGAGAGTTTTCTTGGCTCATCGTGACCACTGAGGAGTGGAACTTGAGAAAGACAACGAAGAGCCCTGGCGAGAAGATCGTCAAAGACATCAAGCGCGCCCGAACGACCTCTGTCCAGCCGCTCCTCGCCAGTCTCGCAGCGCTCGGTCAGGCCGAAATCGTCGAGGGCGATCGCTATGCGGCGTGACCGCGGCCCTGACGGATCGGGAGGAGACCGACGACGAGACGATTTGTGGTCGACGACCATTCCCTCCCCGCCATTCCAGGGATGATGCCGGTCACAATGGCGGCGCTGAAAGCGCCGGGCGGCTCCCGCACGGTGAGACCGATGCGGGATCTCTGTCGCAGTGTGCATTCCTGCCGATGCGCGATCGAGCATGCGAGGACGTCGGCTTGCGACGCCAGGCCGTCACATGATGCGATGCACCCATTGCCCTTACCCGGCATTGGCGAGGCGGGGGCGCCTCAATTTGGCATCACGAACCGTTCACCCTGGAATCTCCACGACCATGCGGGTCATTTGACCCGTTGGATCAGCATAAATGGTCACGGCGACAAGCGCCCCCTGCCGGACGATCACGTCGGCGGTCGCCGGGGACATGACGACCAACTCGGGGATTGCCATTCGATGCCCCCGACCGGCAAACCACGGGTCTGTCTCATCCAGTTCATGCCGAATGCCGAAGCGGTGATAATTCGCCCGATCCTGGGCTATGATCGCTGGTGCATTCGTGAGGCGGGCGCCACTTGAGTTTGTCAGATCCTCTGGCCCGATGAGCGCCATGTATGAGCCGATACGGGTGTCTTGTGCGTTTGCACCACCTGCCAGGGATACTGCTGATATTGCTGCGAAAATCACATTTCTCATACGTGTCTCCTTCAATTGCGTCGAAGGTTAGGCTGTCAGTTTCAGGGTTGCAATGCGGTTTGGCGGAAAGTTGGCGTGCCCCGCGGCCGACCGGCCGGCGCTTCGCCGTGAGGTTTGCGCCGACGCGTGGGCCGGTTTTGCCGGGGGCGCCTGTTGTGGAACGGCCCGGGAATGTGGGTCTCGCGGGCATATCTGGGCATGGCTATGCGCTCTCGCGGACCTGACCGACCAGGGTCGACCAATCCATGCCCAGGGCGCCATAGACATCGCCGGCCTGATTGCTCGCATTGTCGGCGAGGACTTCGATCATCAGGCTGGCACCATCCGCGACGACAACCCCGGCCTGGGTCAGGCGGACCAGGGCGGTCTCGCGCTTTGTCATGTTGAAGGTACCGCTGGCATCCACGGCGACATAGGCCTCGAACCCCTCGCGCACCGCCCGCATCGCAGGAAACGCGGCGCAGACTTCGAGGGAAAGACCCGCAAAAATCAGCTTGCGCCGCCCGGTTGCGCGAATGGCCTCTTCCACCCGGGGGTCATCCCACGCTTTGACCGTTGTTCGGTCGATAAAGGTTTGGCCGGGCAGGGCCTGTTGCAGTTCCGGGATGGCCGGTCCCCACAATGTCTTGGCCGAGGTGGTGGTTGTGACAATCGGCAGGCCCAGGGCCTTTGCGGCCCTGGCCAGGCCGACGATGTTGTGTTTGAGCTCCGCGATCGAATAGTCGCGGATGCCGGTCATCAGCCCCACCTGATTGTCGACGAACACGACGGCGGCATTGTCGCGGGTCAGCGGTTCCGGGTTGTTCAGGTTGGTCACGGCCTTCTCCTTTCCAGGTTGATCATCAGTGGTGTCGAGTTCAGTCAAGTGATCCGAGGCGACCGGCCCGATAGTCGGCCTCGACGGCGTCGATCTCGGCCGCGCTGCCCATCGCAAACGGGCCGCTTTGGACAAAGGCCTGGCCGAGAGGGGGGGCCTGAAACAGGACGGCATGGGCGCCCGCCGCCGAGGAAAACGAGACATCCGTGGCCCCTGCAAGCGCGATGGCTTTGCCGGGGGACAGATCGGCCGAGCCTGCGTTCCACGCCACGGTGGCGGCGCCCCTGATGGCGAGGATCCACGTGTGATGGCGGCTGTTGCCGCGATGCGCAAACTGACCTCCGGCCTGCATGTCGATATCAAGCAGCGTCAGCGCGATATCCGGCGCAGCCGCCCCCGTGACACCGTTGCTATGGCCAAGGACGAGCCGTGCGGTGGCATGGTCGCCCGACAGTGGTGTAATGTCCTTGGCCGCGAGGTGAAAGGCCGCGGGCGCATCGTGCCGGTTGGCCTGCGGCAGGTTTACGAAAACCTGCAAGGCGTGGGTTCTGGCACCGGGGCGGGTCGCTTCGTTGTGAATGGCCCCGCGTGCGGCTTTGAACCAATACAGATCACCGGGCGCCAGATCGAGGTCATTGCCAAGCGAGTCGCGGTTGCGGAACGCGCCCTCGCTGTCTTCAAACATCACCGTGACTGCAGAGAGCCCGGCATGGGCATGGGTTCCGAAGGTGGGCTCAGTCATGACGAAGTGATCAACCATGATCAGCGGATCCATCAGCCCCCGGAAATCCGCGTGCTGATACTTTCGGGCCTCGAAACCGTCGCCGACTCTGAACTCGCGGCCGTCACTTTGCGCATGGGTTTCGCAGCGAGAACCTGCCAGTTTGTCGATGTGTTGCGTGTTCATGTCACTTCCTCGTTTCTGCTGGAATGACAATAAGAGCGAGACAATCCATAGAAAACTGGTCAATATCAGGACATATTGTTCTATGAGCAGGACAATCAGGG
>JBCCHW010000039.1:0-21276 GCA_039028555.1 Pseudomonadota bacterium | reverse complement strand
GGCGCTGGGGCGACCGTTTCGGCTGTGACCGGATTGCGCTGGTGTGCCTTGTGGGAAGTGGTGGCAGCGCCCTCGCCGCTGCCTTGTTCTTTGGCGGACCGGTCTGGTTGATGATGGGCGTTCTGATCGTTTGGGGGATCACGATCATCCCGGACTCGGCCCAGTACTCGACCCTGGTTGCCGATGCCGCGCCGGCGGAGCGGGCGGGATCGCTGCTCACAATCCAGAACGCCATCGGCTTTCTGCTGACGGCGGTGACGGTGCAACTGATGCCGGTGCTCGCCGGTGTCTTTGGCTGGCCGACGGTGCTCTCGCTGATGGCGCTGGGGCCTGCCGCGGGGATCATCGCCATGATCCGGTATCGCCGCGCTGTCGAGGCGCCGGAATAAGTCGCAAGATCCGGGTCGCATTCGGGCGATCAGTCTGTTTGTCTGTCAGGATGAACCGCACGGCGCTCGCCCTAACCATTGTTCTCGCCCTTCCCGCACCTGGCGCTGCGGGCCCTGAGGTCATCATGCCCGGGCGCTATCGGATCGAGGTGCGGATCGAGATCCCGAATGTGGATACGCGCGACTACGACTTCACACAGACCTTGTGCCTTGCCAGCGGGGCGTTGTCCCGCCTTGGACCGCTCGGCCCCGGGCCGATGCGCGACTGTCCCCGCCGGGTCAGCGAGGCCGAGGGTTCAGTCACCGTCGAGGTTATCTGCAATGGACCAAATGCCGGGACGGCGACGGGGCACTACACCGCGTCGTCAGACGGGTTCACGGGTGTCGTGCAGATGAACATGGGCGGCAAGAACATGACGCTGATCGAGCGCCATCGGGCAGAGCGTTTGGGGAACTGCGCCGATTGACCGGACGGCGCCGCGCCATCACTTTTCCTGCAAGACCCAGACACCATTCCATCGATCGCCCGGAGGATTGGCCTTCATCACCCGACAACGGTCGATATAGATCGACGAGAGCGCGTCGGAAGGATTTCCGGCAACCGCCTGGTCAAAGGCTTTGATTGCCTTGTCCCAGTCCTGCCCGCGATAGTGACGCAGCCCCTCGCCAAAGTGGCCCAGCACGTCAGACATGTTGGGGAAGCTGTGCTCGTTGTGATAATCGAGCGCCTCAAAGATCGCCACCGGCTCGGTCTTTCCCTTGACGATGACCCGGTCGACCTCGCGCAGCCGATAGATGCCGCGCAGCCGCTTTTGGGTCAGCTCCGAGATCAGAACCCGCGCGCGGTACTGCTTGCACGCGCCTTCGAGCCGCGCCGCCAGATTCACCCCGTCGCCGATCATCGTATAGTCCATGCGCTTGGGCGAGCCGATATTGCCCGCAACGATCCGGTCGGTGTTCAGCCCGATGCCCATGTCCAGGGTGATGAGCCCTTTCGCCGCGCGCTCCTCGTTCCACTCGCCCAGCCTGTTCAGCATGGCGATGGCGGCGCGCATGCCCCGGTCTTCGTCCTCGCCGCGGGTGACCGGCACGCCAAAGGCCGCCATGATCGCGTCGCCGATGAACTTGTCGAGGATCCCGCCCTCGTCCGAGATACAGTCGACCATCCGTTCGAAATAGTCGTTCAACAGCGCAACCGTTCCCTGCGCGCCCAGTTTTTCGGTGATCGAGGTAAAGCTGCGGATATCCGAGAACAGGACCGTCGCCGTGGTGTCCTGACCGCCCAACAGCTCTTCCTGCCCGCCCTCGGCCAACAAGCGGTCGGCAAGCTCGGGGTCCATGTACCGGGCCATTGTGGATTTGACCCGCTTTTCCGAACTGATGTCCTCGATGATCACCAGCGTGCCGAGCGAGGCGCCCTCGCCCGAGGTCAGCGGCAGGACAGTAATATTGGCCGAGACGGTTTTGCGCCGCACCAGCAGCTCGAGATCCACGGCGGATTCGTTGGCGCGGGTCTCCTCGACCCGTCTGACGCGTTCTGCCAGCCAGGGCGCACTTTCGCCGAACACTTCGTCGACCCCCTGCCCGATCAGGTCCGCCTCATTGGCGCGCAAGATCCTGAGGCCCGCCGCATTGCAGGTTTTGGTGACGCAGTTGTCGTCAAAGGTGATCACCCCGTTCGACATCGATTCCAGCATCGACTCGTTGTAGTTCTTCATCGACTGCACATCGTCGAAGAGCTTGGCATTCTCGAGCCCGATCGAGATCTGCGCGGTGAACGCCCGCAAGCGGTTTTCATCATCGTCGGTAAAGGGACCGCCGCGCTTGTTCAGCACCTGTGTGACCCCGATCACCTTGCCCTGCTTGTTGACCACCGGCACGCAGAGGATCGAGCGGGTGAAAAACCCCGTCTGCCGGTCAAAGGCGGGGCTGAAACGCAGATCGGCATAGGCATGGGGAATATTCACCGATTTGCCGGACGTGAACACCGTGCCCGCAATCCCCACATGATTGGGCAGCCGCAGCTCGGTCGACGAGAGGCCTTCGCCGACATGGGAGAAAAGCTCTTCCGTCCCTTCGTCGTTCAGAAACAGGGTCGAGCGTTCGGCGTCCAGCATCCGGCTGGCCTCGCTCATCACCTTTCGCAACAGGCGGGTGAGGTCGAGGTCCGAGGTCATATCGGAGACCACATTCAGGAACTCGCGCTCGCGGGTCTGAACCGTCTCGATGTGCTCGACCATCTGGATCGATTCGAGCGTGATCGCACATTGTGTCGTCACACCGTCGACCACAGCCATATCATGGTCGGTAAAGCTGCCCTCGCGTTTGTTCAGGATCTGGGTGACCCCGATGATCCGCCCCTTGGCGTTGCGCAGGGGCAGGCACAGCATGGATTTGGTGCGAAAGCCGGTCTCTTCATCCACTTTGGTGCTGAACCGCGGATCGTTGTAGGCATCCTCGATGATCTCGCCCTGGCCCGAGCGATAGACCGCGCCCGCGATGCCCTCGTTTTGCAGGATCCGGATCTCGCGCATCCTCAGACCCTGGGCCACCCGGGAATAAAGTTCGCCTGTCTGCTCGTCGCGCAGGAACAACGAACCGCGCTCGGCCCCCGTCTCGGACACCGCCACGCTGACCAGCTTGTCGAGCACCGCATCCAGCGTATCCATCGCCGCGACCTGACGCGAGACATCGAGCAGCATCTGCAGATGGCGCATGTCCTGACCGGGTTCGGCAATGGGCGCGTCGTCAGGCATTCGATTGAGCCTCCAACTGTTCACGCAGCGCGGCAACCATGTCGCGATAGGTGTGAATCTCGAGCCGTTGGTCGAGCTTTAGCGAATCGATTTCCTGCTGATGTGCTGCCCTTGCGTTCTCCAGTTCGGCGCGAAGGACCTGGATCAACTCCTTGAGGCTCTGCGTCTCGTTCGACATGGTCAGACGTTCGGTCTGCAGCGTGGTCTCGGTCGCATGGGTCAGACCTTCGAGCGCCTGACGCTGTGAGATGATTGCCTCGCGCAGATGCTCGACCTCGGCATTCGCGGCGGCATAGGCCTCCTGCACAGCCGCGTTCAGCTCGGCGTTCTTGTCTTCCAGAGATTGCCTCAGCGCATCGATCGTTCCGCGTAGCGAGCGAAGCTCGGCTGATTGATCTGGTAAATTCATGTCCATGCGACGGAGCTTGTCCGCCAACCCCAATAGCGTCAGTGAGAATTATCACGAAGCCGGTGACTTGAACAGCGCTCGCACCGGGATAAGATCGCGCCATGAGAGGCTTGCTCTCGATACACGGCCGGAGTCCCTATGAAAATTCTCGTTCTGAAACATGCCGAATGCGAGCATCCTGGTTTTTTCCGCCACCTGCTCGAAGAAGACGGGCACGAATGGGTGCCCGTCGAGCTGGATCAGGGGCAGACGCCGCCGCCATTGGACGGATTCGACGCGCTATGGGTGATGGGCGGGCCGATGGATACCTGGCAGGAGGATGCGCATCCCTGGCTGGTCGCGGAAAAGGCGCTGATCCGCGACGCCGTCGAAGGGCGCGGCATGCCGTTTCTGGGCCTGTGCCTCGGCCATCAGTTGCTGGCCTGCGCGCTCGGCGGCGATTGCGGCCCGGGCACGCCCGAGATCGGCGTGCTTGACGTGCATCTGACCGAGGAAGGCGCCGAGAGCCTGTTTTTCGACGGGGTCGATTTTCCAATCAAGTCGCTGCAATGGCACGGTGCCGAAGTGACCGCCCTGCCCGCGGGCGCCAAGGTGCTTGCCACCTCGCCCGCCTGTGCGGTCCAGGCGATGAGCTGGGGTCCACGGGCGCTGACCATGCAGTTCCACATCGAGATCGAGGCGGACACAGTGGCCAACTGGGCAGATATCCCCGAGTATGCGACTGCGCTCGACAAGGAGTTCGGCGCGGGAGGAACGGAAAAGCTGGACGCGGCCTGCACCGCCGAGATGGCGGGCTTTAATCGCGCGGCAGAGCGGGTCTATATGAATTGGCTGCAAGCAGCGGCCCAGGGGCCCGGGATGCGTTTCTAGCGCTCGAGTCCACCACCACAACCGGCATGTCCGGCGGGAGGTAAGTGATGCAGCACGATGACCTTGCAGGCGCCGAAGCCCCAGCCATGGGCGCCGCACTGCGCGGCATCGGTCTGAATCTGCTGGTGCGCGACGTCGCGGAGGAGACCCGGTTCCTCACCGAGGTTTTTGACATGCGCGTTCTGCGCGCCGACAAGGATTTTGCCCTGATGGCCTATGGCGATCAGGTGTTTCAGATCCACGGCGACCATACCTATCACGACAATCCCCTGCCCTCGTTGCTGCCCGAGGCCGGCGCGCGGGGCGGCGGGCTCGAACTGCGCCTCTACGACACCGATCCGGATGATGCCGCCCGTCGGGCCGAGGCCATTGGCGCGGTAGTCCTTCAGCCCCCCGCAGAGAAACCACATGGTCTGCGGGAGGCCTATCTTCTCGATCCGTCGGGCTATTGCTGGGTACCAAGCCGCCCGATCGTCTGATCAGCCTTTGGGCGGGATAATCCCATAATGTTCGGCAAGAGGTTGCAGAGAGATCTTCAAAACCACCTTGCCCGAACGGGCCGACCAGCCCATGCGCCGCTCGCACGCTTCGAGCCCCTCGTGAAAGCAGCAGACGCGAAACGCGATATCTGCGAGCCCCATGCCCAGGGAGGAAAGTGCCGCTGAAACCCGGTCGCGGGCCATCAACGCGCCGTCTCCGGGTTCTGCGGCGCGGGGCGTGCCGGCATATCTGTCACCCGGTGTGAGGAACTTGCGCCAATCCTGGGCCACCTGGGGGCCCAGATTGGCGAGTTCGAAATCCAGGCACAGCCGCTCACCCGCCTCGACTTCGTCAGGGGTCAGAAACGGGTTGCCGTCTGGTCCCTTGCGCCGCGATAACCAGCCCAGCGGGGATTCGGCCAGATTAACCCGGATCGCCTCGCTCTTGCCGTTGGTCGGATCCATAAAGACCCGCTCGCCCTCCAGACGATGCTGGGCCTGAAACGGCGTTTGTGAATCGGCAAATCCCAATGCACTGCGGCCCTGCTGGATCTCCGCGAGTGCACGGCGCAGATGCTGCCGGCCGGCTTCTGTCACCTTGTAGGTAACCGATGCATTGCCCCGTTTCGTAATCCTGATCCAGTCATGCTTGACGAATTCGACCGCGGTCTCGACAGGGATCATCGCGATCGGTTTGCGATGGGCGTTCGACGCGCAGAAAATCCCCCCTTTCTCGGCCCCGGGCGCGATGATCAGAAAGGATCCCGGCTCGCACAGTCGCCGCAGAAACCGTTTTACATCCCGCAATAACGATGTCGGCTCGGCGGGTTGCGGCGGCCTGGATGGCGGCCCCTCGGCCCCTCCCAGATTATCCAGCAGTTGATCGATCAGCGGATCGTCGCGCTTTTCCTCGACCCGGCGCACAGCTCGCATGACCGTCGAGGGATGGGACCCTGTCGCCTGGGCCAACGAGCGGATGCTCTGCCCTTCACCCGTATGTGCAAGATAAAGCGCCGCATCCTTTGCCGTGCACCCGCCGCCGTCCGGCGGGAACACCACGTGGGCAAGCTCCCGGCACTCCTGCAATATATTGTAAGTTTTCGCCACCTTTTACACCCTATTTCGCGCCCATTATTGTAGAAAATTCTATTAAACCGTAACCCTGAACAGTGAATTAATTTGATTATTATTCGAATTATTTACTAATTTTTCACTTTTATTAAGTGTTCGTTAATTTTCCGAGCGGCGCGCGCTTGGGTCTGCGAAGCCGCAACAGGGGCTGGTTCATGCTCAGACTGCACACAGCCACAACCTGTGGATGCAATCAATCCGGGATAATCTCGTCATGAGGATCTGTCTATGAGCCGACCCACGCTGCTTGTCCGCGCCGCCAAAACCGGGGCGCGTATGTATCGCCGAGAACGCGACCTGCCGGGCGCCGTTCCTGGCCTGTTACAGAAACCAGAGAACAGCATCCTGCCGCAACTGATCGCCACCGAGCAACGCTGTGAGGCCGCGCGGCGCGCGAAATCACCCGCCTATCTCATCGGGCATCATGTGCAGGTGCTTGCCGCGCTGTTGGCCGAGCGGTCTCAGGTAAAGGCGTCCGGCTCCGACATCTTGCGCTCGGCGACATAGGCCATCAATGCTTCCTCGATGCCCGGGTCAAGTGCCGGCTTTTGATAGTCGTTCAACAGCTTGCGTACCCGGGCATTGGCCAGGGTGAAACTGTCTGCGGCGCCTTCCTCGTTCCAGGTTTCGAAGGGTTTATAGTTCATAACCTCCGAGCCCCAAAACGCCGTCTTGAAGTTCGCCTGTGTGTGCGCGCAGCCCAGATAGTGGCCGCCGGGACCGACTTCGCGGATCGCATCCATACCCTGGGCATTCTCGTCAAACGCGATGCCTTCAGCCAGCTTGTGCAAAACACCAAGCTGATCCGCGTCCATGACAAATTTCTCGGGGCAGGAAACCAAGCCCCCCTCGAGCCAGCCGCATGAGTGGAGCATGAAGTTCACACCGCCCAACAAGGCCGCATTCAGCGTGTTCGCCGTCTCGTAAGCTGCCTGCGCGTCGGGAAGTTTCGACGTACAAAGACCGCCGCCGGAACGGTACGGCACCCCGAGCCGGCGCACCAGTTGACCCACACCATAGAGGATCTGGCTCGCCTCCGGCGTCCCCATGGTCGGCGCGCCGGAATGCATGTCGATCGAGGTCACGAAAGCCCCTGCAATCACCGGGGCGCCTGGTTTGATCAACTGATTATAGGCCACGCCGGCCAGGATCTCGGCCAGGACCTGGGTCAGCGTGCCTGCGACCGAGACCGGCGCCATCGCGCCCCCGACGATAAACGGCGAGACGATACAGGCCTGCCCGGCCGCGGCCAGAACCTCCATCGCGCCCATCATGATACCGTCATAGGTCAGCGGCGAGTTGATGTTGATCAGCGAGGTGGTCACCGGGTCCGTGGGCAGCGTACCGCCGAACAGGATCCGGCACATCTCGATCGAGTCGGCCGAGCGTTCAGGGGCTGTCACAGACGCCATGAACGGCTTGTCGCTGAGGCTCATATGGGCAAACAGCATGTCGAGGTGGCGCTTGTTCACGGCGACATCGGTCGGCTCGCAGACCGTGCCGCCCGAATGGTGCAGCCATTTCGACATATAGCCGAGCTTCACCAGTTGCCGGAAATCCTCCATGTTGGCATAGCGGCGCCCGCCTTCGAGGTCGCGAAAGAACGGCGGGCCGTAGACCGGCGCGCAGACCAGGGTCTTGCCGCCGATTTCGACATTGCGTTCCGGGTTCCGGGCAACCTGGGTAAAGCGCGACGGCGCCGTCGAGCAAAGCTGCCGGGCCAGACCTTTGGGAATGCGCACCCGCTCGCCATCGACATCCGCGCCCGCCTCGCGCCAACGCTCGAGCGCCGCGGGGTTTTCGACAAAGTTGACGCCGATCTCTTCGAGCACGGTTTCGGCATTTGCCTCGATGATCTCGATCGCTTCGTCGTTCAGGATCTCGAAATTGGGGATGTTACGTTCGATGAACCGGGCGCACTCGATCCGTACTGCTGTTCGTTCCGCCCGGCGGGCGGCACCGCCGCCACGTACTCGCCTGCGTCCGCCCTCGTGTTCCTGTGCGTCGGTCATCCCAACAGCTCCTGTTCCCGGTGGGCCTGCACCCAGATGCCGACCTTTGTTCTGTTACGTTCATGATTTAAGCGCGCTCGGATCCAGCGTCGTGGAAGTTTTCGCCCTTCCCGGGTCCCAATGCGACATTCCGCGTCGCAATTGGCACCCGTCGGCGCAACGGCGCCCGGTACCAGAGGGTGACAGCGCCCGGCACCCTGCCTATAGATGTCCAAACCGCAGGATAGAGATTCCGCCCCCATGAGCAATGCTTCCCACGAGATCTGCCTGATCGTCGATTTCGGCTCGCAGGTCACTCAGTTGATCGCGCGCCGGCTGCGCGAGACGAATGTTTATTGCGAGATCCACCCCTTCCAGTCGGTCGATGCCACGCTTTTGCAGGCGCTCAGCCCCAAGGCTGTCATTCTCTCTGGCGGCCCGGCAAGCGTCGAGGACGAGGGCAGCCCGCGGGCCGCACCGGAAATCTTCGAACTTGGCGTCCCGGTGCTTGGCATCTGTTACGGCCAGATGGTTCTGGTGCATCAGCTTGGCGGCAAAGCCGAGGGCGGCCATCATCGGGAGTTTGGCCGCGCCTTTGTTACCATGGACACCGAGTCCGACCTGATGGCCGGCGTCGCCGCACCTGGCGGCGAGACCGAGGTCTGGATGTCTCATGGCGACAGGGTAACGGCACTCCCTCCCGGATTCTGCGTTCAGGGCGCTTCGCCCAATGCCCCCTGCGCCGTGCTGGCGGATCCGGCGCGCAAGTTCTATGGCGTCATGTTTCACCCGGAGGTGCACCACACACCCGCCGGCGCGGCGATGCTGAAGAACTTCACCCACAACATCGCAGGCATGACAGGCGACTGGACCATGGCCGCCTACAAGGATCAGGCGATCGAGGAGATCCGTGCGCAGG
Source organism: Pseudomonadota bacterium (assembly GCA_039028555.1). Taxonomy (GTDB): domain Bacteria; phylum Pseudomonadota; class Alphaproteobacteria; order Rhodobacterales; family Rhodobacteraceae; genus Thermohalobaculum. The sequence goes on along the minus strand of JBCCHW010000039.1, from coordinate 12,332 downwards.
TGGGAGACGGCAAGGTCATCTGCGGCCTTTCGGGAGGCGTGGACTCCTCGGTCGCCGCCGTGCTGATCCATCAGGCGATCGGGGACCAGCTCGTTTGTGTCTTTGTGGATACCGGGATGATGCGGGCGGGTGAGGCGGACCAGGTCGTCTCGCTGTTTCGGGACCACTACAATATTCCGCTGATCCATTCGGACGACACCGACCTTTTCCTCGGCGAACTCAAAGGGGTCACGGATCCCGAGGTCAAGCGCAAGACGATCGGGCGCCTCTTTATTGATGTCTTTGAAAAACATGCGAAAAGTGTCGGCGGCGCGAAATTCCTGGCCCAGGGAACACTGTACCCCGATGTGATCGAAAGCGTCAGTTTCTCTGGCGGTCCCTCGGTAACGATCAAGTCGCACCACAATGTGGGCGGCCTGCCCGAACGGATGGACATGGCCCTGGTCGAACCACTGCGCGAACTGTTCAAGGACGAGGTCCGGGCGCTTGGCCGTGAACTGGATCTGCCGGAGGCCTTTATCGGCCGCCACCCGTTCCCCGGTCCCGGCCTCGCGATCCGCTGCCCGGGAGAGATCACGGCCGAGAAGCTGGATATCCTGCGACAGGCCGATGTGATCTATCTCGACGAGATCGCCAAAGCGGGTCTCTACGACGAGATCTGGCAGGCCTTTGCCGTTTTGCTTCCCGTGCGCACGGTCGGCGTCATGGGCGACGGGCGGACCTATGACTATGTCTGCGCCCTGCGGGCCGTCACCTCGGTCGATGGCATGACGGCAGATTACTACCCGTTCAGCCACGAGTTCCTGGGCCGTACCGCCAACCGGATCATCAACGAGGTACGTGGAATCAATCGGGTCACGTATGACATCACGTCGAAGCCACCGGGAACGATCGAGTGGGAATGATCGCCCGCTGCCTGATTGCAGCGGTCGGTCTGGGTATCCTCCTCTATTTTGCGACGCTGATTGCCGTGATCGCCAGTTCGTGGTCGATGCGTGACCAGCACCTGCTGGGCCGTTCGATTTCTGCACCGGTCGACGCGGCCATCGTGCTGGCGGGGGGAACGGATCCCGATGGGGTGTTGTCGTATTCAACCCGCCGGCGGGTATGGACAGGGGTGCAGTTGCTGAAATCGGGCAAGGCAAGGGCACTCATCATGTCGGGCGGCATGGGCCCGAAAGACCGCGGCGTGCCACAGGGGGAACGGATGGTGCGCCTTGCTGAAAGCTATGGGGCAGAGCCGTCGGCCCTGATTGCCGAGCCTGCGGCCATCTCGACCTTCCAGAATCTCATACTGTCGTTCGACCTTGCAGACGAGCGCGGCTTCAACTCGCTGGCACTGGTGACAGACGCCTATCATCTGCGCCGCGCGGCAGCACTGGCGACCTTCTTCGGCAGATCGGATGTAGACCTCGTTGCCGCACCGGGACTGGAATACGACCACTGGACCCGGCGCATCACATCGATGACCCGCGAAACGCTGGCCTGGTGGTTCAATCTGTTGAAGGCCGCAGGTTGGGAGGGGCTGGCCCTGCTAGGTTATACGCCACAAGAACGCGCGGACCGGATCCGATGAACCCGATAATCAAAGCCGCGTTCTGGATGATTGGCTCGATCATCTCCTTTTCGGTGATGGCGGTCGCGGGGCGCGAAGTGGCCAGCGAGCTCGATACATTCGAGCTCATGCTCTACCGGTCCTTGTTCGGTTTGGTGGTGATCACGGGCTATGGCGCGGCCAGGGGCCTGCTTCCCACAATCCGAACCCGACAGATCGGCCTGCACCTCGGGCGGAACATCTTTCACTTCACCGGGCAGAATCTGTGGTTCTATGCCATCACGCTGATCCCGCTGGCGCATCTCTTTGCGCTTGAATTCACCACACCTATCTGGGTCACGCTGTTTGCCGCCCTGTTCATCGGGGAGGCCATGACCAGAGCCAGGCTCGTCGCTGCGGGATTGGGGTTCATCGGCATCCTGATCATCGCCCGCCCCGGTGTGGTACCGCTGGAGGCCGGGCATCTCTTTGCGCTTTTGAGCGCCGTATGCTTTGGCAGTATGATCGTTATGACGAAAAAACTCTCCCGGCAGGATTCGGTCTGGACGATCCTCTTCTGGATGACACTCATGCAATCCGTCATGGGCATCGGATTCGCCGGCTACGACGCCGATCTGGCGTTGCCGACGGGCATCAACATCCTGTGGTCGCTCCTGATCGGTATTTGCGGTCTGACGGCGCATCTCTCGATCACCATGGCGCTAAGTCTTGCCCCGGCATCGGTCGTCTCGCCGATCGACTTCCTGCGTCTGCCGGTGATCGCGGTGGTCGGGATGCTGCTGTATCATGAGCAACTCGAAGTTGCGGTCTTTGTCGGTGCGGGACTGATCCTGGCGGGCAACTTCTACAATATCAGATCGGAGGCCCGTCAATGAAACGCCCCCTTCAGCGCGCCAGATCAGACGCCCTGGTCTTTGATCGCATGGCGGGTCTCGAACGTCTGTTGGAAATCATGGCCCGCCTGCGCGCCCCCGATGGATGCCCCTGGGATCGCGAACAGGACTTTCGTTCGATCGCCCCCTACACGGTCGAGGAAGCCTGCGAAGTCGCGGATGCCATCGAGCAAGGCGACCCGCGCGCGATTTGCGACGAGTTGGGCGATCTGTTGCTGCAGGTCATCTACCATGCGCGCATCGCCGAGGAAGCGGGGCTGTTCACCTTCAGCGATGTGGCGCGCGGGATCTCCGACAAAATGCTCCGCCGCCACCCCCATGTCTTTGGCAATGCACCCGGCGCGGAACGTGCCGACCCCGACAGCGTCGACTGGGAGTCCATCAAGGCCGAGGAACGCCACGAACGCGGCGAGACTCGCGACAGCGTTCTCGACGGTGTACCGACCTCGCTCTCTGGCATGACCCGGGCGCTGAAACTCACCAAACGCGCGGCAAAGGTCGGCTTTGACTGGAGCGATCCGCAGGACGTGCTGGCCAAGGTCTCCGAAGAGGCCGCCGAACTCACCGAAGAGATCGGTGGCGCGCCCGCCCGCATCGAAGAGGAATATGGCGACCTGCTCTTTGTGCTGGCCAATCTTGCCCGCCATCTGGAGGTCGATCCCGAATCCGCTCTGCGCCGAGCGACGGCCAAATTCGACCGCCGTTTCAGGGGTGTCGAGCGGCTTTTGGCCGAACGCGGTCGCACCCCCCAAGAGGCAAGCCTCGCTGAAATGGACGCGCTCTGGGATCATGTCAAAGCCGCCGAAAAACAGGGCGGATGAAAAAGAGTCGCTCACTCGACGATTGATCTGAGCGTTTCCCTCAGATATTCGGATCTGCATCCGCACCGATAGGGAGAATCTACGATGCGCCACCTCGCTCTCGCCATCGCCACCGTTACCTTGACCGCAACATCAGCTCTGGCCGATGTTAACATTTATTCCTACCGCCAGCCCGAACTGATCAAACCGCTGACGGATGCTTTCACCGAAAAAACGGGGATCCAGACCAATGTGGTTTTCCTCAAGAAGGGGCTTCTCGAACGCCTCCAGGCAGAAGGTGACCGGTCCCCGGCAGATCTGGTCCTGACAGTCGATATCAGCCGCCTCAAAGCCGTGGCGGATGGCGGTGTCACGCAGCCAGTCAGCTCCGAGATCCTCGAGACCAACATCCCCGAAGCCATGCGCGATCCCGATGGCCACTGGTTCGGCCTCACCTCCCGGGCCCGCATCGTCTACGCATCGAAAGAGCGCGTCGCGGATGGCGAAGTCACCACCTATGAGGATCTCGCCGACCCCAAATGGAAGGGCCGGATCTGCATCCGCCCGGGCAGCAACGCCTATAATCTCGCGCTGATCTCGGCTTACGAGGCGCATCATGGCCGCGATGCGACCAAGACCTGGCTTGAGGGCATCAAATCCAATCTGGCCCGGAAACCCAAAGGCAACGACCGGGCACAGGTCAAGGCAATCTGGGCCGGCGAATGCGACATTTCAGTGGGCAACACCTATTACATGGCCGCCATGCTCAAGCAGGAAGAGCAAAGGCAATGGGCGGATTCGGTCCGTATCGTCTTTCCGACCTTTGACGAGACTGACGGGACGCATATGAACATCTCCGGTATGGCGATGACCAAATCCGCGCCCAATCGCGACGAAGCGCTCCAGATGATGGAGTTTCTGGCCTCGCCCGAGGGTCAGGGCATCTATGCCGAGATCAATGCCGAGTACCCGGTCCTCGAAAGCGTCCCGGCCTCCGATCTCGTTGCCAGCTGGGGCGACTTCAAGCGTGACACCCTTCCGCTCGCCAAGATCGCCGATGGCCGTCCCGACGCGGTGAAGATCGTCGAAGAAGTCGCTTTCGACAATTGATCCGCGCCCATGGCCGGGTGGGCGGGCAGTCGTGGCCCGCAGGGACACGCTGGATCCCGCCCAGCCGGGCGTGAAACCAAACTCACAACGGCGCGCCCCTGCGGCGCGCCGTTACATTGTTCTGACCCGGCGCTGCGTGTATGGCATCACCGCAATCACAAACCAGGGAGCGCGACATGCCCGCCATCATCGACATCACCGCCCGCGAGATCCTCGACAGCCGCGGCAACCCGACTGTTGAAGTGGACGTGATCCTTGATGACGGATCCATGGGCCGGGCCGCCGTTCCCTCAGGCGCATCGACCGGCGCACATGAAGCCGTCGAACTGCGCGATGGTGAGCAACGCTATGGCGGCAAGGGCGTGCAAAGGGCTGTCGCCGGCGTCAATGGCCCCATCGCCGAAAAACTCACCGGCATGGACGCGACCGAACAGGAAGCCATCGACGCCGCGATGATCGCGCTCGACGGCACCCCGAACAAGGCCGAACTCGGTGCGAACGCGATCCTTGGCACCTCGCTTGCCACCGCCAAGGCGGCAGCATCGGTGTCTCGCCTTCCCCTGTACCGCTATATCGGCGGCGTCGCGGCGCGCACGCTGCCGGTTCCGATGATGAACATCGTCAATGGCGGCGAACATGCCGACAATCCGATCGACATCCAGGAATTCATGGTCATGCCGGTCGGCGCCACGAGCATCGCCGAGGCCGTGCGCTGGGGCTCGGAGATTTTCCAGACCCTCAGAACAGGGCTCAAGAAGGCCGGCCACAACACCAATGTCGGCGATGAGGGCGGCTTCGCCCCCAATATCGGCTCAACGCGCGAGGCGCTCGACTTCATCATGACCTCGATCGAGAAGGCCGGGTACAAGGCGGGCGAAGATGTCTATCTCGCCCTCGACGCCGCGTCGACCGAGTTCTACGAAGACGGCAAATACCATCTCAAGGGCGAGGATCTCACCCTCACCTCCGAGGAAATGGCCGGCTATCTCGCGCTTTTGGTCAACGACTACCCGATTATCTCGATCGAAGACGGCATGGCCGAGGATGACTGGACAGGCTGGAAGGCGCTGACCGATCTGATCGGCGGGCATTGCCAGCTGGTCGGCGACGACCTTTTCGTAACCAATACCGAACGCCTCGCCCATGGCATCAAGAACGAAACAGGCAATTCGATTCTGGTGAAGGTCAATCAGATCGGCTCGCTCTCGGAAACACTCGCAGCGGTCGACATGGCACACCGCGCCTCATACACGGCGGTGATGTCGCACCGCTCGGGCGAGACCGAGGATGCCACCATCGCCGATCTTGCCGTGGCCACCAATTGCGGTCAGATCAAAACCGGTTCGCTCGCCCGTTCGGACAGGCTGGCCAAATACAATCAGTTGATCCGGATCGAGGAACAACTCGGGCCCGCCGCGCAGTATGCGGGGCGCAGCATGATCAAACGCTGAGCTGTTGCCTGCAGGACTCACTTAACCAGGCAAATCCGGCGCGACGCCGGGAATCACCCCCTTTCCCCGTAACATCGTGCAAGATGACGGTGAGAGGCGCGACAGGCGCCGGCTCGGGGCACAAGTGGACGAGGGAAGGCAGCCAGGTGTTCAAGCGCATTGATTGGGGCCAGATCGTCGTGCCCGGATTGTCGCTGATAATCCTAACGGCATTGATCGCCTTTGGTCACTCGGGCCTTTATGGTCAGCATGGGCTGTCCGAACTCCGGGATGCCAGCCATCAGGAAGAGCGGATGAAGGCTCAGCTCGACGACTTGCGCGCCGAGCGCGACCGGCTGGCCAATCTGGTCGAACGTCTGGGTCCGGAGAATCTCGACCTCGATCTGCTCGATGAGCGGGCGCGCAAGGTTCTTGGCTATACAAGGGGTGACGAGATCATCGTGGAATAGGCCATGTGCCCCGCAGATCTCGGACACAAACAAACCAGACCCGCAAAACCGCTGAAATCATCCTTCTCGACTATTGTGATCATCGCAAGGATTTGGCGACACTTATTCGTGCGTTCCGTGCGGAAATGGGTATCTTAAGGTGAATTAACGGCCCCTCAAGGGCCAAACGATATCAAAGCTGGGAGGATTGAATGGCCGCCAGAAAAGCGACACGGCGCAAGAACGCACCCGGGCCAGAGGAGATGCTCGGATATTACCGCGACATGCTGCTGATCCGGCGGTTCGAAGAAAAGGCCGGCCAGTTGTACGGCATGGGCCTGATCGGCGGATTCTGCCATCTCTATATCGGCCAGGAAGCCGTCGTCGTCGGACTGCAAAGCCAATGCACCGACGGGGATCAGGTCACCACATCCTATCGGGACCACGGGCATATGCTCGCCACCGGCATGGACCCAAAGGGCGTCATGGCCGAATTGACGGGCCGCGCGGGCGGGTATTCCAAGGGCAAGGGCGGCTCGATGCACATGTTCTCGTCGGAAAAGAACTTCTTTGGCGGGCACGGCATCGTCGGGGCACAGGTACCCATCGGCGCGGGCCTCGCCTTTGCGAACAACTATCGTGATAACGGCAAGGTCTCGGTCGTGTATTTTGGCGACGGCGCCTCGAACCAGGGACAGGTCTATGAGACCTTCAACATGGCAGCCCTTTGGAACCTGCCCGTCGTTTTTGTGATCGAGAACAACCACTACGCCATGGGCACGGCGCAGTCACGGTCAACATCGACACCCGGCCTGCATACGCGGGGAGAGGCCTTTGGCATTGCGGGGCAAGAGGTTGACGGAATGGATGTGCTGGCTGTGCGCGAGGCAGGCGCCGTCGCGCTCGAACACTGCCGCGCGGGGAACGGGCCCTATATCCTCGAGGTGAAGACATATCGCTATCGCGGCCACTCGATGTCCGACCCCGCCAAGTACCGGACGCGCGAGGAAGTCTCGAAAATGCGCGAGGAACACGACCCGATCGACGGGCTGCGCAAGGTGTTACTCGACCAGGGTATTGCCGACGAGGCCGCGCTGAAAGACGTCGACAAGGAGATCAAAGCCATCATCAACGAGGCTGCGCTGTTTGCCCAGGACAGCCCGGAGCCCGCGCTGGACGAGCTCTATACCGATATTCTGGCCGACGCCTGAGGGGGGATTTTCAATGCCAGTACAAATTCTTATGCCCGCCCTCTCTCCCACCATGGAAGAAGGCAATCTTGCCAAATGGCTGATCAAGGAGGGCGACACCGTCGCCTCTGGTGATATCATCGCCGAGATCGAAACAGACAAGGCGACCATGGAGGTCGAAGCAGTCGATGAAGGCACCGTCGGCAAGTTGCTGATCGACGAGGGCACCGAAGGGGTCAAAGTAAACACGCCGATCGCGGTGCTGCTGGAGGACGGCGAAGACGCCTCGGCCATCAGCATCGCACCCAGCGCACCGGCGGCCAGCGCCGACCCCGCATCAGCAGCCTCTGCAACAGAACCCGCCGCCCCAGCCGCACCCGCGGCCCCGGTCGCCGTCGTCGCCGCCGAACCTGAATGGCCCGAAGGCACGCCAATGGTCGAGCAAACCGTCCGTGTCGCGCTGCGCGATGCGATGGCCGAAGAGATGCGCCGCGACGAAGATGTCTTTGTGATGGGCGAGGAAGTCGCCGAGTATCAGGGGGCTTACAAGATCACCGAAGGGTTGCTGGCCGAATTCTCTGCCCGACGGGTGATCGATACCCCGATCACCGAGCATGGCTTTACCGGCATCGGTGTCGGCGCGGCCTTTGCCGGCCTCAAGCCCATCGTCGAGTTCATGACGTTCAACTTTGCCATGCAGGCAATAGATCAGATCATCAACTCGGCAGCAAAGACCCACTACATGTCCGGCGGGCAGATGCGCTGTCCTATCGTTTTCCGTGGTCCGAATGGCGCCGCGGCCCGTGTGGCCGCGCAACACAGCCAGGACTACGCCGCCTGGTACTCGCAGATCCCGGGCTTGAAAGTCTGCATGCCCTATGCTGCATCGGACGCAAAGGGATTGCTCAAGTCCGCGATCCGCGACCCCAACCCGGTGATCGTTCTCGAGAACGAGATCCTTTATGGTCGCACATTCGAGGTTCCCGAACTCGCCGACTATACCGTTCCCATCGGCAAGGCGCGGGTCTGGCGCGAAGGCACCGATGTGACACTCGTCAGCTTTGGTATCGGCATGACCTATGCACTCGAGGCCGCCGATGCGCTGGCCGAAGACGGGATCTCTGCCGAGGTTATCGACCTTCGCACGCTGCGCCCGATGGATACAGACACCGTGATCCGCTCGGTCATGAAGACGAACCGTTGCGTCACAGTTGAGGAAGGCTGGCCGGTCTGCTCGATCGGCAATCATATCTCCGCCGTGCTGATGCAGCAGGCCTTCGACTATCTCGACGCCCCGGTGATCAATCTCACCGGCAAGGACGTGCCCATGCCCTATGCCGCCAATCTCGAACGCCTGGCGCTCGTCACCACACCCGAGGTGGTCGATGCCGCCAAATCCGTCTGCTACCGCTGAGGGGAAAGAGCGATGCCAATCCAGATCCTGATGCCCGCCCTGTCCCCCACCATGGAAGAGGGCAACCTCGCGAAATGGCTGGTCAAGGAGGGCGACACCGTCACCTCGGGCGATCTGATCGCCGAGATCGAGACCGACAAGGCGACAATGGAAGTCGAAGCCGTCGATGAGGGTGTGATTGGCAAGATCCTCGTGGCACAAGGGACCGAGGGGGTAAAGGTCAACGTGCCGATCGCGGTTCTGTTGGAAGACGGCGAGGATGCAAGCGCCATCGAGGCGGCACCCGCCGCCCCGGCCGCCAGCCCGGCCCCTGCCGCGGCGGCCTCTGAACCCGCCACCGAAACGCCAGCGCCGCCAACCACTGTCGCGACGCCTGCACCTGCGGCTCCCACAACCGCAACCGGCGGGCGGATCTTCGCCTCCCCGCTGGCGCGCCGAATCGCTGCCGAAAAAGGGCTCGACCTCAGCCAGATCAAGGGCAGCGGCCCCCATGGCCGGGTCGTCAAGGCGGATGTGGAGAACGCAACGCCCGCACCGGCCGTGAGCGCTGCTCCCCAACCGGCCGCCGCTGCAACCATGCCCTCTGGCCCCGGAACCGATGCGATCAAGGCGCTCTATCCCGACCGGGACTTCGAGGAAATCTCACTTGACGGCATGCGCAAGACCATCGCCGCACGCCTTCAGGAGGCCAAACAGACAATCCCGCATTTCTATCTGCGCCGGGATATCGAGCTCGATGCCTTGCTAAGCCTGCGCAAACAGATGAATGCCCGTGGCGAGGCGCGCGGCATCAAGCTCTCGGTCAACGATTACATCATCAAGGCTTGCGCAATCGCGCTCCAGGAAGTGCCGGACTGCAACGCCGTCTGGGCGGGCGACCGGATTCTGAGGTTCAAGGCCTCCGATGTCGCCGTCGCCGTGGCGATCGAAGGCGGGCTCTTCACCCCGCTGATCAGGGACGCGGAAATGCAGCCGCTCTCCGCCATTTCCGCCACGATGAAGGATCTCGCCACACGCGCACGCGACAAAAAACTGGCCCCGCATGAGTATCAGGGTGGCAGCTTCGCCATCTCAAATCTCGGCATGTTTGGGATCGACAACTTCGACGCGGTGATCAATCCGCCTCATGGCTCGATCCTGGCCGTCGGAGCAGGCGTGCAGAAACCGGTGGTCAAGGAGGGCACGGTCGCGGTCGCAACCGTAATGTCGGTGACGCTCTCCTGCGATCACCGGGTCATCGACGGCGCGCTCGGCGCCCGGTTCGTCGACGCAATCAAACGCAATCTCGAAGATCCGATGGGCATGCTCATGTGAGACCGCTTGCCCGGTCCCGCCAGCGCCACACCCGAAATCGGCGGCGCGCGGGCGGGTGGGCAGGCGAAACGGTGATCCCGCCACGCAATGGTGGCAGGGGAGTGCGCCGCCGCATCACCCCACAAGCACCGCTTCGGCTGCAGCCAGCGCATCGCTTGCTTTGCCGGCGTCCGGCCCTCCGCCCTGTGCCATGTCGGGCCGGCCCCCGCCGCCTTTGCCGCCCAGTTCACCAACGGCCGCACGCACGAGATCAACGGCGGATATGCGGCCCAGCAGATCCTCCGTGACCCCTGCTGCCACGGCGGCCTTGCCGCCCGTGTCGGCGACGAGCACGACGGCGCCGGAGCCGAGCCGCGATTTATGCTCATCGATCAGGCCGCGCAGATCCTTGGCCGCCACCCCGCTCAGAACCTGACCGTGGAAGGTGACACCGTTGACCTTGCGTGCGGCCTCCGCCACACCACCGCCGCCCAGTGCCAATTGCCGGCGCAGTTCCGCGACCTCGCCTTCCAGCTTGCGCCGCTCGTCGAGCAATCCACGAACCCGATCCGCCGTCTCCTCCGGGCGTGCCTTCAAGGCGAGCGCCACTTCAGCAAGGCGCTGATCCCGGGCCGAGAGATAGTCGAACGCCGCCTCGCCGGTCAGCGCTTCGATCCGCCGGATCCCAGAGGAGGACGCGCCTTCGCTCGTCACCACAAAGACGCCTATATCGCCCGTCCGGCCCACATGCGTGCCACCGCAGAGCTCGAGGGAGTAGACCTGTCCGGCAGGCCCTGCCTCGCCATCGGGGCGGGTGCCCATCGACACCACCCTGACCTCTTCGCCATATTTCTCCCCGAACAACGCCCGCGCACCCATGTCCTGCGCATCTTCCGGAGTCATGATCCGGGTCGAGACAGGGCTGTTCTGGCGGATATAGCCATTCACCTCACGCTCGATCCGGTCGATCTCGGCGGGATCGACGGCCTTGTTGTGAGAGAAGTCAAATCTCAGCCGGTCTGGCGCGACCAGACTGCCCCGCTGGGCCACATGATCACCGAGCGTTCCCCGCAGCGCTTCGTGCATCAGATGCGTCGCCGAATGGTTGGCCCGGACGGAACCGCGACTGGCGTGATCGATCTCGAGCTCGGCCGCCTCGCCGACCCGGACGGTGCCCGTCACGACCCGACCCAGATGAATATACAGATCTCCAGCACGCTTTCGTGTGGTCGAGACCTCGACAACACCGGTATCGGTCGTGATGCGGCCCTGATCGCCAACCTGGCCCCCGCTCTCGCCGTAGAATGGTGTCTGGTTCAACAAAACCTGAACTTCATCGCCCTCCCGGACGTTGTCGACCTCGACCCCATCGGCAATCAGCGCGATGATGACACCTTCAGCTTTCTCGGTCTCATAGCCCAGAAACTCCGTCGCGCCATGCGCCTCACGCAGATCGAGCCACAGAGTATCCTCCGCGGCATCGCCCGAGCCCGACCACGCCGCCCGCGCCTTGGCCTTTTGCGCCGCCATGGCGGCATCGAACCCGTCGGTATCGACCACCTTGCCGCGCTCACGCAGGGCATCCTGCGTCAGATCAAGCGGAAAACCATAGGTGTCATACAGCTTGAACGCCGTCTCGCCAGGCAGCGGCGTGTCATCGCCGAGCACCGCCAGTTCCGACTCCAAAAGGCCGAGCCCCCGGTCGAGGGTCTTGCGAAAGCGGACCTCCTCGGTCTCGAGCGTCTCGGTGATCAGGGCCTGCGCCCGCACAAGCTCGGGAAAAGCCTGGCCCATCTGCGACACCAACTCGCCAACCAGCCGGTACATCAGCGGATGGTCCGCACCCAATTGGTGCGCGTGGCGCATCGCCCGGCGCATGATCCGGCGCAGCACATACCCGCGCCCTTCATTCGACGGCAAAACACCATCCGCAATCAAAAAGGATGTCGAGCGCAGGTGATCGGCAATGACCCGGTGGTGAACCGCCAGACGCTCATTGTCGGGATCGACACCTGTGGCCTGTGCCGAGGCCTCGATCAGGGCGCGCATCAGATCGGTGTCATAATTGTCGTGCTTGCCTTGCGGGGGGGTTCTTAATGGCCAGTTGGGGTTACTTGCGGACTCCCGTTTGGCAATGGTCTCTTCCCTTTGAAGTTGCGATTAATTCTTATCGCTTCGCGTATCCCGTCGAGGCCAGC